>NC_005070.1:1872500-2172500 GCF_000195975.1 Parasynechococcus marenigrum WH 8102
TCCAGACTAACCCTCCGCGGACGAGCCTGCCGGAGGAACCCTTAGGGTTTCGGTGCATGGGATTCTCACCCATGTTTTCGCTACTCAAGCCGACATTCTCACTTCTATGCAGTCCACGCCCGCTCACGCTAACGCTTCGCCCCACATAGAACGCTCCCCTACCATAAATCCGCAGCTTCGGTACAACACTTAGCCCCGTTCATTTTCGGCGCAGGATCCCTCGACCAGTGAGCTATTACGCACTCCTTTGAGGATGGCTGCTTCTAGGCAAACCTCCTGGTTGTCTATGGAATCCCACCTCCTTTATCACTTAGTGTTGATTTGGGGACCTTAGCTGGCGGTCTGGGCTGTTTCCCTCTTGACCATGGAGCTTATCCCCCACAGTCTGACTGCCTGACTACACACAGGGTATTCAGAGTTCATCTCGATTTGGTACCGCTCTCGCAGCCCGCACCGAAATGGTGGCTTTACCCCCCTGCTGGAGCATCAGACGCTACGCCTCAACGTATTTCGGGGAGAACCAGCTAGCTCCGGGTTCGATTGGCATTTCACCCCTAACCACAGCTCATCCGCTGACTTTTCAACGTCAGTCGGTTCGGACCTCCACTTGGTATCACCCAAGCTTCATCCTGGCCATGGTTAGATCACCCGGGTTCGGGTCTATAAACACTGACAAGCGCCCTATTCAGACTCGCTTTCGCTATGGCTCCACCATTTCCGGTTTAACCCGCCAGTGCCTATAAGTCGCCGGCTCATTCTTCAACAGGCACACGGTCACCCTATGAGTAGGGCTCCCATTGCTTGTAGGCTCACGGTTTCATGTTCTATTTCACTCCCCTCCCGGGGTTCTTTTCACCTTTCCCTCGCGGTACTGTTTCGCTATCGGTCACACAGTAGTACTTAGCCTTACGAGGTGGTCCTCGCGGATTCACACGGAATTTCACGTGCTCCGTGCTACTCGGGATACAGCTAGCTCAGTTCAGTTTTCGGTTACGGGGCTTTCACCCTCTGTGGCGTGTCATTCAAACACTTCTCCTAACATCCCTGATACACGTTGCTGTCCCACAACCCCGATACTCGAAAGTATCGGTTTAGGCTCTTCCCCGTTCGCTCGCCGCTACTTAGGGAGTCGTTTTTACTTTCCTTTCCTCCAGCTACTAAGATGTTTCAGTTCGCTGGGTTGGCTCGCGCCAGCCTATGGATTCAGCTGGCCGTACTAGGGGTTGCCCCATTCGGAAATTCCCGGATCAAAGCGTGCTTCCAGCTCCCCGAGACTTATCGCAGGTAACCACGTCCTTCATCGCCTCTGTGTGCCAAGGTATCCGCCGTGAGCCCTTTGTAGCTTGACCAATTAATCTCCTGAACGCTTACCGCCGTTGAAAGCAGATTCTCAAGTTTTAATCATCAACTTTCGCTGATTCCTAAAACAAGATCTAACTCTGATTCGCTCGACACGAATCAAAGAACGCTCAAGAGTCTCGGCTCTTGCTCAAAAGAATTTTCATTGTTCTAGATCCAATCTCCCTTTCAGAAGATCAGATTCAAAACAATGCATCTGTAAGATGCTTTGTTTTTTCCAGACTTACCTATGCAGTTGTCAAGGTTCTGCCAGAACTTCAAATCCAATGACCAATTGCTTGATCACTGAAATCGAGCCCAGCATCTTATCAACCAAATTCAATTAAGTAAACTAACTTACTTCGATTTGGAATGACAGGAAGCTGGGGTCATCCAGCGGACACATCTAAATCACACTTCACAATCGAGTGGTTCTCCATCTTTCAATGCAAAACCGGAGATTGAGTTCGGTCAGTGGAGGTTAGGAGACTCGAACTCCTGACATCCTGCTTGCAAAGCAGGCGCTCTACCAACTGAGCTAAACCCCCAACACCGAATGGGCCATCCTGGACTTGAACCAGGGACCTCACCCTTATCAGGGGTGCGCTCTAACCACCTGAGCTAATGGCCCAGGAAAACTCAACCCTTGTGGGGTGTGACCTAGACAAAGTTTAGGAACTGATCATCTCCACAACACGCATCAACATCTCTGTTAACTCTGTTGCTTCAACGCTGAGGTACCGATCGACCTAAGGTGACAGGATTTCGGCCTAAGAATAAAAGTACTCAGGCATCAAAATCATTGTGTTGTCTCCCTGTTAGGAGGTGATCCATCCGCACCTTCCGGTACGGATACCTTGTTACGACTTCACCCCAGTCATCAGCCCCACCTTCGACGTCCTCCTCCCGAGGGTTGGAGTAACGGCTTCGGGCGTGGCCAACTTCCATGGTGTGACGGGCGGTGTGTACAAGGCCCGGGAACGTATTCACCGCAGTATGCTGACCTGCGATTACTAGCGATTCCTCCTTCACGTAGGCGAGTTGCAGCCTACGATCTGAACTGAGCCACGGTTTATGGGATTTGCTTGTCCTCGCGAACTTGCTGCCCTTTGTCCGTAGCATTGTAGTACGTGTGTAGCCCAGGATGTAAGGGGCATGATGACTTGACGTCATCCACACCTTCCTCCGGTTTATCACCGGCGGTCTCTCTAGAGTGCCCAACTAAATGCTGGCAACTAAAGACGTGGGTTGCGCTCGTGCGGGACTTAACCCAACATCTCACGACACGAGCTGACGACAGCCATGCACCACCTGTCACTGCGTTCCCGAAGGCACTCTCTCGTTTCCAAGAGATTCGCAGGATGTCAAACCCTGGTAAGGTTCTTCGCGTGCATCGAATTAAACCACATACTCCACCGCTTGTGCGGGCCCCCGTCAATTCCTTTGAGTTTCACACTTGCGTGCGTACTCCCCAGGCGGAACACTTAACGCGTTGGCTACGACACCGAGGGGGTCGATTCCCCCGACACCTAGTGTTCATCGTTTACGGCCAGGACTACAGGGGTATCTAATCCCTTTCGCTCCCCTGGCTTTCGTCCATGAGCGTCAGTGATGGCCCAGCAGAGCGCCTTCGCCACTGGTGTTCTTCCCGATATCTACGCATTTCACCGCTACACCGGGAATTCCCTCTGCCCCTACCACACTCAAGCCCAACAGTTTCCACTGCCATGATGGAGTTAAGCTCCACTCTTTAACAGCAGACTTGAAGGGCCGCCTGCGGACGCTTTACGCCCAATAATTCCGGATAACGCTTGCCACTCCCGTATTACCGCGGCTGCTGGCACGGAATTAGCCGTGGCTTATTCATCAAGTACCGTCAGATCTTCTTCCTTGATAAAAGAGGTTTACAGCCCAGAGGCCTTCATCCCTCACGCGGCGTTGCTCCGTCAGGCTTTCGCCCATTGCGGAAAATTCCCCACTGCTGCCTCCCGTAGGAGTCTGGGCCGTGTCTCAGTCCCAGTGTGGCTGATCATCCTCTCAGACCAGCTACTGATCGATGCCTTGGTAGGCCTTTACCCCACCAACTAGCTAATCAGACGCGAGCTCATCCTCAGGCGAAATTCATTTCACCTCGCGGCATATGGGGTATTAGCGGTCGTTTCCAACCGTTATCCCCCTCCTGAGGGCAGATTCTCACGCGTTACTCACCCGTCCGCCACTAACCCGAAGGTTCGTTCGACTTGCATGTGTTAAGCACGCCGCCAGCGTTCATCCTGAGCCAGGATCAAACTCTCCGTTGTAGATCAAGTCCTCTTGATAATCTTCATCATCTCAACTTGATTTGCGTCACCCATTACTCAGTAAAACCAGTAACAGTTGAAGCCTCCTTCCCGCTGACACAGAAAGGGTTCTTAAGAGTGCACATCTAGATTTCTCTATCTATGACTTTCCAGGATCTCAGATCCGGTTGTTGCTCCACATTGCGCACACCGGCAACAGAAAGGATCGTGAAAACCTTCCCGTTGCAAGCACAATGCTTCGACGCAACGAAATTTTTTGACGGGACCTCACACCTTCATCGCTTCTTCATTTAGTCCCTCACCTCACCTTGCGGCTCGGTTCAGAACCAAACGCGATGAAAGCGTCAGTTCCTAAACTTTTCAATTGTCCAGGTGCGATCAACTCCCTAACCCCTTCCTTTCAGAAGAGTGGTAACTGATCAACGCGGCCTCTCGCGACCGCTTGAAGAACTTACAACACCGTGGGATCGCTCCCTCTTTGTCTTGTAAGTGAACCAAGACACCTCAAGGCTTTCGCCCCTCAGGCTTCGGTCTTGCGCCCTCACCTCTCGGCTCCTGCGCAAGACAAAACCATAACACTCCTCACACCTAAGGCGCAACCACAGACCATCCAACGCATCTGCAGAGTTGCTTCCACTGGCGAAATCCATTGCCACACCTAGCTTCTGAACAGAGGAGACCATGTGGATGGCAGGGGGTTTCACGGAACAGAGTCAGCGCTTTCGCCCCAGTTCCAAGGAAGAGCATGTGGTGCAAAAGGCTGAAGAGCACTTCGAGCGCACCCTGATCACCATTCGTGGAGAGCTCGCCGGCAGCGTGGCTGCCCTGGAACATCCCAGCGATGACGAAGCCCTGAACTACGGCGAGATCTTTCTCAGGGACAACGTTCCCGTGATGATCTATCTGCTGCTGAAGCGACGGTTTTCGATCGTCCGGCAGTTCCTGACGGTGTGCCTGGATCTTCAGAGCACGAGCGTGCAAACCCGCGGCGTCTTCCCCACCAGCTTCGTGGAGGAAAACGAGGAACTGGTGGCCGACTACGGGCAGCGTTCAATCGGACGGATCACCTCCGTGGACGCAAGCCTCTGGTGGCCGATTCTCTGCTGGATTTACGTCAAACGCAGCGGTGACACGGAGTTCGGCCGCAGTGCAGAAGTGCAACGGGGTCTGCAACTGCTCCTGGACCTGGTGCTCCACCCCAGCTTTGAAGGCACGCCGGTGCTGTTCGTCCCCGACTGCGCCTTCATGATTGATCGCCCCATGGACGTGTGGGGCGCACCGCTCGAGGTGGAGGTGTTGCTGTTTGCAGCCCTACGCAGCTCCATTGAGCTGATGGAGCTCTGCCAGCGCCACGAAAGCAGTGTGCTTCTTGAAGAACGGCTGCGCCTGAGCCGTCGCTGGATGCATGACCTGCGTCAGTACCTGCTGAAGCACTACTGGGTCACCAGCAAAACCATGCAGGTGCTCAGACGACGACCCACCGAGCAGTACGGCGACAACCAGTACCAGAACGAATTCAACGTTCAACCCCAGGTGATCCCTGACTGGCTCCAGGACTGGCTGGACAACCGAGGTGGATATCTGATCGGCAACATGCGCACCGGTCGACCGGACTTTCGTTTTTACAGCCTCGGCAATTCACTCGCCTGTCTGTTCGGGTTGCTGACGGCACCGCAGCAACGTGCCCTGTTCCGCCTGGTGCAACACAATCGCCAACATCTGATGGCACAGATGCCGATGCGCATCTGTCACCCCCCCATGGAGGGGGTGGAATGGGAGAACAAAACTGGATCAGACCCCAAGAACTGGCCCTGGAGCTATCACAACGGTGGCCACTGGCCCAGCCTGCTCTGGTATTTCGGAGGATCGATCCTTCTGCACGAGCGCATCCATCCCCATGCGGACATGCTGCTGATGACGCAGATGAAAACGTTGGTGGAGGAGTGCTACTGGAGCCAACTCAACCAACTTCCTCGTCAGCAATGGGCCGAATACTTCGATGGGCCCACGGGAACCTGGGTTGGGCAGCAATCACGCACCTACCAAACCTGGACCATCGTTGGTTTCCTGCTGCTGCATCACTTCCTCAGGGTTGAACCTAACGACGTGTTGATGCTGCACCTCGATGCCGGTTTGAGCTGAGCAACAAAAAACCCCGACTCCAAAGGAGCCGGGGTCCAACAAAACATCAAGTCTTGAATCAGAACAGGCCGAGAGTCAGTGACTTGTCAATCGGGAGAGCAGCACCAATTCCGAGGTAGATGGTGGTGACGGTTCCGAACAGGAACACAGTCATCGCGACAGGACGACGGAAAGGGTTCTGAAACTTGTTGAAGCTCTCAATGAAGGGAACAAGCATCAGGCCCAGGGGGACAAGGGTCTGGAGAGCGATGCCCAGCAGTTTGTTAGGAACGACCCGAAGGATCTGGAACACGGGGTAGAGGTACCACTCAGGAAGAATTTCCAGAGGAGTGGCGAAGGGATCAGCCTTGTCAGCCAGCATCGCGGGGTCAAGAACCGCAAGACCAACAATGCAGGCGATGGTTCCGAGGATGACGACCGGGAAGATGTAGAGAAGGTCGTTGGGCCAGGCAGGTTCTCCGTAGTAGTTGTGCCCCATGCCCTTGGCGAGCTTGGCGCGCATCTTGGGATCGGAGAGGTCAGGCTTCTTGAGAATGTGCATCGGTGAATCCAGGTGTTTAGTTAACGGTAGGAACGCAGATCACAAGGGACCAGAAATGCCCTGCTTCCGAATCATCAGGAAGTGCATGAGCATGAATACGGCGAGCAGCCATGGCATCACAAAGGTGTGGAGGCTGTAGAAGCGAGTGAGTGTGGACTGACCGACACTTTCGCCACCGCGGAGCAGCTCCACCATGAAGTCACCCACAACTGGGATGGCTGCTGGGACGCCGGAAACAATCTTGACGGCCCAATAACCAACCTGGTCCCAGGGCAGGGAGTAACCGGTGACACCGAAGGAAACTGTGATCACGGCCATGGTCACGCCGGTGACCCAGGTGAGCTCACGGGGACGCTTGAAACCACCGGTGAGGTAGACCCGGAACACGTGAAGAATCAGCATCAGCACCATCATCGATGCGCTCCAGCGATGCACCGAACGAATCAACCAGCCGAAGCTGACGTCGGTCATCAGGTACTGAACAGAGGAATAGGCCTCTGCAACAGTCGGCTTGTAGTAGAAGGTCATCGCGAACCCAGTCGCGAACTGAATCAGGAAGCAAACCAGGGTGATGCCGCCCAGGCAATAAAAGATGTTGACGTGGGGCGGCACGTATTTCGTGCTGATGTCATCAGCAATGTCCTGGATTTCCAGACGTTCCTGGAACCAGTCGTAAACAGGGGATGAGTTCGCCATGCACAAGCGGGCTCGGGTTGCGAAAGTCTACGCAGCACGCTTCTTCCAAGGAGCCGACCCGACCGTGATGTATCCAACTGTTAACGATCCCTCAGAGTGGCTGCGGCACAGGCGTTCTCACTGGGTCAAGTCCCTTTGTGTCCTGATCCTCGGACTGTTTTTGACGCTTGCTGGCCCCTGTTCGGCCACAGCGCTGAGCGATACCCAACAGTTGGTGGTGGACAGCTGGCGGCTGGTGAATCAGGGATATCTCGATCCCGAACACCTCGATTCCGTGCGCTGGCGACGTCAGCGCCAGAAGGCTCTGGAAAAAAGCATCGTCAGCAGCGAAGACGCTTACAGCGCCATCGACGGGATGCTCTCAGCTCTCGATGATCCCTACACCCGTCTGCTGCGCCCAGACGATTACTCCGCACTGAAGGACAGCACCAGCGGCAACCTCAGCGGCGTCGGCTTGCAGCTTGGCCCCTCCGAACAGTCCGATCGGGTGGTGGTGATCTCTGCCCTCGATGGATCCCCCGCCTCGGATGCCGAGCTCATGACCGGCACGTCGATTCTCGCTGTGGATGGCACATCTGTGACGGATCTGGGGCTAGAGGGCACAGCTGCTGCTCTTCGAGGTGACGTGGGAACGCAAGTGGTGCTGAGCATCGAAGCGGCCGATGGCTCTGCCGATGAGGTCACCCTGGAGCGACGCAGCGTTGACCTGCGACCGGTTCGAACGCGGCGACTGCGCAGCGATGACCACACCCTCGGCTATCTGCGCATCACGCAATTCACCGATGGGGTTCCTGAACAGGTGCAACAGGCGCTGGAGGAACTTCAGGACAAAAACATCGAAGGTTTAGTGCTGGACCTGCGCAACAACTCTGGGGGTCTGGTGAGTTCCGGTCTCGCAGTTGCCGATGACTTCCTCGCCAGCGGCACCATCGTGGAAACCCGCAACCGCGATGGCATCGATGACGCCATCAACGCCAACCCCTCAACCCTTTATGACGGCCCCATGCTGACTCTGGTGAATGGGGGTACGGCAAGCGCCAGCGAAATCCTGGCGGGAGCACTGCAGGACAACGAACGCTCCACGCTGCTGGGCCACCAAACCTTCGGCAAAGGGCTGATCCAGACCCTGACCAATCTCAGTGATGGCAGCGGTCTTGCGGTCACAGTGGCCGGCTATGTCACCCCCAGCGGACACGACATCCAGGGCGAAGGGATTGCACCGGACAGGCAGCTCTCCGATCCAGAACCCCTGGCACCCGGTGGTGATGGAGACCGTTGGATCAGCGAAGCCGAGCAGTGGATGGAAGCCCTGCTGGAGCAATCGCCGGATCCCGCTGCCGAATGAGTCAGCGGACGTACCACGACCCTCTCCACCGAGGCATCCAGCTGGATAGCCATCGGCCCGGCGAGGCCATGGTGATGGCCCTGGTCGAAACAGCACCCTTTCAGCGTCTGCGCAGGGTTCGGCAACTGGGGCCAGCATTTCTGACCTTTCACGGCGCTGAATCAAGCCGGTTCACCCATTCACTCGGCGTGTTCCATCTGGCCAGGCAGGCCTTTGAGCGTCTGTTGAAGCTCAGCCCGGATCTCGAACCTCATCGGCCACTGCTGTACGCCGCCGCTCTCCTCCACGACATCGGCCATGGCCCCCTCAGCCACACCGGCGAGGAGATGTTTGGGCTGCATCACGAAAGCTGGTCAGCCCGGATCGCGCAAAACCATCCCCAGATTCAGGCCTGCCTTGATCAAGAGGATCAGGGCACGGCACAGGCCGTTGCGGCACTTCTGGAACATGGCCAGGCGCCCCACCCCGTGGTGAAGCGGCTGGTGAGCAGCCAGTTGGACTGTGACCGGCTGGATTATCTGCTCAGAGACAGCTACAGCACAGGCACCCGTTACGGCCAGTTGGATCTGGAGCGCATCATGGCGGGGCTGACCTTGTCCCCCGACGGGGATCTGGCCATTCATCCAAAGGGCCTGATGGCCGTTGAGCACTACCTGGTGGTGCGCAACCTGATGTACCGCAGCGTGTACAACCATCGCCTGAACGTGGTGTGCAACTGGTTGCTGGAACGGCTTGTGCGCCTGGCCAGGCAGCTGGGTCCTGCCCTCGTCTGGGCTGATGGCGTGATGCAGCGCTGGCTCTGGAACGCCGAAGAACTCGACCTCGACAGTTTTCTGGCCAACGACGACGTCCGCACCGGGTATCACCTGCAGCGCTGGCAGGAGGAGGGACCACCAGCGCTGGCCAGTCTCTGCCGCCGCTTTCGCGAGCGGGATCTGCTCAAAGCCACAGCCGTGACGCAACTCACCCGGGAGGAGCAGCTGCAGGCCCTGGCAGTTGCCGGTCGGCTGGCCGAGCAACGGGGAATCGATCCCTCCCTGAGCTGCGGACTGCGTCATCAGGAATTGAGGGGCTATCACCCCTATCGAGGGGGACTCAGGCTGTGGGACGGCGAGCAGATGCAAGCTCTGGAAGAGGCTTCACCCCTGGTGGCCAGTCTGGCCACCCCCGCCGCCACCTCCTGGCTGATTCACCCCAGGGAGATCCAGAAGGAGCTGAGGAGAACGATGGACGTTGAATGGGGCTCTTCCTTGACATCCGATCGGTGAAGACGCTGCACCTGCCGGATCAACGGCTTCAGCACTGGCGAGATGCTTTGCCAGACCTGCTGAACACCTGCCCTGTGGGCAGGCTTGATCTTCACTGCGGAGACTGGTCGCTGACCTGCAGTGACCTCAGAGATCTGCAACGGATCCTGGAAGACTCCGGTCGGCAGATCCATCGGCTGGAGGTCACGGTCGCCGAAACGGTGGTGAGTGCAGCGGCAATCGGACTGGATGGTCGACTGTGTGAAGCGGGGTCTTCCGATGAGGACAAGCCATCGCCTCCTCCGGGAAGCCTGACGGTTCATCAGGGCACCCTCCGCTCCGGAGACCACCTGCAGAGTGATGGCAGTCTTCTTGTGGTTGGAGACGTCAACCCCGGCGCTCGAATCAGCGCGGCCGGGGACGTGTTGGTATGGGGACGGCTGCGGGGGGTCGCCCATGCCGGCAGGGACGGTGCGACCTCAACGCGGATCGTGTCGCTGCATCTGCGGCCGCTGCAACTGCGCATCGCTGATGTGGTCGCGCGCGGGCCGGAGGACCAACCCATTGCTGGCATGGCGGAGCAGGCGCGTCTGGTGGATGGCGAGATCGTGATCGAACCAGCCCAGCCCCAGGCCCTGGCTCGGTCCTGATCAGGTTGTCACCTGCAACACGCTGCCTATCGTGATCAGACCTTTGTGATGACCTCGTGTCGACGACGCGAACAATCCTGATCTGCTCGGGCAAGGGCGGCGTCGGCAAGACCACCACCACAGCCAATCTCGGCATCGCTCTGGCCCGCCGGGGCGCCAGCACCGTGGTGCTGGATGCTGATTTCGGTCTGCGCAACCTCGATCTTCTCCTCGGCTTGGAGAACCGCATCGTTTACACAGCCCAGGAGGTTTTGGCGGAGACCTGCCGGCTGGAGCAGGCCTTGGTGAAGCACAAACAGGAACCGAATCTGGCGCTGCTTCCAGCCGGGAATCCCCGCATGCTCGAGTGGCTGACCCCCAAGGACATGCAGGCGATTGTTGCGCTGCTGGAGGAGCGCTTTGATTACGTGCTGATCGACTGCCCGGCAGGAATCGAGGATGGCTTCAAGAATGCTGCGGCCGCGGCCAGGGAAGCCGTGGTGGTGACCACACCGGAAGTGGCGGCCGTACGGGATGCCGACCGGGTGATCGGCCTGCTCAACACCCAGGGGGTTTCCCCGGTCCAGCTGGTGTTGAACAGGGTTCGCCCTAAAATGATGTCGACCCAGGAAATGCTGTCCGTGGACGACGTAACGGACATCCTTGCGCTGCCATTGCTCGGCCTGGTATTCGAAGACGAGCAGGTGATCGTGAGCACCAACCGCGGCGAGCCACTCACCCTCGGCCCTGCCAATTCCCCAGCGTCCCAGGCTTACACCAACATCGCCGGCCGCCTGCAGGGTGAAGACATTCCATTGATGGACCCCGCCAAGGCCCGTCAGGGACTGCGCGCCAAGATGCGCAGGCTGATGCAAACCAAGATCTTCTGAACCGATGACCCTGCAAGATCTGATCGACAAACTGCTGGGGCGTCAGCCTGCAAGTGCCGACACGGCCCGTCAGCGCCTGCAGCTTGTGCTCGCCCATGACCGCAGTGATCTCAACCCTGAACTGCTGGATCAGATGCGGCGGGAGATTCTCGAGGTGGTGTCCCGTTATGTGGAGATCGACCTTTCAGAAGGTGATGTCAGTCTCGAAACAGAGGATCGTGTCACCGCTCTGGTCGCCAATCTGCCCATCCGCCGCACCCTCTGACCTGTTGCGGTTCATTCGTTTCAACGGTGTCTGGGGAATGCTTCGGTCATCCGACCTTGATGCATGGTCTCCGACATTCCGCTCACCCCTGCCGAACAGCGGGTGAGCGCTCTTCTTCTCCAGGGCCTCAGCAACCGGGCCATCGCAGAGCGGCTGGTGATCAGCCACCGCACCGTTGAATGCCACATCAGCCGGGCCCTTGCCAAAACCGGTTGTGTCAACCGGCTGGAACTGGCGCTGCGGATGCTTACGATGCCTTCAACGCCGGCTTAGCTCAGCGGTAGAGCAGCGCTTTTGTAAAGCGAAGGTCATCGGTTCAAATCCGTTAGCCGGCTTCAAGGTGGTCATGGCTTGGTCTGGTCCCATTGGCGACCAGACAACAGCCAAAGCGCCAGTGGCAGCACCAGCCAGCCCAGCCATCCGAGGCGGAGAACTGACGTGAGAACGGCTTCAAGGGGCTCCACCAGCCAGTGCAGCAGGCCCAGCAGCAGCAGGATGCACCCAATCAACGTCGTCATCCGCCTTCGGTGATCCCCTGAGGAATCACAGCACCCTGGCGCAGCACGTTCCAGCGTCCTGAGGACGTCCAGCTGATGACGGTGCTGGCCTGCCCCGACGGGGGGAGCCAGGGTTGAGGCCCCAACTGGGGAAGGTTGGGGAAGTAGACCGCAGCCTGCTCCGGAGTCATGGCTGCTGGCTCTCCAGAAGGATTCGCACTGCTGGTAGCCAGGGGACCGGTGCGATGCAGCAGCTCGCGACTCTGACGACAGTTGGGGATACGGAGTCCGAGACAGGTTCCCCCTGGGTTGAGCGCCTCGAGGACCGCCCCATGGGCCGGAACCACCAGGGTCAGGGCTCCAGGCCAATGCCGCTCAGCCATCCAGCGAGCATCGTCGCGACAGGACGGCTGGGCATGGCGCAGCAACACCTCCGCCGTCGCTCCCATAAGAATCAAGGGTTTATCGGCAGGCCTGCGCTTGAGTCGCCAGATGTCACCAGCATGCGGCGGAGCAATGGCGAGCCCTGGCACGGTGTCAGTGGGGATCACCGCCGCACCACCTTGAAGAAGGTGGTCTGCCAGCTCGTGGGAAGCCAGCACCCTTGGTCGATGCCTGCTCATGAGCAAGGGGAGAGCGATCGGCGGGCCAGAGCGAAGCGGTTGACGCCTTCGAGATCTCGGGCCGCACGGATGGAGCTCAAGCCAGCCTGTTTCAACAGGTTGAGCGCTGGCGCACTCTGATCGTGGTGATGCTCGATCAGGATCCACCCTCCCGGAGCCAGAGCACGACAAGCTCCCGCCACAACCTCACGGATCGCCTGCAAACCGTCGATTCCACCGGCTAAGGCCAGATGGGGTTCATGATCACGGACCACAGGATCGAGATTGAGGATCAGGTCGGACGGGATGTAAGGGGGGTTGCAGACCACAAGATCGATGTGTCCCCACCACGGCTCCAGCGGTTCCCACCAACGGCCCTGGTGCAGATGCCACTCCCCCTCGGGAGCCAGAGCCTCAAGATTGGTCCTGGCTAATGCAAGGGCATTGGGGCTGAGATCGACAGCATGGCCCGGGGTCGCCGGCATCGCCCGACTAAGGGCAACGGCGATGGCTCCAGATCCTGTCCCCAGATCGGCCCAACGTTCGATGGACATCCCGGCGATCGTCTCCAGCGCCAGATCCACAAGCACTTCCGTTTCCTGGCGCGGGATCAGGGCTGCGGCCGACACCGCCAGTTCAAGATCGCGCCAGGGACAGCGGCCAACAAGATGCTGCAGGGGAATGGCTTGGTCGAGATGATGCCCCCAGATCTGCTCGAGATCCTTCAGCGAAACCTTTAACTGCACAGTGCGCTGCGGCTCCACCAGCAGGCGCTGGAGAGACGACCATGACAGCCCCCCGGCGAGGTCCAAAAGCCAATCGAAGTCAACACGACGCCCCCCTCGCTGAAGCTGCCGACGTCGCCAACTCAGCAGCGATGCCCCCTCCAGCTGCTGGGCGGTGGTCACGGCCGACAGGGCTTCCAGAGAAATCCAGACTCACACACCACCTGCCCTGCCAATTCCAGCTCGAGCAGATCACTGGCCAGGCGACCAGCCGGCAGCTTGAGGGTCTGTTGAAGCTGCTCGATCGAGGCTCCCGCCCCCAGAGCCTTCACAAGAGCAGGGGCCGTGGCATTGGCCCTGTGGAAAGGCCCAGGGCCGAGATGCTCCACCAGCTCCTTTGGAGACAGTAAGGGCGCAGCCGCGTTCTGCAGAAGCCTGTTGCTGCCACGACTGGACCAGCGCCCCGCATCACCGGGGACAACCCAGACAGGACACTGTTGCTCTGCGGCGAGGCGCGCTGAGATCAAAGCACCGCTGCGATCCGGACACTCCACCACCACCAAAGCGCAGGAAAGACTGACCAACAGGCGGTTCCTGGCAGCAAAGTGACCTCGCTGAACAGACTCCCCAGGCTGGCGCTCGCTCAACAACAAACCGTTGCGAGCGACCTCTTCTTGCAGTGCTTGGTGATGCCGCGGATACACACGATCCAGCGGTGTTCCCAGCACAGCGACGGGAACGCCATCAGCCGCCAGACAACCGCGGTGAGCCGCCGCATCGATCCCCTCCGCCAGACCACTGACCACTGGCCAGCCGGCTCCAGCCAGAACACTGCCGAGATGTTCTGCCATGCGGAGGCCATGGTCCGAGGCAGCACGGGTTCCGACCACGGCCACAGCGCGGCGCTGACCCAGCCAAGCAAGAACATCCGCACGACCCTGCTGATGGAGCACCAGTGGGGGCCGATCCAGCTTGTTCAAACCCTGGGGCCAGATCTGATCCAGGGGGGTCAGAACATTGCTCGGGATCTTGAGCTGGGGGCTGCTGCCGTGCAGCCGCCGGTAACGCTCAACCTTGTCGAGCAGTGGATCAGGCCAGGACAGCACCTGAGCGAGGCGTTCCCTGGACCATGCCCAGCAGTCATCGAGGCCCACACCATGCTCAACGGCAGCGACCTGCAGCGCAGCCATCCGCGAAGACCCGATGCCCGGGCATCCACTCCAAGCCCACCACCATCCGCGCATCCATGAACTAATACAGATGTATCACTCTAATGTGTTAGAGGGTCCTCCCTGGAGTGCGGACAGAGCGGGGCGGACAGCCTCCGGAGGCTGTCGAAGCAGCCGCCCACGACCCAGGATCACCAGCTCCACCCGTGCCTCAGCCATGACCAGCCCATCGAGCAAAAAACAGCTCCGCCAGGGCCAGCGCACCCCTGATTGAGACCCACAGTGACTCTCGAGCACAATTTGGTCGCCATGACGGATGGACCGGCGGTATTCCAGGTTCATTGCCACGACAGGCATTTCCACTCCCATGGTCGCCATCGCTGAATAACTCAATCCAGCAGCAGCCAGCGCTTCAACTCGCGCCTCCTCCAGCCAGGCCACATAGGCCCCGTGCCACATCACCCCGGCATGGTCGGTGTGCTGGGGCAACACCCGCTTGCACAGCCTCCAGGGTTGGGGCGTAACGCTGTCCGTCAGCTTGTCCTGCACTCGGAATCCTGCCCATAGGCTTTCGATCAGGTTGCCGCAACAGCGTGTTCAAAAAACTCCTGATCGCCGATTCCGGCAAAGGGCATGTGGAGGAAATGATTCGGATGCTGCAGGACATCCCCTCCATGCGCAGCGCCGCTATGGCACTGCTGCACGTGATCCCTGAACAGAGCAAAGCCGGGGCCGATAGCCATCGCATCGATGCTGAAGAACTACTGGACAGCGCCATCAATCGGATGGGACTTGAGCGCAGTCGCGTTACACCACTGGTGAGAGAGGGAGACACAAAGCAGACCGTGCTCAAGGTGGCTGAAGAGCAGAACTGCGACCTGATCGTGATGGGCTCACGGGGGCTTGGACGTCTCCAGTCGATCCTGGCCAACAGTGCCAGCCAGTACGTCTTCCAGCTCTCCACCCGACCGATGCTGCTGGTGCGTGACGACCTTTACGTAAGGCACGTCAACCGCGTGATGGTGACCATCGATGGCACGGGTGTGGGAGACGACGCCCTGCGCAGCGCCTGCGAACTGGTGCAGCAGATTCCAGGCGGCACCCTCACGGGTGTTCACGTCATCTCTCAGGAGACAGCTCCAAGCCGTGGCGGCCTCAGCAAAGCCGACGAACTTCTTCAAGCAGCGGCACAACGGGCCCGCAGCTTCGGGGTGGAACTGAAATGCCTCACCGTTCAGGGCAAAGATATTGGCCGGGCGGTCTGCCAGGCCGCAGAGCAGGCCAATGCTGATCTTCTGGTGATCGCCTCCCAGGACCGTCGGCCCCTTGTGGCTCGGGGTCTTGTCGATCTCGACAAGCTTCTGGGCGGATCAGTCAGTGACTACATCCGCGTGCACGCCCCAGCGCCTGTCTTGCTGGTTCGCGAGCCAGAACGCGGCTGAGATCAACTCTCGCTGCGGTTGGTGCCGATGTAGAGGACGATCAGGAAAATTGCCGGAACCAGGATGAACAGGAGACTGGCGACGAATCCGAGATCGTTGGTTTCCATGGCCGCTGAAGGTGTCCAGGCGAAGGTATCACCGGCCCAAGGCCATCGTCCAAGACGCTTCAGTCCTCGTCATCGGCAGTAGCAGCCTTGGTGTCCTCATCGGATGATTCTTCGGGCTCGTCTTCGGCCTCGGGGGGTGCTGGCCAGGCCAGAGGTCCGGCAGGAAGTGGCGCCTGACGCGCTGCGTTCAAGCGGTTGTCGGCGTCCGGCAGGCGCACCTGGGGGCGGGTCAGGACCATCACCGACGTCTCCACCAAGGCCTGACAGGCAAGGCGCCATTCGGCCGGACGTCGGCGAAGCTTGTTGTCCTCAACGGGCGTACGGGCCGTCAACGCCTTCTTCCCACCTTCATCGACAACGGAAACGAAACACGTAATGCATTGGCCACAGCCACCGCAGTTCCCCAGCTGACCTTTCAATCCGTAAAGCTCGATGCCCTCGCGCAGGGCCACCTCCCGCAGGTTTTCGCCCGGATAACACTCAACATCACGACCTTCACGGATAAAACGGATCACCGGCATGGGAGATGTCGTCAGCAGCGGCCACCACTATGCGACCAAGGGTTGCGTTTTGTGAACAGCTGATCGCGATCATTCGTGTCACCGAGCGTTTCAGCTGAGGCGACCTCCCACCGCTCACAGAGAAGAACCCCTTACGATCGCGAGGTCTGACTGCGTTTACACGCGGTCTTGTCCCCCGAACCTGACCCATGGGATTGCCCTGGTATCGGGTGCACACCGTTGTCATTAATGACCCGGGCCGCCTTCTGGCCGTGCACCTCATGCATACAGCCCTAGTTGCCGGCTGGGCCGGCTCCATGGCGCTGTACGAACTCGCCATTTTTGACCCTTCCGACCCTGTCCTGAACCCCATGTGGCGTCAGGGCATGTTCGTGATGCCATTCATGTCACGTCTGGGCGTGACTGGCAGCTGGGGCGGTTGGAGCATCACCGGTGAAACCGGTGTCGATCCCGGCTTCTGGAGCTTTGAGGGTGTTGCTGCTGCTCACATCGTGTTTTCAGGCCTGCTGATGCTGGCCGCCATCTGGCACTGGACCTACTGGGATCTCGAGATCTGGCAGGACCCCCGCACCGGCGAACCCGCCCTCGATCTCCCCAAGATCTTCGGCATTCACCTTCTGCTGGCTGGTCTCGGCTGCTTCGGTTTCGGAGCGTTCCACCTCACCGGTGTCTTCGGCCCGGGCATGTGGGTCTCAGATCCATACGGTATTACTGGTCACCTCGAGGCTGTTCAACCGTCCTGGGGTCCTGAGGGATTCAATCCTTTCAACCCTGGTGGCATCGTTGCTCACCACATCGCGGCTGGAATCGTCGGCATCATTGCCGGCATCTTCCACATCACCACTCGTCCTCCCGAGCGCCTCTACAAGGCTCTGCGGATGGGCAACATCGAAACAGTGTTGGCCAGCGCCATTGCCGCAGTGTTCTTTGCCGCTTTCATCGTGGCTGGAACCATGTGGTACGGCGCAGCTGCTACGCCTGTTGAGCTGTTTGGTCCGACCCGCTACCAGTGGGATCAGAGCTACTTCAAGACCGAGATCAATCGTCGTGTCCAGACCGCCATGGATGACGGTGCGACGCGTCAGGAGGCTTATGAGTCCATCCCTGAAAAGCTTGCTTTCTACGATTACGTCGGCAACAGCCCTGCTAAGGGTGGTTTGTTCCGTGTTGGCCCGATGGTGAATGGTGATGGTCTGGCCACCTCCTGGGTTGGTCACATCGTCTTCACCGACAGAGAGGGTCGTGAACTTGAGGTTCGCCGCCTGCCCAACTTCTTCGAGAACTTCCCTGTCGTCCTCCAGGACGAGCAAGGCATCGTGCGCGCCGA
Source organism: Parasynechococcus marenigrum WH 8102 (assembly GCF_000195975.1). Classification (GTDB taxonomy): domain Bacteria; phylum Cyanobacteriota; class Cyanobacteriia; order PCC-6307; family Cyanobiaceae; genus Parasynechococcus; species Parasynechococcus marisnigri. The sequence continues at coordinate 1,890,284 of NC_005070.1, forward strand.
CATTCCCTACCGTCGCGCAGAAGCCAAGTATTCCTTCGAACAGCAGGGAGTCACTGCTGAGGTGTTCGGTGGAGCTCTGGACGGTCAGAGATTCACCGATCCTGCTGACGTTAAGCGTCTGGCTCGTAAGGCTCAGCTTGGAGAGGGCTTTGACTTCGACCGCGAGACCTATGGTTCCGACGGTGTCTTCCGCAGCTCACCCCGCGGCTGGTTCACCTTCGGCCACGCCACCTTTGCGCTCCTCTTCTTCTTCGGTCACATCTGGCACGGTGCTCGCACCCTCTACCGCGATGTGTTTGCCGGTATCGACCCCGATCTCGGCGACCAGGTGGAATTCGGTCTGTTCGCCAAACTTGGCGACAAAACGACCCGCCGTCTGCCCGAGGGCTACGTTCCTCCCGCTGGAACACCCCTCAACTGATCGCCTCTCAGGAGACCCTCGATGGAAAGCTTCGCTTACGTCCTCATCCTTACCCTCGCGATTGCCACTCTGTTTTTTGCAATTGCATTCCGCGATCCTCCGAAAATCGGCAAGTGATCGATCGATTCAAAAACCCCGCCACGGCGGGGTTTTTTGTGACCTTTCCTGGATCCAATTCAACGCACCATCGGCCATCCACAGACGACGTCCACCAAGAGGCAAAAGACAACGCAACACCGCCCTTTTCAACAGTCAGTTCAATGTTTAAAGTTGAGAGAGTTCTTTAACTGTTTCCGGCTTGCAGTGCCCTTCCTACCAAAACACTGACAGCCGGGTGCTCGAATCACGGGCAGCTGATGGCGGCAGAAGTGTGCGCCGGCGACGTGAATGCCTGAACTGTGAGTTTCGGTTCACCACCTACGAACGCGTGGAAACCGTTCCCATCACGGTGATCAAGCGCAATGGAAACCGAGAAATCTTCAGCCGCAGCAAACTTCTGCATGGGCTTAACCGGGCGTGCGAAAAGACAGGCCTGGATGCCTCCCGGCTTGAAACCCTTGTGGAAGAGCTGGAACTCAAGCTCCAACAACGCAGTGGACGCGAAGTCAGCAGCGCTGAAATCGGGGAACTGGTGCTGGTGGAGCTGAAGCAGATGAGCGAAGTTGCCTACATCCGTTTCGCATCCGTTTACCGCCAATTCCAGGGCATCGATGATTTCGTTTCGACCCTGGAAACCATGAACCGCAAAGCCGGGCCGGGGCATCTCGCAGCCGTGGGCTGAGCCCCACTGATCTGTAGGATTCATAGTTCTCCTTGAACCGTCGGCGGGCGGTTCAAGCGAACCACTCGTACTACCCGCATGAGGTAGACCGCCATACCCCCATGTCCGCGACTCCCACGGAAGAGCAGCTTCAGGACGTCCAAACCGCAGCGACCGAAGAGGTCAGCCAGGACGCCGCCGCAGCTGTCGCCAGCGTTGATGAAGCCTTCGAGGCCGCAGAAGATCTCGGCATCCCCGAGGACGTTCCCACCGCTGATGATCCGGGCAGCCGAGCCAGCAGCCGCAATCTCGATGACGCTGGATTCACCATTGATGAATTCGCTGCGCTGCTGAGCAAGTACGACTACAACTTCAAGCCTGGCGACATCGTTAACGGCACCGTCTTCGCCCTGGAAGCCAAGGGCGCGATGATCGATATCGGGGCTAAGACCGCTGCCTTCATGCCTCTGCAGGAGGTGTCGATCAATCGGGTGGAAGGGCTGAGCGATGTGCTGCAGCCCGGCGAGATCCGCGAGTTCTTCATCATGAGTGAAGAAAACGAGGATGGACAGCTCGCGCTCTCGGTGCGGCGCATCGAATACCAACGGGCCTGGGAACGGGTGCGCCAGCTGCAGAAAGAGGACGCCACCATCTACTCCGAGGTGTTTGCCACCAACCGCGGTGGTGCCCTGGTTCGGGTGGAAGGCCTGAGGGGCTTTATCCCTGGCTCCCACATCAGCACCCGCAAACCGAAGGAAGAGCTGGTGGCCGACTTCCTGCCTCTGAAATTCCTCGAGGTGGATGAAGAGCGCAACCGCCTGGTGCTCAGCCATCGCCGGGCCCTGGTTGAGCGCAAGATGAATCGCCTCGAGGTCGGCGAAGTGGTGGTCGGCACCGTTCGCGGCATCAAGCCCTACGGCGCCTTCATCGACATCGGCGGCGTCAGCGGCCTGCTGCACATCTCGGAGATCAGCCACGAACACATCGAGACCCCCCACTCGGTGCTCAACGTGAATGATCAGATGAAGGTGATGATCATCGATCTCGACGCTGAACGAGGCCGGATCTCACTTTCAACCAAGGCGCTGGAACCGGAGCCCGGCGACATGCTCACCGACCCCCAGAAGGTGTTCGAGAAAGCAGAGGAAATGGCTGCCCGCTACAAGCAGATGCTGCTGGAGCAGGCCGAGGAAGGAGAGGATCCGATCGGTTCCATGATGATCTGATTCGCCATGGCGACACTGCTGCTGAGGGGTGTTCCCATCGGCACGATCCAGGGGGTGCTGTTCGACAAGGACGGCACCCTTTCCTTTAGCGAGCCGCACTTGCTCGATCTAGCCGAACGACGGATTCAGATCGCTGAAGAGCTCTGGAACTGCCAAGACCCCTCCCCCAAAAAGGAGAACACGCTCGGGCCGATGTTGCGCCGTGCCTTTGGCATTCAAGGCGAACAGCTACACCCTGGTGGAACCCTGGCGGTTGCTGCACGACAGGACAACCTGACCACGATGGCCACGGTGTTCTGTCTGCATGGATGCAGCTGGCCCGGTGCAATCGCTCTGGCCCAGAGCTGTTTTGATCAATGCGATCAGCAGGAGCAAGATCGAAACAGCATCAGTCCACTGCTGGATGGGGCTGAAGACCTCCTGCGCAGCTTGCATTCACAAGGCATCACCAACGCCATCATCAGCAACGACACCCGTGCAGGGATCCACGCCTTTCTCCAGCACCACGGCCTCAGTCATCTGATCGCTGCCTGTTGGAGTGCCGATGACAGCCCGCGAAAACCGGATCCTGCCGCTGTTTTGAGTCTCTGTGCACGTATGGGGCTCGATCCTGAAGAGTGCGCCTTGATCGGTGATGCCGAAACCGATCTACAAATGGCAGCGGCCGCTGGCATCCGTTTCGTGATCGGCTACGGCGGTGGCTGGGGACTGACACCCGAACTCCCCAGCGCTACGCATTGGTTGGACAACTGGGCGGAGATGGGGCTAGAAGCCGACCCGTAAAGTCCTGCCACAAGATTCCATTCCATGAGCCGTTACGTCTTCACATCTGAATCGGTCACGGAGGGACATCCCGACAAGATCTGTGATCAGGTCAGCGATGCGGTGCTGGATGCTCTGCTGGCCCAGGACCCCAGCAGTCGGGTGGCCTGCGAAACGGTGGTGAACACCGGGCTGTGCATGATCACCGGCGAGGTGACCTCCAAAGCGCAGGTGGATTTCATTCACCTGGTGCGCAACGTGATCAAAGAAATCGGTTACAGCGGAGCTCGAGCCGGTGGCTTCGATGCCAACAGCTGCGCGGTGCTGGTGGCCCTCGACCAGCAGTCTCCAGACATTGCCCAGGGTGTGGACGAAGCCGATGACCACGAGGGCGATCCCCTCGACCGTGTCGGCGCCGGCGACCAGGGCATCATGTTCGGCTACGCCTGCAACGAGACCCCGGAGCTGATGCCACTGCCCATCAGCCTGGCCCACCGTCTCGCGAAGCGTCTGGCCGAGGTCCGTCACAACGGCAGCCTCGAGTACCTGCTGCCCGACGGCAAGACCCAGGTGAGTGTGGTTTACGAGAACGACAAGCCCGTCGCCATCGACACGATCCTGATCTCCACGCAGCACACGGCCGAAGTGGCCGGCATCAGCGATGAGCAGGGCATCCGTGAGCGCATCACCGAAGACCTGTGGACCCATGTGGTGGAACCAGCCACCGCCGATCTGGCCCTGAAACCCAGCCGCGAGGCCACGAAATATCTGGTGAACCCCACCGGCAAGTTTGTGGTGGGTGGTCCCCAGGGTGATGCCGGCCTCACCGGCCGCAAAATCATCGTGGACACCTACGGCGGCTATGCCCGCCACGGCGGTGGCGCCTTCTCCGGCAAAGATCCCACCAAGGTGGATCGCTCCGCCGCCTATGCCGCCCGCTACGTGGCCAAGTGCCTGGTGGCCTCCGGCCTGGCTGAACGCGCTGAAGTGCAGCTGAGCTACGCCATCGGCGTCGCCAAGCCTGTGTCGATCCTGGTGGAGTCCTTCGGGACTGGGAAGGTGTCGAATGCTGAGCTCACCGAACTGGTGCAGGAGCATTTCGACCTGCGCCCCGGCGCCATCATCGAAACCTTCGGACTGCGCAACCTGCCCCAGCAGCGCGGTGGTCGCTTCTACCAAGACACAGCCGCCTACGGCCACTTCGGTCGTAACGACCTCAAAGCCCCCTGGGAGGATGTGGCCGCCAAGAGCGAAGAGCTGGTGAAGGCAGAAGCCAAGCGCATCAAGCAAGGCGCCACGGTTTGACGTGAACGTTGAAACATCGCTGGCGCTCGGCATCGACCTGGGCACCAGCGGTGTTCGCATTGCGGTGCTGAATCAGCAGGGCACGCTGATTCATTCGTCGTCCGCTGAGTACGCCACGGGATTAACAGCCCCCTTGGACTGGGCTGAGGCGTGCCGCGACTTGATCACCCATTTGCCCGCTCAGATCAGAGGTCAACTGGCCGCTGTTGCGGTCGATGGCACCTCGGGCACGCTTCTGGCTTGTCGGGAGGATGGCACCCCCATGGGGCCTGCACTGAGCTACGCCACCGCGTTCCCCGAGCAGAACAGTGCACTCAAACGGCTGGTGCCAGATGGCTGCGCGGCATCCAGCAGCGGCGGCAGCTTGGCGCGAGCCCTGCAGTTGCTGAAGCACCATGGCCACATTGATCGCCTGCGACATCAAGCCGACTGGATCAGCGGTTGGTTCCTGCAGAACTGGCAATGGGGCGAAGAGGGCAACAACCTCAAGCTTGGATGGGACCTTGAGCAAGCCACCTGGCAGGGCTGCATCGCTGATCAGTCCTGGAGTTCGGCCTTGCCTGAGGTGAAGCCAAGCGGTTCCGTGCTGGGACGCATCGCAATCGATCAGGCCAGGAATCTTGGCGTGCCAGAGGATCTGCTCGTGGTGGCCGGTACAACCGATTCCAACGCGGCGGTGTTGGCCGCGAACCCCGGCGACAACGACGGGATCACCGTGCTGGGCACCACTCTGGTGATGAAGCGATTCACGCCAGTACCGATCCAAGGAGCCGGCATCACGCGGCATCGGATCGGGCAGCGATGGTTGTGTGGCGGGGCTTCCAACGCTGGGGCCGGCGTGCTGCGGCGTTATTTCACCGATGCTGAGCTGGCGGAACTCAGCCGCCAGATCGACCCAGACCAAGACAGCGGCCTGAGTTACCAGCCCCTTCCGGCCCGTGGCGAGCGATTTCCCGTGGACGATCCCAACCTCGAGCCGGTGCTGGAGCCACGGCCGGTGAGTGATGCCCTGTTTCTGCATGGGCTGCTGGAAGGTCTGGCGGAGATTGAGGCCAAGGGTTGGGAGCGACTGACGGAACTCGGGGCGGATCCACCGCAACGGGTGATCAGCCTCGGCGGTGGTGCCCGAAACCCCCAGTGGCGCAAGATCCGGCAGCGGCGGCTTGGCCTTCCCGTGGTGAGTTGCAACCAACCACCGGCCGCAGGTGTTGCCCTGCTGGCCCTGAGTCGGCAGCGGCAGACCGAGTACAAGATGAACAAGTCATAAGATTTTCGCCATACATTCATTACCGAGTTATCAAATGCAATTCTCAGTCCATAAAGGCAAACATTTTGTTGCAAGCTGGCTGAATTGAACTGGTTTCTCAGTTCATAGCTTTATCCTCTCCGATATCAATCTCAATACAGATCAGAAATGATCGCCATCAAGCCGACCCGCGACTTCACGAATCTTGGCCGGATTTCATTCTCCGCCAACAACGCCTCCAAACCCAAACAGAACACCGCAATCAATCGCTACCGAGCCGAACAAACCCAGGGGGGTTTGATATCGCGCAAAGGCCTGGCTGCATCCTCACAAAACGAGTACAAAGAGAATCTTTGCTCAGCGATGGGGATTGGAATCGGCCCCAGAGTTCACAGCGAATGTCCTTTTAGCAGTGTTAATGATCAATATGCTGCAACAGGGAACGAAGCTCTTGAGGTGGCAATCGAAGCGGCATATCGGCAGGTACTCGGGAATCTTGGACCAACGATCAGTCAGAAATGCATCGAACTTGAATCGCAACTAAAGAATGGCGAGATAAGCGTCAGAGATTTCGTGGCGGGACTTGCAAAGAGTGATCTCTACAGGGAAAACTACTTTTCGAAAGTTTCGCCAATCCGCGGCATCGAGCTGAACTACAAGCACCTTCTCGGTCGGCCGCCGATCAATCAAGCAGAAGTAAGTGCTGCCATAAGCCTTATCGCATCCAAAGGCTTTAATGCGTTCATCGATCAGATCACACGGTCTGGGGAATACCTAGAGGTTTTCGGAACAGACACAGTTCCATACCTGCGTGCATGGACATCAGAAGCACGCGCCTATTGTTCAACTTTTGCCAACCTTGCTCGCGTCACTCCTGGCAATGCAAGCTCAGACACTATTGTTGAGCGACGGAGCCAACTGGTTGTTGAGTTCAGCAATGCACGTAGCCTGAGCGAGGCTGGCAACAAATATGAAGTCAGTGGCTTCTCTTATTCCAAAGCAACAAGCGATCCCACCTCTGCGGCATTCCTCAGAATGTACCAATCCAAAACAGCAAAATCCTGGAACTAATCAATATAAACCACCAAAATCCAGGCTGACCAAACGTAGGACTTGCGACACGCAAGTCCTACGTTTTCGAAGTCAAATCAGTTATGACTAAAAAACTCCAAGAAATTCTTTCTATTTTTTTGTTTGTAGTGTTGTCTTGCTACGTCGGCTTTAGTGCTGTTCGCTTCGGCTCACTGCTGTGGCAACGCTTGAGCTAACTCCAGCAATTTCCTCCTTAGCAGCAAAATGCCTTCTGATCCTTTGACTCCTGCCGTCAGCGCTCGGATCTGCAAACACATGAATGAGGATCACGCTGAGGCCGTTTTGGCCTACGCCCACCACTACGGCGGAGTGGATGCAGCATCGGCCGCCGAAATGGTGGCTGTCTCAGCAACAGACATGGAGCTGAAGGTGGACGGACAGCCACTGCGCATTCCCTTCGATCACACCCTCACCGACAGCGAGGACGCCCATCGCACCCTTGTGGCGATGCTTCGTGCCATGCCCAAACAGGACGCCTGAGGGGAATCCTTCCAGCAGCCTTGCTTGATCGTTGTACCACCAACTGCTGAAGCTGGGCCGACAGCTGCTGATTCAGCCCACCTGCCGGCTCTGCCGATTCCCCCTCTGTCCGGACACTGAGGCAGACCCGATCTGCCCGCCATGCCATGACCGGTTTCAGCTCAAAAAAGGTGGTCTTTACGGATCGGCACCGCTGCCATGGCATGGCCTCTCGTATTACGACGGTGCTTTCCGCACCCTGCTGCTGCGACTGAAACGCCGTCCTGACGATCGTCAGTTGTCGGCCCTGATCGGTTGCCTGCGAGCAACCCTGCCGATGCCGTATCCAGCCGTGCTCGTTCCTATCCCCAGCTGGAAACGCCGGCGGGCTAACCCCCTGCCGGGCTTGATTGCCACAACCCTGGGCCAGGTCCGAACCGATCTGCTGCAGCGCACCCGGGCCAGCGCCGGCCAACATCACCTGAACCGTCAGCAGAGGTTGTCGAACCTCAGCGGTGCCTTCAAGGTCAGCGCCCATCTACAAGCCATGGAGATCTGGCTGGTGGATGACTTTCTTACCACAGGGGGCACAGCCCTGGCAGCGAGACAAGCCCTGCTGGATGCCGGTCATCAGGTCTGCGGCTTGATCTGTTTGGGGCGCACCCCCATCCGTTGCCTCCGGCGGTGATTTAAAGTGTATGTGTCGCGCAGGCGACGTGCCGGGATAGCTCAGTTGGTAGAGCAGGCGACTGAAAATCGCCGTGTCCCCAGTTCAAATCTGGGTCCTGGCATCTTTCGATGCCAAATCTGTCGTGTCATTCATCTCACCTGATGCAGGCACAGATCGGGTGTTCGATAACGCCGACAGCTTTGCGATGGTGTTTGATCGCAACTGGAAGCAGTTGCGGTCCAAGGGCAACGGTGATGTGAGTCATGACGACCACCTGGAAGCCGTGTTCGCGGCCATGGCAGATCACCCCTTCCTGATCAGCTCGCCCGAGATGGCCAGACAGGTTGCTGCCTTCCGGATACGCCTACTGGAGCTGAGCTGAAGCGATCAAGCGGAGAGCAGGTCGATCTGCGGGTCATCGATGTACTCGGTGTCACCCTCAGCGTCGTCACTGACCGCTTCGTCTTCCACCCGCTCGTCTTCGATCGCCTCGTCGAGATCACCTTGAGGTTCCGATGGGGATGTGTCCTCAGCGTGGAGAGCAACCACCTGCGCCGGAGCCAGACGATCTCGGAGCAGGCGCACCTTCTCCTCACTGGCTGACAGCAACTCGCCAGCGTCATCACTGATGGCGTCTTGATCGTCATCGGCGATCTGGCTCTTCTCCACTTCAGCCAGCCTCGCCTCCAGGGCCATCACACGATCAGCCAGTGTCTCGGCCACTTCACTGAGGTTCAGCAGATGGGTGCACAACTGCTGCTCGAACGCGGTGCGCGGGGAGGAGGTGGTCACCGGGCTGGCCTCGTGTTGAGAAATTTCGCTGATGGTATCGATGCTGAAGCGGCTGTCCACGGGCTGCCTGACAGGCGGCTGATCGCAGGAAGCTGGCTTAAATTCCTGACCCAAGAGCGCGGGTGTTGATGTCCAGGCTGAGCAAGGTGCTGAAGATCAGCGCCTGGGTGGCGGCATTCATCGTTGTCGTCGTGCTGCTGCAGCGCTACGGCATTGCACCGCTTCAGGACGCCGTGAAAGGGATGGGGTTCTGGGCGCCGCTCGGCCTGTTTCTGCTGCGGGGCGTAAGCATTATTCTTCCGGCCCTGCCGAGCTCGATCTATTCGCTACTGGCAGGTTCCCTGCTGGGCTTCCAAACCGGATACCTCACGATCACCCTCTCGGATCTGGTGTTCTGCAGCACGGCATTTTTCATCGCCCGTCGCTGGGGTCGTGGTCCGGTGAGCCGTCTGGTGGGGGCCAGCGCGATGAAACGCATCGATGGCTTCAGCAAGAACCAGCTGGAGGGCAACTTCTTTTTGATGACGGGCCTGCTGATGACGGGTCTGTTTGATTTCCTCAGCTATGCCATCGGTATCAGCCGCACCCATTGGCGGGTGTTCGCGCCAGCGCTGCTGATCAGCGTGTTGATCAGTGATTCGATCCTCGTGGCCGTGGGCGCTGGCGTGGCCCAGGGCGCCAGCCTCACCCTCGGCTTGGCTCTGCTCGCCATGTTTGCTCTGGCCACCTTCACAGGACTGATGAAACGGAAAGCAGCGTCCAAGGACGCCCCCCATCCCCCCGTGCACCCAGGCTGATCACAGACAGCAGATCCCTTCACCCGTGCATGTCGAATCACCCGCCAACCAGGCTGCGGTGATTGTTTTAGGGAACACTGGTTACGTTGATGCGATGAGGCCTTTTCTCGATGAGCGCGCTTGCTGATCCGAGAATCGAAGCGTTACAGAATCAGGCCGGGGCTAGTGGTGAATTGGATCTGCCCATCGGCGAAGGATGTTTCCGCATCAACCTGCGCGACGAGAACATCGAGCTCTGGCAAGAGACGCTGGAGCAGCAGAACGCAACCCAAAGCACCCAACTGTTGCTCGCCTGCGAAGAAAGCGGCGGTGAACTGAAGGACACCCGACTCACCTGGGTGGTGGGTTCAGCCATTCGCAGAGCCAGCGCCAACAGCCCCACCGCAGCAGCTCTGTTGTTGCAACAACTTGGCATCCCTGAGCCTCTGACCAAGGCCGCTGTCGATCGTTGCCCGGGGCTTGGTGACGACCTGGTGTGGGCCTTTTATCTGGAACGTCATGGCTGGCTCATTGCTACCCCTGTCGCCGCCATCCAGCCTTGATGGCTGACATCCCTGACTTGGCAGAGCTGATTCGCAGCGCTCAAGTGCAAGGCCTCAGCAGCGACCACTCTTTGCATGAAGAAGCGCGCCAGATCATTGGGGCAGCAGATCAGGAGCGTCGCCAACTCAGCCAGGAGGAACTGCTGAGCCTCTGCGCAGCCTCTGGACAGGATGCGTCACTGCCCCGAAGGCTCCAAAACCATGCGGATGACCTGGTGAACCAGGCCAGATGCCACCTGCTGGAGCAACAACCACAGCTCGTGCAGCCCGGCGGAGCCCTCTTCCCCGGCGAGCGGGCCGATGCCTGCTGGCGGGACTGCTGGCACTTTCTGCGCGTGATCGTTTATGCCGTGGCCTGCCAGCGAAGCAACTTCACAAACCCCACTGGCATGGCAGCCCTTCGTGAGTTGTATCAGCGGATGGGCGTGCCAACGGAGGGCCTGAATATCGCCCTCATGCAGCTCAACGTGCTTGCAGCGCAGGAGTTTGAGCGAGGAGCAGATCAGGAGCTCATCAACGCCTGCTTCCAACACCTGATCGAGCAGCTCAATAAAACTGCAGTTAAGAGCTGATAAGAGAAAAAAAAGACTCCTTCGGGCCACGAGAGGATCAGCCTCTAGGCATTTCCACTCACGGCACGCGCATGGCCCTCCCGCTCCTCGGATATCCGCTCAGCACGCAGAACTGTCGGGTCAGCAACCTGGCCGGTGACAACAGCACCGTCCAGAGCCCGCTCTACGGAACGTCTGCCGCCGGAGATGAAAGCACTCGGGCCGAGATGGACCGCCTGATCGAGCACGCCTACCTGCAGGTGTTTTTCCACGCCATGCGAAGCGATCGCGAACCATTCCTAGAATCCCAATTGCGCAGCGGCAACATCACTGTTCGCGATTTCATCCGCGGCCTTCTGCTCTCCGAGAGGTTCCAGCAGGGGTACTACCAGTGCAACTTGAACTATCGGATGGTGGATCAGGTCGTGGGCCGTGTTCTCGGTCGACCCGTCCATAGCGATGCCGAACAGCGAGCATGGTCGATTGTGATCGGGGAGAAGGGTTTCACAGCATTCGTTGATGCCCTGCTGGACAGCAGCGAGTACATGGACAGCTTCGGCTATGACCTCGTGCCGCAGCAACGATCGAGGCTGCTCCCCGGGCGGGCCCTCGGTGAAACGCCTATCCACCAACAGTTCCCGCGCTACGGGGCCGATTGGCGGGATGCACTGCAGGATCGGGCCCCAAGCAATCAAGCCGCTCAGATGCAACAGCTGGAGACCTCTGCGGCCTGGGTCAACGGCCAGCCTCCGGCCTTCGCGCTTAGGATCTGGCTTGGACTTGCCCTGGTAGGAGGATTTGAACTGGGACGGGTGGTCCTTACGATCGCTTTGGCAATGGCGAAAAGTTGACATGTCCACCACCGGATCTGCACCCCTCAACCTGCGTGAGTGGACGGCACCGGAAAAGCTCTTACCAAACGGTTCACCTCTAGTACCCGTTGATGCAAGAGGTGCTGACTGGCACGGGATCGAGTTGGGCGAGCTCGATTTACGCGGAGCAAAGCTTTGTCGCTGCGATTTACGAGGCACAGATCTCAGTCATTGCCAACTTGATGGCGCTGATCTCCGCCTAGCTCGCTACGACAGCCAAACCGTCGTACCTGTTGGTTTCGACTTGAGCAACAGTGGAGCTGTGGGGCCCGGCGCCAAGCTCAACGGTGTATATCTCAACAGCTCCGACCTGCGAGGCATGGATCTGCGGGGAAGCATGCTGCTTGGCAGCTATCTGAGTGGAGCTGACTTAAGCGGAGCGATACTTGATGGAGTTTCACTGGCCGGTTCAGATCTCCGGTCGTCCACCATGCGGGGAGCAATGTGCCGCGGGACACGATTCGGCACCTGCGAACTAGACATGGCTGATCTTCGCGGCGCTAACTTGGAAGGAGCTGTTCTAGAAACGGTCGAGTCGATCAGAGGCGCCGATTTTTCCCTCTGCACAGGGCTGGGCGCTCAGATCGATGCTCTGTTGTCCCGATCAGTTGCAGAACTCGATTGCTGGAACCCCTTAACACGCTCTACAACACGTGACAGCCTTGAATCGTTACGGGCTGCGAGGTCTGATTAGCCCCGGCCTGCCCACTTACAGCCACAAAGCCCTAACCCACAACCGCTTGGCGGCGAGGGAATTCGGCAAAAAGGTCACTCCACGCAACACATGAACACACTTGATTGAGGTTTATAAAGAACACGTTCTGTCAGAACGCTTCTGACGGAGCATTGCATGGCGAAACGTCAGAGCATCCATGCCCTTTGGACCTGCCTCACTTCTAGGGGTCGAACGCTTCTCGGAAGAGAGTGAGGCACCATTCGAGCTGATCCCTGGCGATGACGATGCCCGAAAAGAACAAATCATTCGGGCGGTGTACAAGCAGGTTCTTGGCAATGCTTATGTCATGGACAGCGAGCGTCAGGTTGTCGCTGAATCTCAGTTCAAGCTTGGAGAGATCAGCGTCCGTGACCTGGTTCGCCGCATAGCCAAGAGCGACCTGTATCGCAGCCGCTTCTTTGAAAGCTGCGCACGCTACCGCTACATCGAGTTGGCCTTCCGTCACCTACTGGGTCGTGCGCCCGCCGACTTTGAGGAAATGCGTGGCCATTCTGAGCGGCTTGACAGCAGTGGATACGACGCCGACATCGACAGCTTCGTGGACTCTGATGAGTATCAGAACGCTTTCGGGGAATGGACGGTGCCCTTTCAACGGGGTTGGAAAACCGAAAGCTGTGGAACCATGCAGGAATTCACCTGGAGCTTTCAACTGTTGCGAGGCAATAGCAGCAGCAGTCTGAAAGGAGACCTTGCTGGCATCAGCAGCAAGCTCGGTGGTTCTGCATACCAGAACCGTGCCATCCCCGTGGTTCCACCGTCTTCAACCGAAGCCTTGGGATGGAGCTTCCGTCCTTCCCCAAATCTGCAGGATGCACCAACTCGCCTGGGGGTCGGCGCAGGCGAGCAAGGCCTCACATATCGCGTGGAGGTCACCGCTTACAGCGCCAACAACGTTCGTCGGATCTCCCGCTACACCCGCAGCAACCGGGTCTTCTACGTGCCGTTCGACAAGCTCTCGGAGCAGTTCAAACGCATTCACCGCGAAGGAGGAAAGATCGCCAGCATCACGCCGGTGACCTGAAGCCCCCCTCACTGAAATCACGTACACCAGACCACTTCAAAACCTCACCTGAACAATGGCCAGCAATCAAACATCACTCGGCTTTGGAGCAACCACGAAGTGGGGAAATCCAGTCAGCTTCCAGCGCAAAGGCCAAGCTGGTCAGAAGCCGGCCCTGACAATTGGGGAGTTCAAGAAGCAATCCTGCGATCAAATGGCGATCGGGGTGGGGCCCCGTAGTCACGCCGACTGCCCTCACCGTGTCACAAGTGAGTGCTACAGCCCGGAGGACAATGGTTCTCTAGAGACAGTCATTGCAGCGTCGTACCGACAGGTCTTCGGGAACGCTCATGTCATGAATTTTGAGCGGTGCACAGAACTTGAAGCTCAGCTCAGGGACGGCCGTCTGACAGTGCGTGATTTCATTAGAGGTCTGGCAAAGTCAAGCTTCTACAAGAGCCGGTTCTTCAACAGCGTTGCTCCACAGCGGGGTGTTGAACTGAATGTCAAACATCTTCTAGGGCGCGCTCCGGAAACTCAGGCTGAGATTTCTGCCATGATCACCCTGCAGGCAGAACAGGGGCAGGGAGCCCTGATCGACAGCATCGTCGATTCAGCTGAATACCTCGAGGTATTTGGAAGCGATGTTGTGCCTTATGCCCGCTCTTGGAGTTCTCCTGCAGACCTCTCGACTGCTGCATTCCCGATGCTGGCAGCTCTCGAGAAGAGTTTCGCCGGCAGTGATAGTGCCCGTGGAGGAAGCCCTGCGCTAACCAGAAGCCTGGCCTCCGGCATAGCTCCTCGGATCAGCGTCCCGAGTCAGGCCGTGGGCGTGCGTCCCTCCGCAAGCTTCACTTCTGGTCGTTTCAGCAGCAAAGCTCCTGGCATCACCAGTGGTAATGACTCCGCTCCGCTTCGCGGCGACGCATACGTCACCTTCGGTCTTGGTCAGCGTGAGCAGGAAACATTTCAGCGTTGCCCAGGAGACAGCCCGGATCAGCTCAATGCCCTGATTCGCTCTGCATACAAACAGGTCATGGGTAACCCCCACCTGATGGAGTTTGAACGCGCTCTGTCGGCAGAAAGCAAGTTCATTGATGGTTATTTGAGCACCCGTGAATTTGTGCGGGCTGTCGGCCTTTCAGCTGAATACAAGCGGCGATTCTTCGAAACCAACGCTCCTTATCGATTCATCGAGCTGAACTTCAAACATTTCCTCGGTAGAGCCCCACAGTCTCAGGCGGAGATCAGCGAACACACCAAGATCCTCGCCGAAGGTGGTTATGAAGCTGAAATCTGCAGCTACGTAGACAGCGTGGAGTATCAGAGCATCTTTGGTGAAGACACCATTCCATACGCCAGGATCCTTACCGAAAACGGCCGCTCCCAGGTTGCCTTCAATCGACATCTCAGCCTGGCAGAAGGCTTCGCAGCTAGTGACACGGTCCTGAGCAGCTCCTCTCTTGTCTCCTCCGTTGCCACAGGAATGGTTCCCAGTGGATGGAGTGCTACGACCACCCGAATCAACCGAACTGGAACACAGTCAGGCGCTCCTGATCCCACGAAGAAGCGCTTCCGGATTGTCGTAGCAACCCAGGCAGCTCGGTCACGTCAGCGCACCGCAGGAAACACTTATCTCGTCTCCGGCAAGGACATGTCCAGCCAAATGAAGTACATCCATGCACGTGGAGGCAAAATTGTCTCCATCACTGAGGTGATGTAAGAGCAGATCTAGTCCTGCCATAGGGGGCCGCCGCCTGAAGCGGCCCTTATAGATTTCAAACCCATTCCAGCATCATGACTGAGCCCACAACTCTTGCTTCACAACCCAACGTTGATACCAGTCATGCTGCTGTGGTCGTTCAACAAACGTATCGCCAGGTCTTCGGAAACCGACACCTGATGGAGCTTGATGTCAATAGCTCCATCGAGGCACTATTCATGAATGGAGATCTCACCGTCCAGGGTTTTGTCATGGCCCTCGCGCAGTCTGACACTTACAAAAAACTGTTCTTTGAGACCAATAGTCCCTATCAGTTTGTTGAACTTAATTTCAAGCACCTTCTTGGCCGACCTCCTCATGATCAGGTCGAGCTAATGAATCACGTGAGACTGCTGCAAGACGAAGGATTTGAAGCCGAGATAGCAAGCTATGTCTACAGCGAAGAATATCTTTCAGCCTTCGGAGTCGATCAGGTCCCATACAACCGCGCCTCAGAAAGCATGGTTGGAGGACGAACCCTGAACTACACCCGATCAAGAGTTGTTGATGCAGGTTACGCCGGATACGACAGTGCTGAGCGCCAGTCCAAGTTGCTTCAAAGCCTGTGCTCAGGCAACTCACCAGACGTGGTTGATCGCAAGAGTGTCGGAAACGCCAACTCCTTAACGATCAATTGGACGTCACGCCGCCAGGTTGGAGCCAATCGGCGCGCTGTACAGAAATCGGTGGTCAACCAGACATCCATGTCGGCAACGATTCGCTCGATCCTGTCCCAAGGCGGAAAGATCCTTTCTATTGCGAAGGCTTAATCCATAGCGCTTTTTCCACAATCCAGACAGGCAAATCAGTCATGATTGCCGAGTGGTCATACAAAGGCGACCCTCAAGAACACATTCACCAGATTCAAATCGGAAACGGTTTTTCCCAATGCCAATTCTTCGCCCATTTTCAAGAGAACAACCGACTCAGAACACAGCTTTTCAGCAATCAGTAGCTTCTGCACCAATGGCCATGTCGATGATGATCGATTCAATGGTTAACATGATGCATAGCAATCGCCAGCCGCTGGATGAGCACAATATTAAAAAGTATGACGATTGAGCAATTTGTTGCTCAAAGTGTGGGTAAATGGCGCTCCATGAGATCAGGCCATTCTCTCGCTTTTCAACAATTTGAAGACGTTCTTAGCGAAGTAATTATTGAATCCATCGAGAAAGACGATTCTGCTGTTCAAGATTTACTCTCAACCGCAACTTCTAACCAAGGACATAGCTCCGACATCGTCGCGCCATTCAGGATGGAATGGTCAGCTGAAAGTGACTGGGAGCCCGAAGATCCATCTCAAGTTTCATCAGGCTCGTGCCTGATCATCCCACTGAAAAAAAATGATTATTCTGGCATCTTGATCAGAAGTGTGGGGTATGCTGAATCCGAATTAGCAGAGTCGACATACCAGTTTTTAGACGATGGCACATTCTTGCTTACAACGCATTATGAGCAATCAATGGCAGAGGAAAGAATCTGGTTTGTTTCAGACAATGTTCGGTGCAGATCATCTGTATTGAAGACATCTGCAGGCTCAGGAGTTCTACAAACTTCATTTGCCTCTGAAGTCAGACGAGTCAAGGCCTAGAGATACACATGAGAAATTATTCAGCGATTGCAGACTTTGCCAAGACTCTTGCAGGCACGTTCGATAACATTAATCAAGCACAAGAAAATCCCAAGGATTTCGCACGAATCAAAATTTTTTTTCGGCCATTACCATGGCGCATCTTTAGAGGACCAGGTTTTTATTCTGAGCAATGCTATGACTATGCGCCGTGGGATCCCTACCGGCAAGGGATACATCGCCTAGTACTAGATCAGAACTTGTTTGTAATGGAGAATTTTGCCTTTGATAATCCTCGCCGACTTGCTGGCGCTGGACGTAATCCCGAACTTTTGGACGATCTGCATTCAGAATCATTGAAGAGGCGCTGCGGCTGTGCCATGCATTTCCGATCCATATCTCCTGGACACTACGTTGGCAATGTTGAACCCGGGAAAAGTTGTCTAATTCCAAGGGACGGAAAATTGACTTATCTTGTCAGTGAAGTTGAAGTCAATCAAACCTCCTGGATTAGTCGGGATCGTGGATTTGACCCAGAGAACAATGCGCAAGTCTGGGGATCAGAGCATGGCATGCTGCGATTCAAGAAAATCACAAGTTTTTCAAACGAAATCACTAACGAGTGGCTCGAACTTAAAACCTGAACAATGGTTGATTATGATAAACAAATGAAAACTTGGATACGTTCACAACATTTAATCTGTGTTGGAAGTGATTTTATTTTTGAAACTGTTGATCAAACTCAATTAGACAAGTTCGAGACTTGCATTAGAGGCATGGGAGGGAGAATTAGAACTGTAAAAGCCGTTGGAAACTGGCCAATGGGGCCTAGACGATCATTCAAGATCCTGCAAGCAACTGCAAGTGTTCCACGACCCGGCGGCGAGGCTTTAGTGACCTACTGGGCCAAAAAGGGAAGCAAAACAACAAGGTACTCTGAGATATCTTCTTGACAATTGAGGCTCATTCATCAAACCATCCCATCCAGGTATCCTGAGTAAAGTCAGTGTGCTTGCTCCACCTTCTTAATATAGTCGAGGAATCGAATTCATATCCCTTAGATGCAGCGATTGCGATCACATCATCTTGATTGAGAGCTGCCTTGATTTCAGCTTTGAGATCAGGATCCTGACGAACCATTGTAATGAATGATTCCAAAGATAAATCTTGCTTTACGTTAGAGGAGGAATCCGTCATACCAGAGACTGCTCAACAGAGGTAATCTCATTGTAGATCAAACTCCATCCATCAGCATGGCACGCCATAAGGCAACCTTCCGAAATGCCCAGGACCAATGCTCAACAGGTACGACAAGAATCTTTGCCAATTCTGAATCACTCAAAGTCTTACGATCCAAAGCAAGATATAGCTGCCATTCACTTGATGAAAAAATAAATCCCTTGGAAGCTGCATAATCAACAATATCCTGGTCAGTCTTACAAGCCTTCAAACCAGTGGCGATTGAATGGTCATACACAACCGCCTGGATAAATTCGTTAATCGGAGGAGAATTCATTCTCAACAACTCTCAATCCACAAAGCAAAGTTGACCCTTGTACAAATCATTTGAAGCACCAATGGCCCCCCAGGACAACGCAAAAGACGCCATGGAATATTCTTGTCTAGGACACCAGAATCAACGGTGATCTTTGGTGGACTTGTTGCCTGTTCGAAGGGTATCAATGCAGCACCAGTTAATGCTGGTTCAATTGAATCGACGATTGTTTTCAGCTGATCGAGAGTTGTGATCTCGTTTAACTCGGATTGGACATCCTCCCGTGCTTGAACGGCAGCGACGAATTCAGAGAGCGCTTGCTCACGCTCAGGGGACACAGGCATCGTGTTGCGACGAACCGATCGAATAGTACCAAAAACAAGTCCTTTCATTTTATTACAGCAACAGCAACCTGAGCCGTCGGAACATGGATATGGAGTAAATTTTTAAAAATTTTTGAATTTTACAAGTGAATATTTCCATACGCATAAACAAATAATCTTGACGCATACGTTCTAAAATTATTCAGGAAATCGAAGACTGCCTTCATCAGTCTCATCAATTCATCCGACCAAATAAAATTATGGCAGAGCGTTTCGACAACTTGGTTGAAGGATTAACAGAAGATCGTGCCATGTCTGTGATTCTGGCCGACCCAGAGACATTGGATCGACCTGTCGACAAATATATGGCTGCGACGAGGTTGGGAGCTAGCGACACTGAGGAATCCCTTGATGTTCTCATTAAGGCAGCAGAATTAAGTCCGGAACATCTGTTTGACCGAATCACACGACGAAAAGCCATTGACGCTCTAGGCCGCAGAAAAAGCACTAGGGCATTACCTACTCTGTTTCGCTCACTGTCTTGCACAGATGAGGCTGCAGTCATTAACGCTGTTGACGCCATCACAAAAATTGGTGCACCACTAACAGAAAGCAATCAGAGAAGCTTGATCAAGGCACTCGATGGGGAAGATATCCAAAAGCGAGCAGTCATCCAGGCCTTTTGCAGGCTGGAAATCAATAAGGCAGAAGAGACAATACGCCCACTCGCGAACGATCAGAATCCGCTCGTCTGCGGTGCAGCTAAAGCATATTTAGCAAGAGTGCACAAAGAGACCTCCGGTCTAGATGATCTGGTTCCCCAGCTGATCGATCCCATCGCTGGTCGACGCCGATCCGCCGTCATTGACCTTGGCGATGCTGGTGATGTCACAAGATTGGAGGCACTGGTTACGGCACCTGTGTCCATGTCATTACGGGCAAGAAGCGCTTTCCAGCTCGTCGATCCCAACAAAACATGTCACGTTCCTGATGAATATTCAGAATTAATATCGCAACTTTTGCAAGACAACCCACAACATTTAAAGCTCAGACAAGAGTGGGTCTGCCCTGTTGACGCAATTGAAATCGAAAACAATCTTCAACACCGAGACGAAGCACGTCAATACGGTGGGGCTTTGAGCCTAATGAATATGGACAAACGAAGCAGAATGGAATTAATTAATGAAATTAAACAAAAATTATGGAGCGACTATGTTACTCACTATTACTTAACATCAGTCATCAGCCTTCAAGGCTTGTCCGAAAGGAGTGACTTGATCTGCCTAGCTCTGGCCGAAACGATCCCTCAGTACACAAAATCGAGGATTGCAGCAGCCTGGGGTTGCCTGAGATTGAGACTGACTGATCAGAAGCCCCTCCTCGAGGAGCTTTCAGTCTCAGCTAACTGGCTACCACTGAAGTGGACCTGCAGGCAGGTACTTAAACAGTTGTCATGATTAGTGTCTGTCTCAGTAACAACCAGGCCAAATGATGTCGTGGTGTTACCGATTTTTCTTTTGTCAACTTGTGTGTCCTGACACGCTTGTCTGGGAGTTAGGCAAGAAAAGCAGGGTTACTGTCCATCTTGATGCGGAATGCATCTCCCCAAACAACGTATTCCCCAACCCATGCTCGACGCATTCTCCAGGGCAGCTGTCTCAGCCGATTCCAGCGGCTCTTTCATCGGCGGCGGCGAACTGGCCTCTCTGAAGTCCTTCATTGCCGATGGCAACAAGCGCCTCGACGCTGTTAACGCCATCACTTCCAACGCTAGCTGCATCGTTTCTGACGCCGTTGCAGGCATCTGCTGCGAGAACACCGGTCTGACCGCCCCCAACGGTGGCGTTTACACCAACCGCAAGATGGCTGCTTGCCTGCGCGATGGTGAGATCGTTCTGCGTTACGTCTCCTACGCCCTGCTGGCTGGTGATGCTTCTGTTCTCCAGGACCGCTGCCTGAACGGACTGCGTGAAACCTACGCTGCACTGGGTGTTCCCACAGGTTCCGCCTCCCGTGCCGTGGCCATCATGAAGGCCGCTGCTGGTGCCCTGATCACCAACACCAACAGCCAGCCCAAAAAGATGCCTGTGACCACTGGAGATTGCTCCAACATCGCCGGCGAAGCTGCCAGCTATTTCGACATGGTGATCAGCGCTATCAGCTGAGCCAGAGATTGAATTTCTGCACATCTGAACACCCCCCTTTTTCATCATGAAGTCCGTCATCACCACCGTCGTCGGCGCAGCCGACAGCGCTTCCCGCTTCCCCTCTGCCTCCGACATGGAGTCCGTCCAGGGCTCCATCCAGCGTGCTGCTGCTCGTCTGGAAGCTGCTGAGAAACTGGCCGGTAACTACGACCAAGTTGCTCAGGAAGCTGTCGATGCTGTGTACAACCAGTACCCCAACGGAGCTACCGGCCGTCAGCCCCGCAAGTGCGCCACCGAAGGCAAAGAGAAGTGCAAGCGTGACTTCGTTCACTACCTGCGCCTGATCAACTACTGCCTGGTCACCGGCGGCACCGGCCCCCTGGATGAGCTAGCCATCAACGGTCAGAAGGAAGTGTACAAAGCACTCAGCATCGACGCTGGAACCTACGTTGCTGGTTTCTCCCACCTGCGTTCCCGCGGTTGCGCTCCTCGCGACATGAGTGCTCAAGCACTGACCGCTTACAACCAGCTGCTCGACTACGTTATCAACTCCCTGGGCTGATTATCAGTCCTTAACGGATTGGTATTTACGACTAGTCGTCTCAGGGGGTGAGCAAATAGCTCACCCCCTTTTTTTAGCAGTATGCGAGAAAACTTCCTGCGAAGGAAAGAAACTCAACGACTCGATAGCGACATTAGATCGATCGGCGCCAACCCCCCAAAAGACAATCAGCCAGCCAAAGTTAAACCTATCGCAATTATTGTCGATGATTGCTCGAGTGGTTGAATGCAGAAACTTGTAAAACCTGTTTCAAACCTTATACCACCAAGGATCCTCCCGCTGTTCTGTCAAGTACCGCCTCAATTCGAGAGCGATCAGAATACTTGAAGGTCTCGACATCATCAATCACCTCCAAATCCTCATCATGCTCACCACACAAACTACTCCTGCAGGTATGTCTGCAGCAAATCGAACCAAATCCGCTTCGTATTCCACCTCCAGCAAAGCTGGAATGAATACTGTTGCCCGAACGGTGGCAGGTTCGATTGCAGAGTTTAAGCGGAACACTTGCTCATCTATGGGTCTCGGAATCGGCCCTCGACTCCACAGTGAGTGTCCATTCGGTTCGGTCTTTGATGAGTATCACCCCAATGATAGTGCGGCGTTGGAGCGCACAATCCGCGATAGCTATCGCCAGGTTTACGGGAACCTACCTCCAACGGAAAATGAGCGTTGCACCTCACTGGAAGCACGCCTCATGAATGGAGAAATAACGGTACGTGACTTCGTCAATGGTCTGGCCAAATCTCCTTTTTACAAAAAAAATTACTTCCACTCAGTCGCGCCCCAGCGAGGGATCGAACTGAACTTCAAACACCTCTTAGGGCGAGCTCCACTTAATCAGGCAGAAATTCAGGCCAGCATTAAGCTGCAGGCCGAACATGGATTTGATGCTCTCATCGATAGCCTGACGGATGGGGCAGAATATGCCGAGGTCTTTGGTTCGGATATCGTCCCATACGTGCGGACTGCCGATTCTTATGCCGGAATGATGACGTCCTCCTTCAACATGATGAGGGAGCTTGCCAGCACCAAAGTAGCAGTTAGTGACAACGCTCAGGGATCCCGGAGCCGCACCGTTTCACCACTCGCCTTAGCAGCGAGCAGCGCGATTAAACCTGTGACATTTAACTATGTTGCACTTACCAAGCCTGCTCCAAAGCTGCCTCAACAGCAGTACAGCGGTCATCAGCCTCCTAAGCAGACAGACTACGTCGCATTCCGCCCCTTCGGAATCCACTTCTGACCGACCCAAAATGGTCTAATGGTCAGAATTCAACACTCAAGTGTGTGATGACCAGCTCCCTTTCAAAAGGGAGCTTTTTTTGTCCAAGAGCTCGTGGGCGAAAAAGCTTCAAGGAATCAACAGTACAACAACCGTAATCGATTAGATTGATATGAAGATTGTGCGATGCCCACAGTGCTCCAGGATTTCTCTAATGTCTCGTCACTCAGCGACAGTCAGCTCACCGAAGAAGAAGCGCTTCAACTCGCCAACGAACTAAGTTTCAAATTAAGTGATGGTGAGAAACCAGGGTCTGATGCAGCGTCTCTCAAGAAAATGGTTGCTGGCCTTGGTGATGCTAGAGGAGCCCTACGACTAACCTTTGCAAAAAGCCTTGGCGCAGTAGGAGACGAGGCTCTACCCATTCTTTGTGAAGCTCTTCGCCAACACCAAAATGTAGTCATCAGAAGAGCATCAGCCAAAACACTTAATTTGATTGGAAGTAAGGAGGCTCTGCCTTATCTCCTCGAAGCTTTTTTAGAAGACAGTGATCCAGTTGTTCTCGGGTCATCTGCTGGAGCGATGGCAACGATTGGACCCGACGCCATGGACTCATTACTTGGGATCCTGAAAAATCCAGACTGCACACCATTTCAGGTGGGCTTGATTAATCTTGCGCTTAGTTTCATCGGCGCCAATGCACCTGAGGCATTACTCGAGGCTGCAGAGTCAGACGTGACTGAAGTTCGCGTAGCTGCAATTTCAGCCCTAGGAGATCAAATACAAAAGAGTGACGATCATCGTGCAAAAAACAGAGTGTTCAGAGCATTAGATGACTGCTCACCAGACGTTAGAGCAGAAGCTGTAACACTTATCGGAAAATCATGTGATGCCGAAGATGTTGAACATATGCTGACAAGGAAACTGATCGACAAAGACACTCAGGTACGAAAAAACACGGCGATGGCACTGATGAAGCTTGAAGCATTTAACTCTGTAGAAAGCATAGAGAAGGCAAAGTCAACAGAAGATGACGAGTCAGTTCAAGCAGTATTTGATGTCGCCATCAACATACTAAGCAGAAATTTGTGAGAAGTTAGGGTCAAAACAATGCACAGAAGGGCACTGAAGAAATTCAAGGATGCCTCAAATACCCCAAGTTCTCTCTTGTAAAGTTAGCAGCGCATTTTCAGTGATCCTGGTAAAAAGCGGATAGATGCTGATAAAATTTGAACATGTAGGTGATCTTTTATGTCGCGCGCGGAATTCATACGCTTTCTTCAGGTCCTGGAAGAAGATTTACCGTTCAGAGCTCTTTTTCAAGAAGCTGATCCCGAGGAAATCCTCAAGCTTGCCGATCAACATGGGTTTATCTTTTCGGATGAAATAAAAGGGCGTTTCCTGAATCGGTGGGCAGGTGTGTATTTCTGCCCATTCGCCAACGATGTGGGAAGGTTATGCCCAAAAATGGTACCCGAGGGATTCAGCACACTGCTGCATTATTCACAAACAACATGTACCAAAGAGGACAAAGTTGAGCGTTTTGATTTTCGCGCTGGTGGCTATTACGAAGGAGTAAAAGCAGTGACTGGATAAAGAAAAGGTTTTAACTCCTTGAATTGAGTAGATTTTGAAGTCGCGCCAATGCAGACTGAGCTGCTTCCTGAATCAGCGGATCGTCATTATTATCTTGAAGTGCATGCAAAGCGACCTCCGCCATGGGATGCGGGATATCAGCAAGAGCCTGAGATGCACTAAAGATCAAAGCCACATTTTCACTGCTGAGGGATTTTGCTAGTAGTTTAATTGCCTCTTCAGACTTGAACTGTTGCTTACCGATTTGACCAAGACACATCAGAGCTCCTTGTACGACTACCATATCTGTGTCATTAATCCCTTGTTCCAACATTTGCATGACTGAATCAGGAAACGGTTGATCAGGAAAATTCTTGAACAATTGAACGAATGCTTTCGGGCAACAACGCCTTGCAGTTTGATTCTCAGTTGTTGCATAAAGTTCGATCAAAGGATCGAATGCAGAACTCCCAAAAAAACCAATTCCCTTAACTGCTGCTCTGTATACTTTGGGATCTTGATGACAGAATAGTTCCAATAACATGGGCAAGGCTTCTTCCTGATAGTGCTCCGAAAGAATTAAACTGGCTTCTTCTTGGATCCTAGGGTTGGGATGCCTGAGATCCTCGAATAGGGAATCAATGGAAAGCATAGACTGCTTATCGCTCACAGAAAGCCTGAACTGATAGTTTATTTTAGCACTGATGATCAACCGAAAACAGACGCAGACGTCTCATACATGCACTAAGTATATTGGAGAATCGACTGCGCTTTCCAACGAACAAAGTAATCTGGATCCGATTGAGACAAATTACTGACTACATCAAGATTTTGAGACCGGATTTGACTCAACTCGGGAGATTGAAGGAGTAGAAGCGATGTATAACGGAAATCCCAAAATGGTTGCATTACGGTAGTCAAACCATCTTTCAAGAAGTGGTCGCACTGCCCAGGAAATAAGATAGCAAAAGACAACAACGCAGCAGATGGAGATTTCCTGAATTGTGGACGTCTATCTCGAATAGCATCCGACAGGATGTCGTGAATAGACGCAAGGGCCTCGTGACTCCAATTCCTTATGAGACCAAATAGATGCATCATGAAATAGTGCGCTCCATAGTCGTTATGGGCTTTCTTATGCCAACTGGCCCAGACTTGGGTCCAGACTTCATCTGGATCGCGATCCAGCAGGGTTTGCATCGACAAATAGCAGCGACTGAAATCAGGATGAAACAGACCTTCGACAAGCAGCTGAGTCGGTAGGGGGTCTCCATAGTGATGAAGCACCGTGATCAGCCTGGGGTCATCGCGAAGGACCTGGTCAACAGCCGAAAGAGCACTATTTTTCAACTGCTCACCTGACGATCGGTCGACAAGAGCACGAACAGCTCTCATTCGAAACGCTGGTGAAATGGGTGCCTGAAGCAAACTCGACATGAGTTCAATCCCACCAGCATCGATTACATCTTGAACTGCCGACTGACGATCCATCTGATTAGCTACGTACAAATGATCAGCCAAATCAGCGAGACGTGTCCTATCTC
Source organism: Parasynechococcus marenigrum WH 8102 (assembly GCF_000195975.1). Taxonomy (GTDB): domain Bacteria; phylum Cyanobacteriota; class Cyanobacteriia; order PCC-6307; family Cyanobiaceae; genus Parasynechococcus; species Parasynechococcus marisnigri. Next base: position 1,915,721 of record NC_005070.1, read on the forward strand.
CTGACAAGTGAATTGTGGCCGCAATTGCAGCGCCGCGCACAGAAGACTTTTCATGGTCCATTAAGGGAGTAATCGTCGAAAGTGCTGCAAAAACTGAGAGTTTAGACAAACTTTGAATTAAAACCCGTTGATTCTGTGTGGAATCATGCAACAACCGAATCAAGCGCTGATGAACGGCTTGATCTTTACAGCCTATTTGTGCCAGTGCCCAGGCAGCATTTTCGACCATATAGATATCCGAACTATCAAGAAAACTGGCAATGTTCGCCTGAGCTTGCGTAACCCCCAGCCGGGCAAGAACTTCTACAGCTTTTCGTTGAGCAAGGAGGACAGCAGACTCAGTCGACACCCTGCCAAGAAAATTCAGCAACGCTTCATTTGCAAACTGACCAGGAAAATTGACCAAGTGCGAAACGGCCATATAGTAGTCACTGTCGCTCTCGAGATCTTGAAAATCTGTAGCCAAGATCTCGATGGCACCAGCCTGGTCCAACTCAGGATGAATATTGTCAAACAAGCCCGACATGAAGAAAGCCTAATATCAATTAAATTCTACACGCCTAATTATCTAGCGTTCTTAAACAACAATAAGAAAAGCATTGGGCTGCGTCTCAACATTTAGATTTAAAGTATTATTATATGGTCTGTAAAGAGGGAAATGGGGCCATTCTCCGGTCGTTTGCTCAGCGTTTCTGCTGCAATGTTGCCAGGCTCGAAAACTTCGAAACAGAGACATATAAGTTTAGACAGTCGGTTTATGAGCCAATGGATGAAAGCCGCCAAAAATTCCCACGCAGCAATCACTCAGATCAGCGCCGCTCACCTTGATTCAACAACAACAAGGAAGGTAACAACAGGACGTTCAAAAGATAAGTCGCAGACCTTAATTGGGAAAATGAGTGCTCAGTTTCCGAGCCTGACCAAAAATATGAAAACCGATGTAGACAGAACGAGTGATGAATCTAAACAAAAGGGCAAACGCCGCAGAGGTCGTCGCAAATCGTCCTAATCAATTATTTGAGGAGATCTCGAAAACACCATCTTCAGGGCGATTGGACTTAAGTGCATCCCAATTAATGGCTTGCAGGAAAGCCTCTTCATCGTGTGTTTCCACAACATCTACGCCCCAGAAACCTTCTTGAAGCGGTGCACCTGGAGCAGCCAGAGAATCTTTGCGCCCACCAAGTGCCAATATGACGTGATCTGCACTTTGTCCAAGTTTAGACCTCAATTGCTTCCAAGACTTGACCAACTCCACTGCCATATCGTTGGGAGGCAAGTTTGAAGTCAATTCAATGATCCAATGAGGATGTTGAATGACTGTTGCAGAAATAATTGCCGAAGAATTCGAGACTATACCGTCAGCGAGAACTTGAGTTTCAAAGGGAGGGACATCTTTAGATTGAACCTGCAGGTTATGAGACAGAATAAATGTCGTCATTGGAAAAGACTTGTCCACTCAATCTTAACGGAACAACTACATAGCCGCGATTCAATCTGAGAAGCCTGCAGTCATCAAAAAAGGGGGGGGCTTATCGCCCCCCCCTCTCTCACAGCCGTTGCCAGTTCAAGACAGGGCGTTGATGGCGTAATCGAGATAGCTCTTGAATTCGTTGAGAGCCTGAGCGCTCATATCACGAGGTGCACATGCACGATCACGTGTGTAAGTGAGAGCTTCGATGTATGCGTTGGTTGGAAGACCAAGGGTGCGATACACCTCACGAGCACCAGCAATACCCCACTCGTCCAGAGGACCAGTACCACCAACAATAAGGCAGTAGTTGATCAGACGCAGGTAGTGACCAAGATCGCGATAGCACTTGTCGATCTTCACCTGGCTGTCACCGGCTTCACCGGGCTGCTTCAGGTAGGCGTACTTGTTGAAGCAGGCGTCGCCTGCTTCACGAGTTACGTTATCGAGGCCAGCGGCCAGCTTTTCAGCAGCCTCAAGGCGAGCAGCTGCACGCTGGATATTGCCCTGAACGGCTTCGAGGTCGTTCTGGGAAGGGAAGCGACCGGCTGCATCAGCAGCGGTCACAACAGTGGTGACGACGGATTTCATTTGAGATCCTTAGATAAGGGTGCTGAGAAGGAAAGAAGAAGACGAATTCAGCCGCCGATCAGCTGATTGCCCCGATCACGCGATCGAAGTAAGAACCTGCTTCAGACACCAGTGCAGAGCAATCGCCCTGTGTGGTTTCCATCTTGCGGTACTTTGCGCCACCGCTAGCAGGGGTGTTGGTTTGTCCGATCAGAGCCGTTGCTGCGGATTTCATGATCGCGACAGCGCGAGCTGCAGACTGAGTGGGAACACCCAGAGCGATGTAGGTCTCTTTCAGACCATTGAGGCAACGGTCATCCAGCACGGAAGCGTCGCCAGCCAGCAGGGCGTAGCTGATGTAGCGAAGAACGATCTCACCATCACGCAGGCATGCGGCCATGCGACGAGTGGGATAGCAGTTGCCACCGGCCTGGATCAGACCGGTGTTTTCGCAGATCATGCCTGTGACCGCATCCGAAACGATGCAATAGGCGTTGGAAGTGATGGCGTTAACAGCGTCCAAACGCTTGTTGCCATCCTGCACATAAGAACGGAGGCTAGCGAGCTCGCTACCACCAACAGGTGCAGTTTTGGCGTCAGCGCTGACGACTGTGCGGGAAAATGCGTCGAGCATTGGGGGCCAGACAGTTTTTTGTGGATGCGGTGCTTCGGAAACCGCCTTGGGAACTAGCCGCTAAGACTGGAGGCCCAAAGGGGGAAGATGCGCCCTGCTACGCTAAACCCCGGTTCCCGGCTGGGTTCCAAAACAGACGCGGTCACGCAAGAGTTTGTCACCTTGGGGCACGAGTCAACGACTACCGGCAAGACCGTCGACCATCAAGGCTTCCAAGCCGGTCGGTCAATGTCGTGGGTCAGAGACGAGGCCCTACGGAGCCAAGGCAGACAGGTAGAAGGTTTAAAATTTCAGAGTCAGTCAGCATTTCATGGATCAAACAGCCTCTGATCTGCCCAGCATTGAAGAATTACAGGAGTCTATTGACGAACTATCTGCATACCGAGAGAGACTTTTTCAGGATGTGGTCGGACTTGGAAAGAAGCTGCGCCTCTCGAAGAAAAAAATTGATTCGACAGTCGCTGAGCACGCAGAGCTAAAGCGTCTTGACGAAGTTATGTCACAACTTGTTGCGCAAAGAGATTCTCAGCAGTCTAAATCTTGAATTTTATTAGAAGGATTGATCCACAGTCTCAACACCTCAGCTCTGCAAGTTCAATCTAATGTTTCCCCTCCAGTCATATCCACCAATGACGATGGTGGATTTTTTCGAAGCAAGCCGTGGGACCTGGTTGAACCGACGTGCTGTTCATCATTTGGATCACCAGGATGATGAAGCAGCAGATTCTAATCTTGTTATCGAACCATTTAAAAATGATGATCCGGCAGTTCGCAGCATTTGCGAAGCCCTAAACATCAACATGATCGACAGTACTGGTGGAGCTAGATTTTGGTGGGAAAGTAATATTAAAAAAGGAGTCCGCAACGAAGATTATGCTGCTGTTGTCATCGATGTACCCAACCGAGATAATGCTCGAAAGGGTTTCTTACTACGAGATGTAGGATATGTTGAAAAGCAGGCGGTATTGAGCACTTACGTTTTTGCCGAAGATGGCGTGTTGACGATCACTACAAGATATGACACGAATATTGGAATTGAACGATGCTGGTTTGTGACTGATCAGATCCGAATGCGTGTCAGTTCTGTCCAATGCTTGGATGGTGTCGCAATGACTACCTACTGCACTGAATTTCGCTGTCCAACAGATGCTGATATCAATGCCATATCTGAGCATGCCAGGCAGATCGCTCGTTCGACTGCATCTATTGGAGCTTAACCATCATGTTTGATCCGTTTCTTGAGGAATTACAAACTGGAATTCAAGCCCGCGGTGGCATATCAGTTGAAGTTCCGGCCGGGCTGGAACACAATCAATCCCAGAAGGGCTCAAGCACCATCCAAAGCTGGCTTTGGCAGGTTCCAGGTTTTCGTCGCTGGCGCGTCACCCGACTTGATGCAGGTGACAGCCTTCAAGTTCTGAATTCCGTCGCATATCCCGATTTCGATTTGGACCATCCTTTGATGGGTGTTGATCTGCTCTGGTTTGGCGCACGTCAAAAGCTAGTTGCGGTTCTTGATTTTCAACCACTGGTTCAAGACAAAGACTATCTCGATCGTCATTTTGATGGTCTGAAAGATCTGAATGCTCGTTTCCCGGATCTAAACGGAGAAGAAACGATGCGATCTTTCGATCCGAATCAATACTTCTCATCATGGCTACTTTTTTGCCGTGGAGGTTCTGAAGAGGCTGACAGGTCACTGCCAAAGGCCTTCAGCGCCTTTTTGAAAGCCTATTGGGGTTTACACGATGAGGCTTCCAAGGAACCATCCTCAATCTCACCTGGAGATGTGGAACGGCTTCAGAACGCCTACGACGTGTACAGCGCCGAGCGTGATCCTGCCCATGGATTGTTCACCAGCCATTTCGGCAAGGAGTGGTCTGACCGGTTCCTGCACGAATTCCTTTTCCCTGCCAGTCAGCCCGCATGAGCATTGATCTCCGCGCGTCGAGCCTTGATCCCGTTCAGATTCCGGGGTGGCGATGGCAGCCCTTTCTCGATGAAGCCAGTGCTGCACTCAAGCCGTTCAACCCGTCTCCCTATCCCATAGCGGAAACGTTTCTGCAAAAGGAGGGCAGCACCGGTTCAAAAGCGAAACCCGTTCCGGTGACAACGGCGACCTGGGCCTGTTCCACAGACAAGTTGCGTCAGGTGCGTTGTGCCTGCGTTGAAGCGGGTATGGCTGCTTCGGTGCTCAATTTTGTGATCAACCCGAGCTGTCGGTTCGACCTGCCGTTCTTCGGAGCCGATCTGGTGACGCTTCCAAACGGCCATTTGCTCGCTCTGGATCTTCAACCGGTTGACAAGGCTGATCCCGATCACACCCAACCCGTGTGGGAGCGACTGATGCCGTTGTTCGAGCGCTGGCAAGCCGAACTCCCCGATGGAGGCCCCATCCCAGAAGAAGCCCAACCCTATTTCTCACCGGCGTTTCTCTGGACCCGCATCCCGCTTGGGGAGGAGGGGGATGAACTGATTGAACGCGTGATCCGCCCGGCCTTCATCGACTATCTGCAGCTTTACCTCAACCTCGTGGCTGAAGCGGAACCCGTGTCTGACGACCGTGCGGAATTGCTCCTTTCAGGCCAAAAGCGCTACACCGCGTATCGCGCCGAGAAGGATCCAGCCCGCGGCATGTTGACGCGGTTCTACGGGAGCGAGTGGACAGAGTCGTACATCCATGGCGTGCTGTTCGATCTCGAGGACGCCGCTTAACTCCCTTGTCGTACCAAGGGAGTTAAGCATTATGAACAGCCGTCGAAGCGCCCGCCTGGGCTTGGCGAGAATCGCATGGTCGGGATGCAGGCAATAGCCTTCGACCATCCCAATTGTCTGAGATTCCCCTCCAGACGTAGTTCACAGGAACAACAACCATGTTCGACGCCTTCACCAAGGTTGTCGCCCAGGCCGATGCCCGGGGACAATTCATCAGCACCAGCGAGATCGATGCCCTCGCTGCCATGGTTTCCGACAGCAACAAGCGTCTGGATGCCGTGAATCGCATCTCCAGCAACGCTTCCACCATCGTTGCTTCGGCTGCCCGTCAGCTGTTCGCTCAGCAGCCTTCACTGATCGCCCCCGGCGGCAACGCTTACACCTCCCGTCGCATGGCTGCTTGCCTGCGCGACATGGAGATCATTCTTCGCTACGTCACCTACTCCGCATTCACCGGCGACGCTTCCGTGATGGAAGACCGCTGCCTGAACGGCCTGCGTGAGACCTACCTGGCCCTCGGCACTCCCGGTGCTTCCGTTGCCGCCGGCGTGAACCTGATGAAGGACACTGCCCTGGCCATCGTCAACGACAAAGCTGGTATTTCCGCTGGCGACTGCGCTTCCCTGAGCAGCGAAATCGGCACCTACTTCGACCGCGCCGCCGCCTCCGTCGCCTGATCGACTCGTTAATCCGACGTCTTTCACTTCTCCCATCAACCAATGAAAACCCCACTTACCGAAGCTGTTGCTGCAGCTGATTCCCAGGGCCGTTTCCTGAGCAACACCGAAGTTCAGGCTGCTTCCGGTCGCTTCAACCGTGCCAAGGCCAGCCTCGAAGCGGCCAAAGCCCTCACGAGTAAGGCCGATTCCTTGGTGAACGGCGCAGCTCAAGCTGTGTACACCAAGTTCCCCTACACCACTCAGATGGAGGGGCCCAATTACTCAGCAACTCCCGAAGGCAAGTCCAAGTGTTCCCGTGACGTGGGCTACTACCTGCGCATGATCACCTACTGCCTGGTCGCTGGTGGTACTGGCCCCATGGACGACTACCTGATTGCCGGTCTGGCCGAAATCAACCGTACTTTCGAGCTCTCCCCTTCCTGGTACGTGGAAGCTCTGAAGCACATCAAGTCCAACCACGGCCTCTCTGGCGACGCCGCCACTGAAGCCAACAGCTACATCGACTACGCCATCAATGCTCTGACCTGATCGGTTAGACCACAGATGTGACAGCCCTCCTCATGGAGGGCTTTTTTTGTTCAAACAGCTTGGGCCAGGATTCTAAAAATGACCCCAACAGAGCAGAACTTTCTCAGCTTGCTTTGCGGCGAATACAGCAATCAGCAACAAGCATTGGATAACCCTCCTTTCTTTGCACATATTTTCCTGAGATACCGACCTTTAGAGCATCTCCAACCAGGATCCATTTTGTTAGAACAAAGCTATGCAGTTGACCCAAAGAATCCTTACCGACTACGCATGATCAGAGCAGAGGAACAATCACCTGGAATTATTAAGTTGTGGAACCATACCTTCCACGAGCCATCAAGATTTGCCAAAGCAACCTTTGATAAAGAATGTCGGCAGACCATTCAAGACAGCGACCTGATCTGCCTTGACCAATGTCACTACCAAGTTGAACACAAGAGCGACGGATATCATGGATCGATCGAACCAGGCTGTCGGTGTATGGTTACCCGAAATGGGCAAGAAACAGTCCTGGCCAGCACTTTTCACCTCCAGGAGGACTCATTAAAAACTCTTGACCGTGGTCATGACCCAAAAACGAATGCAAGACTTTGGGGTGCCATTGCAGGTGAATTTCAATTCAAACGAACAAAATCATGGGAAGCAAAGTGGGAACAAGACATTCATTCATGAGCATGGATACAAAGACCATTTTTCAAGCACATGAGACAGTGGGGCAAGCCTATAGAATGCAAAGCAAGTTTTGTAAAACAAAACTACCTTGATGCCAATTGACTCAGTTACAGCCGCTCTTGAAGCCCTCGACCACCAAGATGCGGGTGTTCGGTATCACGGTGCTTGGTGGCTCGGGAAAAACAGGTCGGCTGAGGGAGTACCACGATTGGTGGAATGCCTTCTAGACGAAAGGGACAAAACATGTACAGGCGGATACCCCCTAAGAAGGCAAGCAGCAAGATCACTGGGAATGATCAAAGACTCACGCTGTTTACCAGAGCTTCTTAAAACACTAGAAACAGATGACGTGCAATTGCATGAAGCAACACTTAGAGCCCTAATTCAAATCAAGAGTGATCAATGCTCAAGCTCACTCATTAACTACCTTGACCGAGATATTCCCAACAAACCAATAGAAGCGCTTATAGAAGCCTTAACAGAGCAAAGAATGTGGGATGTTTCAGAAAAGATCCAACCCTTTCTTAACGACAAATCAGAAAGGATCGCTGGCTCTGCAGCAGCTTTTTTCTACAGCTACACCGGTGAGATGACCTATTTAAACAAAGTTATCTCACTTCTTGATCACCAGAATCGCTTCATCAGGCAATCCGCTGCATTCGACCTAGCCCGTATCGGAACAATCAAAGCAACAGATCCAATCCTGACTGCCAAGATCCCCAACAACGTCAAGATGTTTGCCATAAAAGCCATACTCAATAAATCGCTCAGCCGAAGCAATCAAGCAGATTCTATTCCAGATACCGACCTCGCATCAATTCATTCCTCCCTCTTCAAAGCACTTGACAGTCTCGCCAGAGACAACTTTTCGGGGAACCTATTGATTGAGCAAGACAACCAAATTCCAGAAACCTATCCAGGAGACGGCTCAACAGAGAGCGATCTACTTTCAAATGCATTCGACAACCTAAGGTCACCATCCTTGACGAGCAGAAAATCAGGCATAAAACAACTCGTCCGTGGTGCTAATCGTTTCAAAATCGATCTTCTTGATCTGTACTTCTCAGAATCAGATCAAGACATCACAATGGGGCTGATCAAGGCCATGGCTGAACTCAAAAATCCCCATTACGCAAACGCACTTATTGATGCTATTGGGGTCGAAATTGGCAATCATTGCCAAGGAAACATTCGACGCGTCGCAGCGTGCGCCCTTGGTGACATCAATTGGAACGCGAAGATTTCGTCGCAATCACTGCATGCCGTTTTCAACAAACTCAAATGGACACTTCATTCACCTGAAGACTGGGGTTTGCGCTACAGCGCATGCTTGGCGCTGGAAGGAATTGGCAATGCCGATTCGATTAAACTCTTAAATGAAGCTAAAGCAAAAGAAACAGATCCAGTCCTCTCTGCACGCCTTGACAAGGCAATACTAAAATCAAAAAATAAGACTTCTATCCATCACATCGAAAACAAAAAAGTTCTCTAAAACTAATGATAAAAGTATTGTTCGTCTGCCTCGGCAACATCTGCCGATCACCAGCGGCCGAAGGCGTCTTCCTGCATCTGCTGGAGGAGCGAGGGCTGAGCGATCAGTTCGTGGTGGATTCCGCCGGCACCGGCGGCTGGCATGTGGGCAACCCCGCCGACCGACGTATGCAGGCCGCAGCCAACCGTCGCGGCATCCAGCTGCCCAGCCGCGCACGACAAATCAGCCTCGACGACTTCTCGGAGTTCGACCTGATGCTGACCATGGATAACAACAACCTGGCCGCGGTGCAGGGGCTGGCTCGCGAAGCCGGCGCACAAGCCACGGCAACCATTCAACCGATGCTCAGCTACGCCCGCCGCTTCTCAGAAACGGAGGTTCCGGATCCCTATTACGGCGGCGAAGCCGGCTTTGAACATGTGCTCGATCTGCTGGAGGACGCCTGCTCCAACCTGCTGGACGAGCTCAGCCCGCCGGCGTAGGCCAGGCCTCCTCAGGCACCCGGGCACGAAACTGCTCCACCAGGGCATCGATCACAGCGTCGATGCTCATGCCATCGGTCACCAGTTCCACGGCATCAATCGCCTGCACCAGCGGGGCCTCCTCCCGGGTGCTGTCGAGATGATCGCGCTCGGCGATCTGTGCTTCAAGCTCTGAGCGCTCCTGCACCGGAAAGCCCCGTTGTTCCAGGTCCAGGGCCCGGCGCCGGGCCCGTTCGGCCACCGTGGCCGTAAGAAACACCTTGAGATCGGCATCGGGGAACACGGCTGAGCCGATGTCGCGGCCCTCCGCCACCAGGCCACCTTTGGCACCCATTGCTTTCTGCTGGGTGGTGAGGGCCTGCCTCACGCAGCGGTGAGCGGCCACCACCGACACCGATCCCGTTACCTCAGGAGAACGGATCGCCTGACTGACATCCTCACCATTCACCATCACCTGCTGGCCACCACCCGGCAGCGACTGAAGCTGCAGATCCAGAGCACGCAGCAACGCGTCCACGGCCGCAGCATCCCCGGGTTCCACGCCCTGTTGTTGCACCAGCCACGTAACGGCGCGATACATCGCTCCGGTATCCAGGTAAATCAGGCCCAGACGCTCCGCGAACGCACGGGTCACCGTGCTTTTGCCAGCACCGGCAGGGCCATCGATGGCAACGAGGGGCTGGCGGGTCATCAGAAACGAGTGATCAATCAGGCGTGTCGTCCCGCAGCGCACCGCCGCGGCCAGCAGCGAGAGTGCCGTCTCCGAGCCGCAGGGCTGCAGGCTTTGGGGATCAACCCTCTCTACATACTCCACCTCGAGACCAGCAGCTGAAAGCCTCGAGCGGGTGACGTCCAATGGGGTGGTGCCATCAGCAGCACGCAACGCCGCGGGCAGCGCTGCTGCCTGGAGACGCTGCGCAGCCGACAGGTATTGATTGCGTGAACTCAACGCGAGGCCGTCCGCCTCGCGAACCGTGGCGACCCCGTGGATCTTCACAGGCAACACAAGATCAGCCACCAGCTGACGCAGGATCACCAGTTGCTGCCAGTCCTTCTCCCCCAGCCAGAGACCGGCGGGCCTCGTCAGCTCCAGCAGCCGAGCCACCACCGTGACCACCCCATCGAAGTGTCCGGGTCGATCAGCTCCGCACAGATGCTGCTGCAGGGCTGCAGGTGCCTGGCGAGCCGAATCGGCAGTGGCTCCATCGGGATAGATGGTCTGAACCGTGGGAGTCCAGAGCGCTGCTGCTCCGTAGCGATCCGCCAGAGCCAGATCGGCCTCCAAGCTGCGCGGATAACGTTCGAAGTCTTCGCCAGGGGCGAACTGAAGGGGGTTGACAAACACACTCACCAACACTGGGCCCTGCTCTGCCGCACGGCGGATCAGCTCCCCATGCCCCTGATGCAGACCCCCCATGGTCGGGACGAACTGAAGGGGTTGGCCGAGGCCGGAGTGGAATGCCGCCAGCTCAGCCTGCGTTGAGAGCAAGGCGGTGGTCAGCGCAACACCTCAAGCTTCACCTGGGCAATCCCGGAACTGATCAGCCCAAGGGTCGAGGCAGCACCGTGGCCCAGATCAATGACCCGGTGATCAACAAAGGGGCCTCGGTCGTTGATGCGAATCACCGCAGAGCGGCCGTTCCGGATATTGGTCACGCGCACCTTGGTTCCGAACGGCAAGGTGCGGTGGGCTGCCGTCATCGTCCCCTGGCGGTAGATCTCGCCGTTGGCCGTGTGATTTCCGTAGAAACCAGGCCCGTACCAGCTGGCCTCCCCGGTGATCACGCGCACCACCTCGGGCAGCAGCTTCAGCTTCGGCTCAGGCAGAACCGCCACGGGCGTTGGATCGACCGGTTCCTTCACCTCATCGGGCGTCAATGTGGCGCTGATGCTGCTGTCATAGCTGCTGTCCGGGTCAAGGTCGTCCTGGACCGACAGGTCGGAATCCAGGGGAGCAGCTTTGATGGGTTGAGAATCAATGTCCGAGTCGACGGCCAACTCCATTGGGTCGAGCGGCTTGAACAAATCCGAATCCTCAAAATCCTGCGCCACCACGGGGAATAGAGCTGCACTGGCTGAAATCGCCCCGGACAGACCCAGGAGGGTGAGAACAACACGCATGACGGACGGTCAGCAGGCCTCAGGAGACATGGCTCAGAAGCGGCGCAGACCTCAGCTGGTAAACGAGTTGATGTTAAGAAGTTCGTGACAAACACAACAGCAGGCACCAATCCAGCGGCTGGCACAGCAAATCTGGACACCCGTGGCGCGCATCAGCCGCTCACAGGCGAGGCCCCCACTGATCCCAAACGAAGGCATCAGCCAGACTTGGTCAAGTCATCAGCGAAACTGATGGCATCTTGATCCGGCTCGTCGACCGTCCCAAGGTCGCTGGGGTTGCAGGATCGATACAGGTTCTTCAGCCCATGGACTACAAGAGTGCTGGCGTTGACGTCGAGGCCGGGCGCGCCTTTGTTCAACGGATCAAATCGTCCGTCGAAGCAACACACCGCCAAGAGGTGGTCGGTGGTCTGGGGGGCTTCGGCGGCATGATGCGCCTGCCTGCTGGCCTGCGACAGCCCTTGTTGGTTTCAGGGACTGATGGTGTCGGCACCAAACTCGAATTGGCGCAGGACCATCAAGCCCACCACAACGTTGGGATCGACCTGGTGGCGATGTGCGTGAACGACGTGATCACATCCGGCGCCCAGCCGCTGTTTTTTCTCGACTACATGGCCACGGGCGCATTGAGCCCTGACGCCATGGCTGAGGTTGTTGAGGGCATCGCTGACGGCTGCCAGCAGAGCGGCTGCTCGCTGCTCGGCGGCGAAACCGCAGAAATGCCTGGCTTCTACCCAGCGGGTCGCTACGACCTGGCCGGGTTCTGCGTCGCCGTTGTTGAAGAAAACGAGCTGATTGATGGACAACAGGTTCAACCAGGTGATGCTGTGATCGGCGTGGCCAGCAGCGGTGTCCACAGCAACGGCTTCAGCCTGGTGCGCCGGGTGCTGGCCCAGGCCAAAGCGGATCGATCCACCCTGTACGGACCTGATCAGCGCCCGCTGATCGACGATCTGCTGAGACCCACACAGCTCTATGCCTCCCTGGTGAAGCATCTGCTCAGCAGCAGCCTTCCCATCCATGCCATGGCGCACATCACAGGTGGAGGACTGCCGGAGAACCTCCCCCGCTGCCTGCCGACTGGATGTCGCGCCCAGGTGAGCCCAACCAGCTGGGCACGCCCGCCCCTGTTCGACTGGCTCCAGAGCGCTGGTGGCATTCCGGAGCGGGACCTCTGGCACACCTTCAATCTCGGGATCGGTTTCTGTGTTGTGGTGCCGCGGGATCAAATCGACCGAACGGTCGCTGCCTGCCGTGCCCAGCAGCTCCAGGCCTGGCCGATTGGCAGCATCGTGGAAGGGAACCCTGAAGACGGGGTGATCGGCCTCCCCGACTAACAGGGGTATTGCATCACTCTCCAAAGAGATTGTTCAAGAGTCAGGCAAAGGGAAAGAACCGTTTAAGATGATTGCAAGCATTCTGGAGTTTTTCTCCGGACGCAGCGTCGATACATCGGCTTAACAACGTCATGCCATTTGATAGACCCCAGCGCACCACGCGCAGACGATCCTCTGCAGGTCCAACACCCCCACGTCGTCCGGTCGTCCCGGCCCATGAGCGTTCCAATGGCCACCGCCAATCACCCCGGCCGACCTTCCTCACCCTGAGGGACCACGGCAAGGTTTACGTCGCTGACATGCCTGATCTGTCCGACGGTCAGCTGTCCCACATCGGCAAAGAAGCCCAGGAAGTTCTCGACAGTCTTGAGCGACGGATCCACGGACTCGAGCAGAGCCTCGATCAGGGCCCCCTGGATCGGGACACGTTGATCAAGGCCTCCACCAAGCGCGACGTCACCCTTCGTTTCCTGCGCGCGATCGACGAGGAAAAACAACTCCGCAGCAACAACCCTGCCCTGCGGTCCGCGGCCTGGGAATCCCTGCCCAGGACCTTCCTTGAGGTCGCAAGGCACCGTCTCCCGGGAACCACCTTTGATTCCCTGCTCCAGGAAGCACTCAAGGCCTGCGAAGAGAGCCAGGCTGCTGCCGCCCCCGTACCACCACAGGAACGGGAGAACGTGATCCCCCTGCGCAGCGAGGCTGCCGCTGACAGTCTTCCTGTTGTGGTGAGTCCTGCTCCAGACAACGTCGCTGAAGCCTGAGGGCTTAAGCGCTTTGAAATGGGTTGGACGGTGTGCGCACCGTGCATTGCTGCCGCGCCACGGTCAGCTGATCCAGTTCTTCAGAGGTCAGTGACCATTTGAGGGTTCCGGCAACATCCCTAGCTTGCTTTGGGGTTCTAAGGCCCGGGATCGGCGTGGTCCCCTGGGCTCGACACCAGTTGAGGGCCACCTGGGCCATCGAAACACTGCGCTGGCCGGCAATGGTCGCCACAACGGCGCGAAGTGAGCGGCTGGCTGGTTGCAACCTGGCGAGCAGCTGCCGTTGCAGGACGGTTCTCGGTCGTCGCTCACCGTCTGGCGGCATGGTCAGCACACCGAAAGCAAGCGGGCTGTAGGCCAGCACCTCGATGCCACGCTCACGGCAGAGCTGTCGCAATGCATCAACCTTGGCGTCCCCCGATGAGAGCAGCGAATACTGCACCTGCACACTGCGCAGGGGAACTCCTCGCTCCGCCAGGCGTTGCTGCATCCAGGCCAGCCGTTTCGGGCCGATGTTGGATACCCCGATTTCGCTGATGGAGCCATCCAGAACGCGATCTGCCAGACCATCGAGAAGCTGCACCTCCTGCCAGGGGGCGTAGCGAGCAGTGCTCCAGTGCAGCTGCACGCGTCGTAGATGGCCCTGAAGCCGCTGACGACTCGCCTGAAGCGCCTGATCCAGGCCCCGCCGCCCGAGCCGCCAGGGGAAGGGCGCCAATTTGGTGGCGATGCAGAGATCCGCCCGTCGCGTCGCTGGCAGTCGTGCTGCGAACCGCCCCAGCAGCTGTTCACTACGACCATTGAGCCGCCCGGTGCCGTAGGAATCAGCGGTATCGATCAGGCCAAGACCCGATGCAAGGGCCTGGCGAAAGGTCTCCTCCAGAAGGCGGTCATCCCGTTCGGCGTCGTACCCCCACAACAGTTGATTGCCCCAGGCCCAGGTGCCGAATCCGATGCCGTTCAACGCGTCACCTCCTCTGCCCGTCATGATCGCCTCCATTGACGGACTCCCATGGCTGAACACCAGACGGCCACTTCCATGCCAACGGCGAACCCGGCAGCGGGTGAATCGACAGAACCGGTTGAGGAGCGCATCCTCTGCCAACACTGCCGGCGCACGGCAAGCAACGGCATCCGCTGTCTCGGCATGTGCGTGGCCGACAGCGACTACTGATGCTGCTGCCGCTTCTGTTGGTGCTGATGGGCATCCACGTCGCCAGCAGCGATGCAGTCGGCAACGACCGTTTCGGCCGTTTGGATACGGGCGTGTCCGGCTGTCGTCTGACTCAGGCCGAGCGCTCCATGGGCTGCCAGCGGCTGCAACTCAGCCAAACCAGCAGCATCGGTCTGCGCATCCGCTTCAGCGGACTCAGTGAAGAGGACCCGGGCCGGACCCACCAGCTGACATTCGTGACGGGCCCTGGCACCGGCGATCCGGTTTTGAGCTGTCAGAACGGACGCTGCCGCCTGGCCGCATCCTCCTGGAGCGGAACCATCACCAGCAGTTCCCTGGTGGTCTTCGATCAACGCGGTCTGCCGATCGGCTTGCCGAGCAATCGACCGACCACCGGTGCGTGCAGCATCAACGAACGACGCCTCAACTGCGAGAGTCAGACGCGTGATGGACTTCAACGAAGCGCGGAGGCCCGGCTGTGAATATCGATCGAAGGCGGCACCCAGATTCGAACTGGGGATAAAGGATTTGCAATCCTCTGCCTTACCACTTGGCCATGCCGCCGATCGGGAACGGCCGTTCCCATTAGGCGATCGTATCAGCCACAACGATGCTGGATTGCTGGTGGTCTGCAATGGCCACGGGGAGGATCTGATCGCTCTGCGGGTGCTGGAACAACTGCATGCCCAGTGCCCCGCCCTGAAGCTGGAAGTGCTGCCATTGGTGGGTCAGGGGCGTGTTTTTGACGATGCGATTCAGAACGGCTGGCTGCAACGGATCGGTCCAGCGGCCGCCCTCCCCAGTGGAGGATTCAGCAACCAGAGCATCACCGGATTGCTGGCGGACCTGAAGGCCGGCCTTCCCCTACTCAGCTGGCAACAGTGGCGCTTGATCGGTAAGCGGGCTCGCGCCGGCCTCAAGCTGCTGGCGATCGGTGATCTCCTCCCCCTGCTGATGGCCTGGAGCAGTGGCGCCCGTTATGGCTTCATCGGCACCCCGAAGAGCGACTACACCTGGTGCAGCGGCCCTGGCCAAAGCCCCAGCGATCGTTACCACCGGCTGAAAGGCAGCGAATGGGATCCATGGGAGTGGATGCTGATGCGAGCGGCACGCTGCCGGTTGGTGGCCATGCGCGATGGGTTGACCGCCCGCGGACTGCAGCGCCATGGCGTGCGGGCCCTGGCACCGGGCAATCCGATGATGGATGGCCTGGCGAACGGTGATCTTCCCGCCAGCCTTGGACGCTGCAGGCGGGTGCTGCTGCTGTGTGGAAGCCGCATACCAGAGGCCCTACGGAACTTCCGCCGGCTGCTGGATGGCGTCAGCCGGCTGAAGGCCGACCAGCCGATTGCCGTTCTTGTTGCTGTCGGCAGCCAACCGAGCCTGGATCAACTCGAACCAATCCTTCGCGATCAAAAGTTCCGCCGCGGCCTGCCTCCCTCCGACCAGCTCGATGCCGCGGCCTGCTGGGTGAAGGGACCTCTGCTGGTGCTGATCGGCGTGAAGCGTTTCCAAACCTGGGCCAGCTGGGCGGAAGCTGGCGTGGCCACCGCCGGCACCGCGACGGAACAACTGGTAGGGCTTGGAATTCCGGCCCTGTCACTGCCGGGGCCGGGGCCACAGTTCCAGTGGCCCTTCGCACGGCGCCAAAGCCGCCTGCTGGGGGGAGCTGTGCGCCCCTGCAGCTCCACGGAGGAGCTCCACGGCAGGTTGCAGCAACTGCTGGACAACCCGCCGCTGCGGGAACGCCTCGGTCGGATCGGCCAACGACGGATGGGGCCTCCCGGGGGAAGCGCCCGCCTTGCCGCGTTGATCCTGGAACGGCTGCACGGATACTGAAGGACCGCCACTGGGACCCATGGCAGCCATTCAGGACTCCGAATACGTCAAACTCTGCGCCCAACTGGCCAGCCGACTGAGCATCAGCCTGGCCAGTGCCCGGCGCCAGGTGGATCAGGCGGCAGCCCGCGAGGGCAAGCGTGACCTGGAGGGACGACGGGCCATGGCCCAATCCATGCTCACCGCCCTGGACAACAGCGACGAGGGAAGCGTCGAGCGCTTGACCGCGTTGCTGAGTTCGAGCGAGGGAGACGGCAACTTCATCCTCGAAGACTGAACGTTGAAGCTCAGTGCTCGAAGGTCTGGTTGAAGCGCATCCGATCCAGATCCGCGATCACAGGAATGCATCCGAAGCAACGCTGCGCCAGATCCCAGCGCCCCTCACGACGCAGCATGGCTTCCAGCTTCTGACGTGCCGGCAGCAGATAGCGCACATCATTGGCGGCGTAGGCGAGCTGAACATCGCTGAGCTCATCCACCCGGCCCCAGTCGCTGCTCTGGGCACCCTTGTCGAGTTCAACCCCGACCAGCTCCATCACCAGGTCCTTCAAACCATGGCGGGGTGTGTAGGTGCGACCAAGACGGCTACCCACCTTGGTGCAGAAGATGGGGCTGACGGCGATGCCGAGGCCGCTGGCCAGCGCTGCCACATCGAAGCGGGCGAAGTGGAAGACCTTTTCCACGGAAGCGGCCTCCAGGAGCCGCTGCAGATTGGGCGCCGAGGTCTGACCAAGTCCGATCCGAATGCAGCAGACCCGATCGTCGGCATCAGCGATCTGAACCAGGCAGAGACGATCACGGCCATGGATCAGACCCATCGCCTCGGTGTCCACCGCCAGGGCGGACATGCGCAGGTATCGCTCGGTCCAATCCGCATCCAGATCGCCGTCAAAGACCGCGAATTCAGCGGGAGCAGGAAGCGAATCGGCCATGGAAACACGCAGTCAGCAGCTCCAGTGTGGCCAGCGACAGGGCCGTCGGAACGCCACTGAAATTCCCTCTTGAATCTCAAAATGAGATCGACTTTGATGGAACCAGTGCTTCTGTTGCTGTGTTCTCCCGCCGCAAGCCGTCCAGAACCTGCCTGGCCGATATCGAACAGTATTTTCGCCAGCCACCACCACAGTTCCTCGACCTGGAACTGGCGGTGTGCTGGGTGCTCGAGTGCCTGCTGAAGGACGACAACTATCCCTCCGGGCTGCTGCAGAAACTGATGCGGGAGGAGCCCCAGCTGCGCCTTTCCGAGACGGTGCTTCAGCAGGCCTTGGACTTCCTCGAGCAACAGGGTTCCATCAGCACCTACACCCAGCGCTGCCCGAGCCGTGGTCGCCCCCGCCGGATGCTGCATCTGATGCCGGATGCCAGGGGCCAGGCCGAACAGCTGATGTCCCCGTGGCACAGCTGGCTGGAATCCCACCGGCTGGTGTTGAACTAACGCGATCAAAGACGGCTTAGAACAGTCGGACCTGAGAGCTGGTTCATGCCTGCGGGCTTTCAATCCACCCTGCTGCTGACCGTCCTGCTGGCGATTGGCCTGGTGTTTTTCCTGCGCGCCGCCAGCAAGGACCGCACCACCGTTGTGGATGTGCACTCCCCCAGGCCAGCCCTGGAGGTGTTGAGCGGTCTGAGCGACTGGCTGGAGCAACGGGGCTGGAGCCGGGACGGCGGCGATGCTGATCGGCAGGTGTTGCGCTTCCGGGGGTCTGTGGCCGCCAGCCAACCGCTGGCGGTGTTGTTGTCCGTTCTGGCCGCCATAGGCGGCACCTGTTTCGGCCTTGTGCTTCGCCAGCTGGCTCCGCAGCTCAGCTGGTGGCCGCTGCTGCTGATCCTGCTCGGCCCTGCGGCCGGCTCTGTTTACAGCCGGCGGGCAGCCCGCACCGAGGCGCTGGAACTGCAACTGCTGCAGGAGCACAACGAAGCCGGCATCACGGTTCGTCTTCGCGCGCACCGTGATGAGTTGATCGCCATCGAGCTGGAACTGGCGGACAGCCTTCAGCTCTCCAGTGACGGCTCCCTGCTGTCGTCACCGATCTGATCAGACGCATGCCCGGGCACACAAGCAGTCATCGGCAACGGTGCGGCAAACATCTCAGCCTCGGTGGGCTGGCGTTGACGCTTCTGCTCTGCCCCGCCACGACGGCCCAGCCACGCCAGAACTGGCTCACCCCTCAACCAAAACCCGCGCCACAGGCACCTAGGACGGCTCCAGCAACGCCATGCCCCGTCAGCGGCAACCCCGATCCCCTTCTGGGGCCCCGCACCCGCATGCCGGGACGCTGGGTTGGGCGGGGAGCGGTCAAGCCCGATCTGCCCATCGTGGTGATGGCCGGCCACGCCGATTCCCAGGCCATGGCCAGTGCCGGAACACCGGGCTTTGCCGTGGACAAGCGGCGTCAGGCGCCGATGGATCCCCGCATGCGGGACGAGCTGTACTGGAACCTGCAGGTGCAGAAGGCCGTGGTGCGGCTGGGGCGAACCCGAGGTCTCAACATCAGCGCCTACACACCACCGGCCCTCACCATCCGCAACGACGAGGACCCGAGAACCAACTGGTCCCAAGCCAAGACGCGTTCAGCCCGCGGCGACTACATCCTGGAGATTCACTTCGATGCCTACCGGCCCTACGGGTTCGGATCGGGTTTGATCCCGGCGATCAATCGACCTCTTCACGCAGTGGACGAGAGTCTTGCTCAGGCCTTCGGACGATTCCCACGACTCTTCCGTAGCGGCCTCGGTGGTCCCCGTCGTGGTATCGGCATCCTGGAAATCGCGATGCTGGAGCCGCCTCTGGAGAACAAGCTGCGCAACCCTTCCACCCGCTCCCAGACCCTGGAGTGCATTGCCGAGCGGGTGGTGAACGCCCTGGTTCAGGGGGTCAGTTGATGGCGCCGTGGGGGCGGCAGCGGTCCTCCAGGGATGCATCACCAAGCCAGTCCTGGGGTTTGGTGAACAGCTCCGTCAGCAGAGCTTCTCTGGAGCCGGCCTCGGCCTTGTAGCCGTATTCCCAGCGCACCAACGGCGGCAGCGACATCAGGATGGACTCGGTACGGCCGTTGGTCTGAAGGCCAAAGATCGTTCCCCGATCCCACACGAGGTTGAATTCCACGTACCGGCCACGGCGATAGAGCTGGAATTGACGCTCGCGATCGCCATAGGCCATCGGATGGCGCTTCTCCACGATCGGCGCATAGGACGGAAGAAAGGCCCGGCCATTGGCCTGCCCCAGGGCGAACAGTTGCTCCCAGCCCAGGGGGCGAGCCCCCAGCTGAGCCGATACCCCTGCCGCGGGACCTGAAGGGTCCTGTCCTTTGTAGAGCACACCGCTGGAATCCTGATAGTCGTAGAAGATGCCACCGACGCCGCGGGTCTCACCGCGGTGCTTCAAGAAGAAGTACTCATCGCACCAGGGCTTGAACACCTTGTGCAGGTCTGGATGGACCGAATCGCAGGCCGCCTGATGGGTGCGATGGAAGTGACGGGCATCCTCCAGAAAGGGGTAGTAGGGCGTGAGGTCTGCCCCACCGCCGAACCACCACACCGGACCAGCCTCGAAGTAGCGGTAATTGAGATGAACCGTAGGGATGTAAGGGTTGTGCGGGTGCAGCACCATCGAGGTGCCCGTGGCAAACCACGGATGTCCCTTGGCCTCAGGACGTTGCTTGAGGATTGACGGTGGCAGCTCCTGACCCTGCACTTCCGAGAAGTTCACGCCGCCCTGCTCGAAGACAAGGCCCTCGCGCATCACCCGGGATCGCCCGCCGCCTCCCTCAGGCCGCTCCCAGCTCTCTTCGACGAATGTCCCTTCACCATCGAGGGACTCCAGACCTGCGCAGATCTCATCCTGCAATCCCATCACCATGGCCCGAGCCCGGGCCCGGGAATCCTCAGGCGGCAGCTCCAAAGCCGGCGCTGCGGTCCCATTGTTCTGTGAGCGGCCAAGCAGGCGTCGAACCAGGGAGCGAACCATGAAGGCAGACCATTCGATCGAAGAACCTAAACAGGTGATGCCAGCCCAAGACAACACTCCGTCAGGGACTGTCACGGGAGGGCGCCCCTAGGATCCAGCCCGCAGCAGCACAATCCGATGGTTTCGGTCGAGCAGGCAAACGGCGTTCTTGCTCAGATCCAGGATGCGGGCAGCGGCCGTGCCGTGACGGAACTCAGCTGGATTGATCAAATCCGGGTGGAAGGATCCCGTGTGGTCTTCCGACTCGCCCTGCCCGGTTTTGCCCAGGGGCAGCGTGAACGCATCGCTGGCGAAGCCCGTCAAGCGCTGCTGAGCTTGGACGGAATCGATGATGTGCAGATCGAACTGGGGCAGCCCCCCAGCCAGGGGGGAATCGGCCAGGCCGGCCATGGACAACCTGCAGAGCGTCAGTCCATCCCAGGCGTCCGCCAGGTGATCGCCGTCAGCAGCGGCAAGGGGGGCGTCGGCAAGAGCACCGTTGCGGTGAATCTGGCCTGCGCCCTGGCGCAGCAGGGGCTGAGCGTGGGGTTACTCGATGCCGACATCTACGGCCCGAATGCACCGACGATGCTCGGAGTGGCCGATCGCACACCGGAGGTGCGCGGCAGTGGCGACACGCAGCGGATGGTGCCGATTGAAAGCTGCGGCGTCGCCATGGTCTCGATGGGGTTACTGATCGATGAACATCAGCCGGTGATCTGGCGTGGTCCGATGCTGAACGGCATCATCCGCCAGTTCCTGTACCAGGCCGATTGGGGTGAGCGCGACGTCCTGGTGGTGGATCTTCCCCCCGGCACTGGCGACGCCCAGCTGTCCCTGGCCCAGGCCGTGCCCATGGCCGGCGTCGTCATCGTGACCACACCACAACAGGTCTCCCTGCAGGACGCCCGCCGTGGCTTGGCCATGTTCCGGCAACTGGGCATTCCGGTGCTTGGCGTCGCGGAAAACATGAGCGCCTTCATTCCGCCGGATCGCCCCGAACAGCGCTACGCCCTGTTCGGCAGTGGCGGCGGAGCCACCCTCGCTGCGGACTATGACGTGCCCCTTCTGGCGCAGATCCCCATGGAGATGCCGGTGCAGGAAGGGGGTGACAGCGGACGCCCCATCGTGATCAGCCGGCCTGATTCCGCCAGTGCGCTGGAATTCCAGGGACTGGCTGAACGGGTGCTTCAGCAGGTCACCACAACGGCCTGACGATGACGACCAGCCGCGGACGACGCCAACGATCCAGGGAATGGATCCTCTGGGGCGTTCCGCTGGCCATGGTGGCCATCGCCGGCGTACTGATTGCCAGCACCCAACGCCAGGCCGACTACGCCGATTGGTATCACCACTGGATCACCGCTGGAGTAGGAGCCTTGATAGCCCTGGCCCTGGCACGCCTGCCACTGCAACGGCTGCAGCCGCTGCTGATCCCGGTGTACGGCATGACGGTTCTCAGCCTGATCGCCGTGCGTTTGGTGGGCACCACCGCCCTGGGAGCACAGCGCTGGATCAGCATCGGCCCCGTCAATGTTCAGCCGTCCGAATTCGCAAAGATCGCGGCAATCCTGTTGCTGGGGGCTGTTCTGGCTCGACATCCGGTAGAGCGCCCGGTGGATCTGCTGCGGCCACTGGGGGTGATTTCCATCCCCTGGCTGCTGGTGTTCATCCAGCCGGACCTTGGCACATCACTGGTGTTCGGAGCCCTGATGCTCACGATGCTCTATTGGTCGGGTATGCCGATCGAATGGGTCGTGCTGCTGCTGTCTCCCCTGGTCACGGCGCTGCTGTCCGGTCTGGTGCCCTGGGGGATGGCGATCTGGATCCCACTAATGGCGGTCCTGGCGTTTCGGAGCCTGCCTTGGAAGCGGCTGGCAGCCGCCATCACCGTTGCCATCCACTCCCTGATGGCCGTGGTGACCCCCTGGCTGTGGATGAACGGCCTCAAGGACTATCAACGCGATCGCCTGGTGCTGTTCCTCGACCCATCCCAGGATCCTCTCGGCGGTGGTTATCACCTGCTGCAGAGCAGCGTCGGCATCGGTTCCGGCGGGCTGTTCGGCACCGGTCTGCTGCAGGGTCAGTTGACCAAACTGCGCTTCATTCCTGAACAACACACGGATTTCATCTTCAGTGCCCTCGGCGAGGAAACCGGTTTCATCGGCACGGTGCTGGTGGTGGCAGGCTTTGCCTTGTTGATGAGGCGCCTGCTGCAGGTGGCCCGTCACGCTCGCAGCGATTTCGAATCACTGGTGGTGGTCGGCATCGGAACCATGGTGATGTTCCAGGTGGTGGTGAACATCTTCATGACCATCGGACTCGGACCGATCACAGGCATCCCCCTGCCGTTCCTCAGCTACGGGCGCTCGGCAATGCTCGTCAATTTCATCTGTCTTGGCCTCTGCCTGTCTGTGGTGCGGCAGAGCCGAGTCGGCTCACTGGGTCGATGGTGAGCGACAACAGCCTTCAGGCCCTGCGGCAATGTCTGGCCCGGGACAGACGCCCTGGAGCCTGCGATGAATCCGGGGTCCGTCGCCTCTGGTGGGGCGCCCTCGAGATTCTCCAGGAGGAGCTGCTGGATCGCGATGCCCAGGAGGGAATCTGGCTGGCCTCTCCGCTGCCGGCGCTCTACGAACCTGAGCTTCTGGCCCGTCTGCAGGGCTGGGTGCTGGCGCCGGAGAACCTCGATCGCTTCAGTCCGTCCCATGCCGTCTTGCCGGGGAGCGGCGGCCATCGGCCGGAGGGCATGAGTTTCCGCCGGCTGCCCCTGCACCCTGAGGACGGATTAGATCCCCTGCTGATCGTCATCACACCGACCCTGCAGGTCGCACTGGCCATTCACGGCGATCAAGACCGGCGTCAGCTGCTGATGCGCTGCGACCACGACACCCTGGGGGATGCCTTGTCTCTGTTCGGAACGCGGCTGCAGGGTCAGTCCCCCGATCTGGCTGAAGCCTTGAGAACACAGCTGAACGGTCTTGGCCCGCTGCACAGCGATCCTCAGCTGGACCAGCAGTTCTGGCCGCGGCTGGCGGAAAAGCTCACCGTGACGGCACCGAGCCTGACCCTGCAACCGACCCAGAGCAGCTCCGAATCAAACCAGGAGTCCTCCCACGACCTCACCTTGCTCGAGGCCATCACCCATGAGGTGCGCACACCCCTGGCCACGATCCGCACCCTGATCCGCTCGTTGCTGCGCCGGGACGACCTGCCCGCCGTGGTGCAGCAACGACTTCGACAGATCGATGGTGAATGCAGTGAACAGATCGACCGCTTCGGGCTGATCTTCCATGCCGCCGAGCTGCAGCGCCAACCCGAGGGAACCCAGCTGGCCCGTACGGATCTCGGCTCCATCCTTTGCAGTCTGGAACCGATCTGGCGGGACCAACTCGAGCGACGCCAACTCAGCCTCACGCTGGACGTACAGCCAGACCTACCCGATGTGCTCAGCGACCCGGGGCGGCTTGAACCGATGCTAGGCGGTCTGATCGACCGGGTCAGCCGGGGGTTACCCGGCGGAACCGGCTTGCGACTGGAGCTGCAGCCGGCCGGCGCCCGCCTGAAACTGCAACTTCTGGTGCAGATGGGGGACGGGCCCGCGTCGACCGGATCGGGTTTGAGCACCGAACAAGTGGGCACCGTGCTCAGCTGGGATCCAGCCACCGGCAGCCTTCAGCTCAGTCAGTCGGCCACCCGTCAACTGATGGCCAGCCTCGGCGGGAGGTACCACGCACGACGCGATCGGGATCTCACGGTGTTCTTCCCCGTGGCACCGTCTGCAACCTGATAACGGGAACCGCTTTGTTGACGGGTGTGAAGGTTGCTTTCGCCAGCCAAATCAGGCCCCAACCACGGTGCTACTTTCCAGTCGTAACGGACCGTCTGGATTACCGCAGCCATGACAGCATCGGCGTTGAATGGTCAGCTTCCTCAGTTCATCGGCAGCACCGGTGGTCTGCTGAATGCCGCTGAAACCGAAGAGAAATACGCCATCACCTGGACCAGCAACAGCGCTCAGGCCTTTGAGCTGCCAACCGGCGGCGCCGCAATGATGAATTCCGGCGAAAACATCATGTATTTCGCCCGCAAGGAACAGTGCCTTGCCCTCGGAACGCAGCTGCGCACCAAGTTCAAGCCCCGGATCGAGGATTACAAGATCTACCGCATTTTCCCCGGCGGCGACACCGAATTCCTTTATCCCAAGGACGGTGTGGTCTCTGAGAAAGTGAACGAAGGTCGCACCATGGTGGGTCACAACTCCCGCCGCATCGGTCAGAACGTCAACCCCTCCAGCATCAAGTTCAGCGGTCGTAACACCTACGACTCCTGATCCATCGCACTGACCCCGCCCCCCTCCGGGGCGGTGCTGCGAAGATGCCGTCATGCTCAGTCCTGATCGCGTCGCCTTTCACGAGGCCGCAGCCAACGGTGCCAATCTGATTCCGCTGGCCCAGAGCTGGCCGGCGGATCTTGAAACCCCTCTGACGGCCTGGATCAAGGTCGGGGCCGATCATGCCCCTGGAGTGTTGTTGGAATCGGTTGAGGGTGGTGAAACCCTCGGCAGGTGGAGTGTGATCGCCTGCGATCCCCTG
Organism: Parasynechococcus marenigrum WH 8102; assembly: GCF_000195975.1. GTDB lineage: Bacteria > Cyanobacteriota > Cyanobacteriia > PCC-6307 > Cyanobiaceae > Parasynechococcus > Parasynechococcus marisnigri. The sequence continues at coordinate 1,940,741 of NC_005070.1, forward strand.
TGGACCGCATCAGCCCGCAACGATTGCCTGCAACGACGTTGGCGTGACGGCCGCGAGGAAACCTTCCGTGGCAATCCCTTCGACAGTCTCAGGCGTTGTCTGGAGCCTTACCGCTGCATCAGCCTGCCCGGACTGCCACCGCTAGGGCAGCTCTACGGTGTCTGGGGCTATGAGCTGATTCAGTGGATTGAACCCAGTGTTCCGGTGCATCCGCGGCAGGAGTCGGATCCACCGGACGGCATCTGGATGCTGATGGACTCGATCCTGATTTTCGATCAGGTGAAGCGACAGATCACGGCCGTGGCCTTCGCCGACCTGAGCCAGGGTCAATCGGAAGACGCTGCCTGGGACGGGGCGATGGCGCGGATTGCAGCGCTCCGGCGGCGCATGGAAGCCCCGCTCCCTCTGGTGGATCCCCTTCCCTGGGATGCGCAGGCCAAGCAGCTTCCCGATGTGAAGAGCAACTGCAGCCAGGAGCGCTTCGAGGCGGCGGTCGACACCGCCCGGGAACACATCGCCGCCGGTGACGTCTTCCAGCTGGTGATCAGCCAACGCCTGGAGACGGTTGTTCCCCAGCAGCCGCTGGAGCTCTATCGCAGCCTGCGGATGGTCAATCCATCGCCCTACATGGCCTTCTTCGACTTCGGCGACTGGCAGTTGATCGGATCGAGTCCGGAGGTGATGGTGCAGGCCGACCCTGCGCCGGAGGGCATCCGAGCCAGCCTCAGACCCATTGCCGGCACCCGTCCGCGCGGCACGACAGCCCATGAGGATCGCGACCTGGAGCTGGATCTGCTGGCCGACCCCAAGGAACGTGCCGAGCACGTGATGCTGGTGGATCTCGGCCGCAATGACCTCGGCAGGGTCTGTCAGCCCGGCAGTGTGGCGGTGAAGGATCTGATGGTGATCGAGCGGTACTCGCACGTGATGCACATCGTCAGCCAGGTGGAGGGGCGTCTGGCCCCCCAGCACGACGTGTGGGACCTGCTGATGGCATCCTTCCCTGCCGGAACCGTGAGTGGAGCCCCCAAGATCCGTGCCATGCAGCTGATCCATGAGCTGGAACCCGATGCCCGAGGCCCCTATTCCGGTGTGTATGGATCGGTGGATCTGGCGGGAGCCCTGAACACCGCCATCACGATCCGCACCATGGTGGTTCAACCGGACCCGTCCGGTGGTTGCAGGGTGAAGGTGCAGGCGGGTGCAGGCGTGGTGGCGGATTCGAAGCCCACGGCGGAATACCAGGAGACCCTCAACAAGGCCCGCGGGATGCTCACGGCCCTGGCCTGCCTCAACCCGGAGCGGCCATGAGCGAAGGGCTGCTGCTCAAGGGCTTTGAAGTGGAGCTGTTCACCGGGCGACCGGACGGCACCAACGTGGGCGTTGCCAGCGAGGTGGCTCGGGATCTCAGTGATTTCGTCACGGAACCGGACCACCGCAACCTGGAGTACATCACCCCGCCGATCAGCGACTACAAGGCTCTACCGGAGGCCCTGCTGCAACCGCGCCGGCGGCTGCGCCAATGGCTGGCTCCCCGGGGCCTGACCCTGCTACCGGGCAGCACCCTGAGCCTGGGCGACAGCACCAGCTTCGAGCGATCGGATCCCACCAATCCCTATCACGACCTGATCGAAACGACTTACGGCACCAAGGTCGTGACCGCCAGCATTCACATCAACTTGGGCATCACGGACCTGGATTGGCTGTTTGCAGCCGTGCGGCTGATGCGTTGCGAAGCGGCCTTGCTGCTCTCCCTCAGTGCCAGCTCACCGTTTCTCGGTGGTGAGCTGACCGGCCACCACTCGCAGCGCTGGCATCAGTTTCCCCTGACCCCACGGCAGGTGCCGTTGTTCCTGGATCACTCCCACTACACGCAGTGGGTGGAGCAGCGCCTGGCCGATGGCCAGATGCGCAACGAACGCCATCTCTGGACCTCCGTTCGCCCCAACGGACCGCGACGGCCCTACGACCTCAACCGCCTGGAACTGCGCATCTGTGATCTGATCACCGACCCGGCGGAACTGCTGGCGATCACGGCTTTGCTGGAACTGCGGCTGCTGGAGCTGCGGGATGCCCCGCAGCGGCTGGATCCACTCCAGGCCAGTGACCTCAGCGCAGAGGAGCTGGCGGAGCTGGCCGACAGCAATGACGCCGCCGCGGCCCGCTACAGCCTCGATGCCACGCTCCAGCACTGGCAGGACGGCCGTGCGGTGACCGGCCGGGCCTGGATTGCGGAGGTTCTCGAGCAATTGAGCCCCCGGGCCGAAGCCCTCGGCCTCAGCGAGCGGCTTCAACCGCTGGGTCGGCTGCTGGAATCCGGCAACCAAGCCATGCGTTGGACAGCAGCCATTGAGCAGGGCTGCAGCATCGGAGACCTTCTGCGGCAGGGCAGTTGTGCCATGAAGGATCAGGAAGAGTCCGTCGCCCCCCTGAGCGGCGCTTTGGGATGATCATGCGCAGTCCCGAGACCAGCGGAGCGTCGATGCCCCAGTCCACCGCCCATGTCCCCGACGGCGAGCAGCCAAGGGCCAGCGGTGGCAGCCCCGGCGCCGGCCGCCTGCTGCAGCATCGCCTCGAGCTGGTGGAAGACCTGTGGCAGACCGTGCTGCGCAGCGAATGCCCCCCGGAACAAAGCGAGCGACTGCTTCGCCTCAAGCAGCTGAGTGATCCGGTGGCCCTGGAAGGCCGCGACGGTGAGAGCAGCAGCGAGGCGATCGTTGAGCTGATCCGCAGCATGGATCTCTCCGAGGCCATCGCAGCAGCCCGTGCTTTCTCGCTGTATTTCCAGCTGATCAACATCCTCGAGCAGCGCATCGAAGAAGACAGCTATCTCGACAGCCTTCGTCCCAGCCGCAGCCAGGACGACGAGACCGCGGCGCCCTTTGATCCCTTCGCGCCGCCCCTGGCCAGCCAGACCGACCCCGCCACATTCGGCGAGGTGTTCGAGCGGCTGCGGCGGATGAACGTTCCCCCCGCGCAGGTGGAGACGCTCCTGCGGGAACTTGACATCCGACTGGTGTTCACCGCCCACCCGACGGAAATCGTGCGGCACACCGTGCGGCACAAACAGCGGAAGGTGGCCTCCCTGCTGCAGCGGTTGCAGTCAGAGCCAGCGCTGCCCCGCTACGACGAAGAGGAATTGCGACGCCAGCTGGAGGAGGAGATCCGCCTCTGGTGGCGCACCGATGAGCTGCACCAGTTCAAACCGACGGTGCTGGATGAGGTGGATTCAACCCTGCACTACTTCCAGCAGGTGCTGTTCGAGGCGATGCCGCAGCTGCGGAGGCGGCTGGTGTCATCCCTGAGCCGGCACTACCCCGATGTGCAGTTCCCCCAGGCGTCCTTCTGCACCTTCGGGTCCTGGGTGGGGTCCGACCGCGACGGCAACCCCTCGGTCACCCCGGAGATCACCTGGCGGACCGCCTGTTATCAGCGCCAGCTGATGCTGGAGCTCTACATCGGCTCGGTGCAATCCCTGCGCAACCAGCTGAGCATCTCGATGCAGTGGAGCCAGGTGGCCCCACCACTGCTGGAATCGCTGGAAATGGACCGGCTGCGCTTCCCGGAAATCTATGAGCGCCGGGCCGCCCGCTATCGGCTGGAGCCCTACCGGCTCAAGCTCAGCTACATCCTCGAACGGCTGGAGCTCACGCTGCAGCGCAACCATCAGATGTCGGAGGCTGGCTGGCAGTCGCCGCCCGAACCCGCCGCCACAGCGCCAACCGATGGGATCCCGGGCCATGAGGCGCTGCACTACACCGCCATCGATCAGTTCCGCAGTGATCTGGAACTGATCCGCAACAGCCTCGTCAGCACCGAGCTGAGCTGCGAACAGCTCGACACCCTGCTCAATCAGGTCCACATCTTCGGGTTCTCCCTGGCGAGCCTGGACATCCGGCAGGAGAGCACCCGCCACAGCGACGCCATCGATGAGCTGACCACCCACCTGCAGCTTCCAAAGGCCTACGGCGCCATGGAGGAATCCGAGCGGGTGGCCTGGCTGCTGGAGGAACTGCAGACCCGCCGGCCGCTGATCCCCGCGGCGGTCGAATGGTCCGAAGCCACCGCCCAGACCTTTGCGGTGTTCCAGATGCTGCATCGCCTGCAGCAGGAATTCGGTCAGCGGATCTGCCACTCCTACGTGATCTCCATGAGTCACACCGCCTCCGACCTGCTGGAGGTGATGCTGCTGGCGAAGGAGATCGGCCTTGTGGACCCGCAGGCCGGCAAGGCATCGCTGTTGGTGGTGCCCCTGTTCGAAACGGTGGAAGACCTGCAGCGGGCCCCAGCGGTGATGGACGGCCTGTTCCAGACACCGATCTACCGGAATCTGCTCCCCAGTGTCGGCGTCCAGCGACAGCCCCTGCAGGAGCTGATGCTCGGGTACTCCGACAGCAACAAGGACTCGGGCTTCCTCTCCAGCAACTGGGAGATTCACCAGGCGCAGATCGCCCTGCAAACCCTGGCCAGCAGCCACGGTGTGGCCCTACGGCTGTTCCACGGCCGGGGTGGATCGGTGAGCCGCGGCGGCGGCCCGGCCTACCAGGCCATCCTTGCCCAGCCCAGCGGCACACTGCAGGGCCGGATCAAGATCACCGAACAGGGTGAGGTGCTGGCCTCCAAGTACGGCCTGCCGGAACTTGCCCTCTACAACCTGGAAACCGTCACGACGGCGGTGGTGCAGAACAGCTTGGTGACCAACCAGCTGGATGCCACCCCGAGCTGGAACCAGTTGATGAGCCGCGTGGCCAAGCGCTCCCGCGAGCATTACCGGGCCCTGGTCCACGATAACCCCGATCTGGTGGCGTTTTTCCAGCAGGTCACCCCGATCGAGGAGATCAGCAAGCTGCAGATCTCCAGCCGTCCGGCTCGCCGCAAGACCGGCGCCCGGGATCTCTCCAGTCTGCGGGCAATCCCCTGGGTGTTCGGCTGGACCCAAAGCCGGTTCCTGCTGCCGAGCTGGTTCGGTGTGGGCACCGCCCTGGCGGAGGAGGTCAACGACGACCCTGAGCAACTGGACCTGCTGCGGCGACTGCATCAGCGCTGGCCGTTTTTCCGGATGCTGATTTCCAAGGTGGAGATGACGCTGTCCAAGGTCGATCTCGACCTGGCGCACCACTACATGAGCAGCCTCGGCAACCCGGAGCAGCGCGATGCCTTTGAAGGCATCTTCAAGGTGATCGCCGATGAATACGGCCGCACCCTGAAGCTGGTGCTCGAAATCACCGGTCAGAGCCGCCTGCTGGGGGCCGATCAGAACCTGCAGCTGTCGGTGGATCTGCGCAACCGCACCATTGTTCCCCTGGGCTTCCTGCAGGTGGCCCTGCTGCGGCGACTGCGGGATCAGAACCGCCAGCCTCCCATGAGCGAATCCCCTGGAACGCCGGAGGACCGCCGCACCTACAGCCGCAGTGAACTGCTGCGGGGCGCATTGCTCACCCTCAACGGCATCGCCGCCGGCATGCGCAACACCGGCTGATCCCTTGCTTTCGTTCCTTCAGCAGCCCAGTGTTCCTCAACTTCCCGAGGGATACCGCCTCGAAACCGGTGAGGTGCCATCACCGGCAGCCATCAACCGATTGCTGGCGTCCTGCCAGGAATCCACCCACCCGGAAGAACTTTGGCCCAAGGCGATGGAGCGCAGCCTGTGGCAGATCAGCATCCTTGAGGAGTCCACGGGGGAGCTGGTGGGATTCGTGCGCGCCACCAGCGACATGGCCCTCAACGCCAATCTCTGGAATCTGTCCGCCCGTCCGGGACCGGATCAGGGCCGGCTGCTGACGGTTCTGATGCATCGAGCCCTGCACATCCTGCGGCGAGACCTGCCCGGCTGCAGCCTGTCCGTCTCCGCGCCGGCGATGTCGCTCGAGGCGCTGAAGGGTCAGGGTTTTGTGATCGACCCCAGTGGCATCCGGGCCATGGGGTTGAGGCTGAAATCAACCTCTGGAACTGACTGAACACGAGCATGGAGGGATTCGAACCCCCGACCCTCAGAACCGGAATCTGATGCTCTATCCAACTGAGCTACATGCCCACTGGCCTCAGTGAGGTAACAGCAGGAGACCGCCCGACAGGCCGGCCCGTTGTTAGTACCTTACCCAAACGCCGCTCTGTGACCCATCCGGCTCCAAACGCTCCAGCTGCAGGGGTTTCGGAACCACAGGAAGCTGTCGCTGGAGCTGACCCAGCCGCGGTTGCTGGTGATCGGCCCCAACGGCATCGGCAAATCAAATCTGCTGGAGGCCGTGGAGCTGCTGGGCAGCCTGCGCTCGCATCGCTGCAGCCAGGACCGTGACCTGATCCAGTGGGAGGCACCGCGGGCCCTGCTGCGGGCCGGCCTGGATGATGGCGATCAGCTGGAGCTGGAGCTGCGTCGCCAAGGGGGGCGCCAGGCCCGTCGCAACGGCAAGACCCTGGATCGCCAATTGGATCTGATCGGTCCGCTGCGCTGCATCGGTTTCAGCGCCCTCGATCTGGAGTTGGTGCGGGGAGAACCGGCCCTGCGGCGGCAGTGGCTCGACCGCGTGGTGCTGCAGCTGGAGCCCGTCTATGCCGATCTGCTCGGCCGCTACAACCGCCTGCTGCGCCAACGCAGCCAGCTCTGGCGTCGTGGTGCGCAGACCAACCCGAACCAGCGGGACGCCTTGCTCGATGCCTTCGATGTGCAGATGGCCCTGGTGAGCACGCGCATTCACCGCCGCCGCCAACGGGCGTTGCGGCGCCTGGAACCGATCGCGCGCCGCTGGCAGTCGCACCTCAGTGCCGGGAGCGAGGAGCTGGAATTGCACTACCAACCGGGCAGTCGCCTCGATGCCGAGGAAGCGGAGGAGCCATGGCGACTGGCCATCGAAGAGCAGCTGCGGCTGCAACGGCCGGAGGAGGAACGGTTGGGCAGCTGCCGGGTGGGGCCCCATCGCGATGAAGTGTCCCTGCAACTGGGGGGAACACCGGCGCGGCGGTTCGGATCATCGGGCCAGCAACGCTCGCTGGTGCTGGGGCTGAAACTGGCGGAACTGGAACTGGTGACCCAGCTGTTCGGCGAGGCGCCGCTGCTGCTGCTGGACGATGTGCTGGCGGAACTCGACCCCACCCGTCAGCACCTGCTGCTGGAGGCGGTGGGGCAGGAGCATCAATGCCTGGTGAGCGCCACCCACCTGAGCGGCTTTGAGGGCGGCTGGCGGGAGCATTCGCAGATTCTCAAACCTGGAGACCTGAGTCCAGGGGTGGAGATCGGATAATCTGTTGTGCTGTTTTTCCCTGATCGCCTGATGGAGCAGACCCTGTCTGACCTGCATCCCAACCCGGGATGGGAGGACACCCAGTTGCAAGCCACCGACATGGTTGGCAAACACTGCATTCTCGAGCTTTACGACTGCGATCCTGCCCGGCTCGACGACGAAGCATTCCTGAGAACCACCATCACGACAGCAGCGAAACGTGCTGGTGCCACCCTTCTCAATCTGATCACCCACAGCTTCGAGCCCCAGGGCGTCACGGGACTGGCCCTGCTGGCGGAATCGCACATCTCCATCCACACCTGGCCCGAGAGCGGTTATGCCGCCGTGGATGTGTTCACCTGCGGTGACCACACGATGCCGGAACAGGCCTGCGCCGTTCTGCGGGACGAACTGCGGGCCCAGCGCCATGCCCTGAGGAGTTTTCGCAGGGAAACACCGGCGGCTGTGGCCGACACCGTGCGCGAACCGATCCAGCTGCCTGGCTGATCAGAGGCCTCGGTTGAGCTTGCCGCTCACCAGGCCCTCCAGATCCAGGCTCACCGAAGTGAACCCCAGGTCCAGCAGGCTGCTGACCAGGGGTTCTTTTGCGTTCAGGGCCAGCAGATCATCCAGCCGATCACGGGGCACCTCGATGCGCGCGGAGAGACCCTGGCTGCGCACCCGCACCCTGGGGAAGCCTCGGGCCAGCAACCAGGCTTCCGCCTGCCCGACCCGCTTGAGCCGCTCAGCGCTGATGCTCTCGCCGTAGGGGAAGCGGGAGGCCAGGCAGGGCTGGGCTGGCTTGTCCCACCAGGGAAAACCGAGGGCTGATGACAACTGGCGAATGGCGGCCTTATCAATGGCCAATTCCGCCAGGGGGGAGCGCACCCCCGCCTGCCGGGCCGCCTCAATGCCGGGGCGGTGGTCACCGAGATCATCCAGATTCACCCCATCCACCACCAAGGCACCACCGGCGGCGGCAGCAATCGGCTGCAGGTGGTGATGCAGTTCCCGCTTGCAGGCAAAACAGCGATCGGAGGGATTGCTGCTGTAGTCGGGATCGTTGAGCTCACGGGTTGGACACTCCTGATGGCGGATGCCGATCCACTGCGCCTGCGCCCGCGCCTCCTCCAGCAGATGGGGAGCCAGGGCCGGCGAAACGCCCGTCACCGCGACAGCGGCATCACCCTTCTGTTCATGGGCGATCGCAGCCACCAGGGTGCTGTCCACACCACCGGAGTAGGCCACGCACAGGGCATCGTGTGAGGCCAGCCAGTTGCGCAACTGCTGGAGCAGATCGGCCTGCCGCGACGGCAAAGATTCCTGCAGCCGGAACATCAGCGGAACAACCCGGTCGATCTCGGTAGGCTCCAACGGTAAGAGCCGGGACCATGCCCCGAAGCATCGGCATCGTGACGGCGGCGGACAGCCGCGAGCGCAGCCATGGTCAGCTGCACATCTATGACGGTGAGGGCAAGGGCAAGAGCCAGGCCGCCCTGGGGGTGGTGCTGCGCACCATCGGCCTGGGCATCTGTGAACAACGACGCACCCGGGTGTTGCTGCTGCGCTTCCTCAAGGGCCCTGGCCGCGCCTACGACGAAGACGCCGCCATCGAAGCGCTGCAGCAGGGTTTCCCGCATCTGATCGACCACCTGCGCACGGGCCGTGCTGATCACTTCACCGCTGAAGAAGCCACCCGCTTCGATCGGGAGGAAGCCCAGCGGGGCTGGGTGATCGCCAAAGGAGCCATCGCCAGCGCGCTCTATTCGGTGGTGGTGCTGGATGAACTGAACCCGGTGCTGGATCTGGGGCTGCTGGATGTGGAGGACGTGGTCAACACCCTCAGGCAGCGGCCGGAGGGCATGGAAATCATCGTGACTGGCCGCGCGGCACCGGCTCCACTGGTGCGGGTGGCGGACCTGCACTCCGAGATGCGGGCGCACCGGCGGCCAGGGCTGGAGGAGGAGCGGGTGATCCCGTTGAACATGAGCAGCGGCATCGAGATCTACACCGGGGAGGGCAAGGGCAAATCCACCAGCGCCCTCGGCAAGGCGCTGCAGGCGATTGGACGGGGCATCAGCCAGGACAAAAGCCACCGGGTGCTGATCCTGCAGTGGCTGAAAGGGGGCAGCGGCTACACCGAAGACGCCGCTATCGCCGCGCTGCGGGACAGCTATCCCCATCTGGTGGATCACCTCCGCTCCGGCCGTGATGCCATCGTCTGGCGCGGCCAGCAGGAACCGATCGATTACGTGGAAGCGGAACGGGCCTGGGAGATCGCCCGCGCGGCCATCTCAAGCGGGCTCTACAAAACCGTGATCCTCGATGAACTCAACCCAACGGTGGATCTGGAGCTGCTGCCAGAAGAGCCGATCATGCAGACGCTGCTGCGCAAACCGACGGAAACCGAAGTGATCATCACCGGCCGCTGCAAAAATCAACCGGCCTACTTCGATCTGGCGAGCATCCACTCCGAGATGGTGTGCCACAAGCACTACGCCGAACAGGGCGTGGACCTCAAACGGGGGGTTGACTATTAATTCAATGGGTCAGTAGCGCGGCACGGCCTGATCCACCTGCACGGACCAGGCATCGATGCCCCCATCAACGTTGGTGGCCGGGATGCCCTGCTGAGCCAGCAGCTCCACGGCCTGGGCCGAACGGCCGCCGAGTTTGCAGTGCACGTAAAGCCGCCCGGACTCCGCCAACCCGCGGATGCGTTCGATCGCCTCACCGCTTTTGATCGTGGCCAGGGGGATCAGCACGGCCCCAGGGATCACAGCCACCTCGGCTTCAGCTGGATTGCGCACATCCAGCAGCACCAGATCATCGGCCGAGCCATCCAGCAGCGACTTGAGCTCGATCACGCTGATGCTGTCCATGGGAGATGCCGTCGGTCGGCAGAACTGCTGGTAGTCAATCAAGCCATCGATCGCCGGCCGGTCCGGGTCACGCCGCAGCGTCAGCTCGCGGAAGCGCATCGTGAGGGCATCCACCACCAATAGGCGGCCATCCAGGCTGCGGCCGATACCTGTGATCAACTTGATCGCCTCCGTCGCCTGGATCAAGCCGATCAGCCCAGGCATCACCCCCATCACCCCCGCTTCCGCACAGGACGGCACCTGCTCCACAGGCGGTGGCTCCGGCAGCAGATCGCGGTAGTTGGGGCTCTCCGGCGTGTGATTGAACACCGATGCCTGGCCGTCAAAACGCTGCACCGATCCGTAAATCAAAGGCTTTCCCTGCAACACGCAGGCGTCATTCACCAGATACCGCGTCGGGAAATTGTCCGAGCCATCACACACCAGGTCGTATCTGGCAATCAGCTCAAGGGCATTCTCCCGATCCAGCATCTGCTCATGCAGCTCCACCTGACAGTGGGGATTGAGCTCCTGCAGCCTGTGCGCGGCGGAGCGCCCCTTCGATTGGCCGAGCCAGTCCATGCCATGGATCACCTGCCGCTGCAGGTTTGAGAGCTCCACAACATCGCCATCGACGATGCCAATCCGGCCGACACCGGCCGCGGCCAGGTACAGCAACAACGGAGAGCCCAGCCCACCGGCGCCCACGCAGAGCACGGACGCAGCCTTGAGCCGCTCCTGCCCGGCCATGCCCACCTCCGGCAACATCAGGTGGCGGGCATAACGGCTCCGCTCCTCCCCACTCAGTTCCTCAATCGACATCGATCGGCACCGGCCGCACCTGCCGATCCTCCTCCAGCCACCAGGCCCTCAGCCCCTGCTGGGCCGAGAGGATCAGCATCAGCTGGTGGGGGACACCGCGACAGCGATCCGCGGCTGAGGGAACCGGCGGGCTGTGGGGATGGGAGTGAGCCACACCGATGATCCATTGTTGGTGTTGCCGCGACCAGCGCTGCGCCGCCAGTTGTTCGCGGGGATCGAGCAGGAAATTGCAGTCACGACCAGGTGTCTCACCCGCTCCCCATGGCTGCAGATCCGGCTGTCGCCCCCAACGGTTGCATCCAGGCCAGACGTGATCCAACCGCAGCGAGCTGCCCTCGCCCTGGGATCCGATCAACAGCGCGCAGCCTTCCTCAGGCCAGCTCGCCAGCAAGGTGCGCTCCAGAATCGTGAGGCAACCACAACGCAGCAACAGCTTGGATGGCGCGATCAACGAAGCGCCGATACGCTCTGCAGACCGTATAGACAGTTCTGTCGGTTCCATGAGCGACGCCACCACCGAAGTTAAGGACCCCGCGACCGACGCGACCCCTGCGGTGGAAGCGTCTGCCACCACCAGCGAAGACACCACCTCTTTCACCGAGCGCTACAGCGAAGTGCTGGGCAAAGTGAATGACACCCTCGACCAGGTCGACTGGAACCAGATGGGTCGCATCGGCAAGATCGTCGGCATCTTCGCTGCGGTGATCGTTGCTCAGATCCTGATCAAAGGCATCCTCGACACGATCAATCTGCTGCCCGTGGTGCCCGGCCTGCTCGAGCTGCTCGGCGTTGTGGTGGTGGGCCAGTGGAGCTGGAGAAACCTCACCACCAGCGACAAGCGCAGTGCACTCGTGCAACGGGTGCAGTCCCTGCGTCAGGAATACCTCGGCTGAGCTCTTAAGTGATCGTTCGAGCCAGGCGCTTCAGGCAGTCCTGGCTCTGGGAAACGTACCCGCCTCCGAACAGGTTGGCGTGGTTCAGCAGGTGATACAGGTTGTAGATCTCGACGCGCTCCTCCCAACCTGAGCGGAGCGGCAAGACCTCTTTGTAGGCCCCATAGAACGTTGCGCTGAAGCCGCCGAACATCCTGGTCATGGCCAGATCCACCTCGCGATCGGCCAACCAGCAGGCGGGGTCGTAAAGGGCACCACGTCCATCGTTCAGAGCCCCTGCATTGCCGCCCCACAGGTCACCGTGCACCAGGGCAGGTTTGGGGGCATGGCCTTCAAGCCGCTGACGCAGGCCAGTCAGCAACCGATCCAGCCACTCCCCTGAAAGAGAGAGATCCCTGGCCAAGGCCAACTGGGGCTGCAGCCGCAGTTCCACAAAGCAGGCACCCCACCCATCCCGCCATCCCCCCGGCTGCGGGCCTGCGCCGATGTAGCCATCCCGATCCCAGCCGAATCGCTGGGGCGCGGCCGCTTCCGATGCCTGATGCAGCAGTGCCAGGCCACGACCCAGGGCCCGCTGATCACAGCCGCTGAGCTCCAGCCAGGGCAGCAGCAGCACCGCTCCGCTGGGCAGGGCTGACAGGGACAGAGGCTTGGGCACCACCAGCCAATCCGGATCGGCATGGGCATGCAAGGCCTCAAGCGCCTCGGCCTCCACCTCAAACAGGGCCATGGCCTTGAGGTTGCCGCTTTTGGCGAACAGCCGCTCGCCGTTCGCCATGGTCAGGCACCAGGCCTGGTGAATGCAGCCACCCCCCACCGCACGCACATCCACCAGCTGGCGGCCCGGCAGTGGCCCAGTGGATGCCACCAACTCCTGCTGCAGTTGCGGGTGCATCGCCGGGACGGATCGCTCGTTGCCAGCATGCACCGGTTCAGGGGTGCGCTTTGACGGCAACCGGTGTGATCGTGATCGGTGGCGGCATCGCTGGGCTCACCGCCGCGGCGCTGCTGGCCAAGCAGGGGCTGCCGGTGACGCTGCTGGAGGCACATCACCAGCCGGGGGGCTGTGCAGGCACCTTCCGCCGAGGGCCGTGGACCTTTGACGTGGGCGCCACCCAGGTGGCCGGGCTCGAACCGGGCGGCAGCCACGCCCGACTGCTGCTGCATCTTGGCCTGCCACTGCCGGAAGCCGAGGTCCTCGATCCTGGCTGCGTGGTGGACCTGGGGGATGGTTCCGAGCCCATCCCCCTCTGGCATGATCCCGAGCGCTGGAACGAAGAACGCCGTCGCCAGTTTCCCGGCAGCGATGCCTTCTGGAGCCTCTGTGAGCTGATCCATCGCAGCAACTGGGGCTTCGCCGGTCGTGATCCGGTGGTCACGCCTCGCTCCCTCTGGGACCTGCGCCAACTGGTTTCCGCCCTGCGCCCGATCACCGTGGCGTCGGGTCTGCTGACGGGCTTGACCATGGCCGACCTGCTCGGCCTCTGCGGTTGCGGCGACGACCCGCGCCTGCGACGGTTTCTCGACCTCCAGCTCAAGCTGTATTCCCAGGAGCCCGCGGACCGGACCGCAGCGCTCTACGGCGCCACGGTGCTGCAGATGGCCCAGGCACCCCTGGGGCTCTGGCATCTGCAGGGCTCCATGCAGGTTCTCAGTGATCAGCTGGTGCAGGCGATCGAGACCCAGGGCGGCCGCGTGCTGATGCGCCATCGGGTCACCGCCCTCGAGCCCACAGGCCAGGGCTGGCGGGTGGTGGTGGACAGTCCCGCAGGCCGTGATCAGAACCACATGGCCGCCGATCTGGTCTGCAGCCTGCCGCCTCAGTGCCTGTTGGAGCTGATCCCTGAGGCCGTTATGCCCGGGGGTTACCGGCAACGCCTGAGCCAGCTGCCGGAACCCAGTGGCGCCCTGGTGCTCTACGGCGTGGTGCGGCGGGCGGCATTGCCCAGCGCCTGCCCGGGCCATCTGCAACGGGGTTCCGACGATCCAGGTTCCCTGTTCGTCTCGATCAGCCGCGAGGGTGACGGACGCGCACCGGCGGGTCAGGCCACCCTCATCGCCAGCGTGTTCACCCCCACCGCGGACTGGTGCAGCCTTGAGGAGGAGCCGTACCAGGCCCGCAAAAGCCAGTGCCTGGAGGCCATGCGACGGGAGCTCAACCACTGGCTTGATCTGCAGCCCCAGGACTGGTTGCACGTGGAATTGGCCACCCCCCGGGGATTCGCCGGTTGGACCGGGCGACCGCGGGGGATGGTGGGGGGACTCGGCCAGCATCCGAGCCGCTTCGGGCCCTTCGGTCTGGCAGGGCGCTCGCCGATGGAAGGGCTCTGGCTCTGCGGCGACAGCCTCCACCCCGGAGAAGGAACGGCCGGCGTCACCCTTTCAGCCCTCAATGCCTGCCGGCAGCTGGTGGCAGCGCGCGGCGGCGAGTTGCAGCTCAGGGGTTGAGTTCAGCCGAAGCATCCAGGAACCCGGGACGCAGGTGCTGCGTTCGGGTCAGCTCCTTGTGCAGTTGATCCCAGTTGGTTTTGATCACGGCGTCCTCCAGCTGCTCGAGACTCCAGCGGTAGGCCGCCAGGGCCTTGAGCACCGCCTCACGGTTGCTGCTGGCCATGGCCACTCCCAGGTCGGGATTGCCGCCACCGACGCGGCTGGTGTCGGCGAAACCACTGGAGGCCAGGGCCTGGGCCAAGGCGCGGATCTCAGGGTCGCGTTCATCTCCGGCGGCCCGCAACAGAGCAGCGCTGACCAGCACTGGCATGTGGGAGATCAGGGCCACCGCCTGGTCGTGTTGAGCGGCGCCGGCCGTGAACCAACGGCTGCCGAGTCGCCTGGCCAGGTCTTCCACCACCGCCAGTGCCGCCGAATCGGTCTCGGCATCGGGGGTGGCAATCCAGGGGCGCCCCTGGAACAGATCGCGCTGGCCTGCCTCCACACCGGCCTGCGCCGTTCCCGCCATGGGGTGGCTGGCTACAAAGCGTGGGTGACGGCCCTTCCACTCCTGCAGCACCGGTTGTTTCACCGAACCGACATCGGTGACCACTGCCTCAGCCGGCAGCGCCTCCAAAAACTCCGCATTTGGCTTGAGCAGCGCCGGAATCGGTAACGCCAGGATCACCAGGTCGCAGCAGGCCAGGCAGGCGGGATCGGTGCTCACCGCGCTGACCAGTCCCCGCTCCATCGCCCGTTCTGCTGTTGAAGAACGGTGGACCAGGCCTTGCACCTTGATGCCCTGAGCGCGCAGATCCAAACCGATCGATCCACCGATCAGGCCAAGACCGACGATGCCAACGCAGCCCGAATCCACACCCATGCCGCTCAACTGTCCTGGGTCCATGTTGGTCGATCGATTGCGATGAACCGTTTGGGCATCGAACTCTGCGTAGGGTTCACCGATGCTTGAAGCTCAGGCCCACAGTCACCTGAAGACACTGCTGCGGCAGGGTGAATCGAACTGGCCCCATCACCTGACCCTCAGCCGGCTGGTGGGTCGCAGCCTGAGACGGGGCGACCGGACCCTGCTGCGTCTGGCACCGAACCAACGGGAACGCTGGTGGCTGGGGCTGCTGATGCCGCTGTGTCTGCAATCCAGCAGCGCCGTGCTCGTGCTCACAGCGCAACAGCGGCAGCGACTGCTGCAGGTGGAACGTCCGCGCCTGGCCCGCCAGGGATTCCGACTGGCCTGCTGGGAGGGCAACACCCCGCCGCCGCAGGATCAGCTCTGGCTGCTGGACCATGCCGGCCTGATTCAGGCTCACCGCAATGACCTGCTGGGTGATCGTCAGTTGCTGTTGCCAGGCATCGATCAGCTCAGCGAACAGCTGCGGCGTTGCATGGCCATCCGTTTGGATGCAAGCCACTGGGAACAGTTGCGCCTGGCCCTGCCCCAGGCCGAAAAGCCGTTGCTGGAATTGCATGAACGGCTCAGCAGACAACTGTTCCGGGAAGCGCCGCGGGTTGACGCCTGCATTCGACTGGACAACAGCGCCTGCCAGAGCCTGCGGGATCTGCTGGCGGTGATGGGGCCCTGCCCATCCCCCTGGTCTGAGTTGCTCGCCTGCGATCCCCGCGAGTGGTCCCACTGGGCTGAGCTGGATCACACGATGCTGCAGTGGAGCTGGTGCCTGGAACCACTGGAGCCCCTGCAGCAACTGCAGGGGCTGCTGAGCCAACGGCCGACGCTGATGCTGAGCGACAGCGGGGACAGCGCCCGGCTGGAACAGGAACTGCAGGAGGCGAATGCCTCGCCCACGGTGACCGCGGTGCTGCGGGAGGCCGAACTGGAGGAGCCACTGCCGTTGTTTGCTCCCAGGCGTCAGCCCTTACCCAACACGGAGATCTATGCCGAGCATCTGCTGGAGCAAAGCCGGCGACTGATCCTGGGTCGCCCAGGCCTCACGGTGCTGCTGCTCGACGACCCCAGCCTGCGCCGTTCCCTCACGGCATCGCTGGCCGCCGAATTCGGCACCCGAGTTCAGGATGAGTGCACCGCACCGGAAGACAACGGGGTGATCAGCGGCAGCTGGAGCTGGTGGTTGCAGCACCTTGACCAGTTGCCGGAGCCGGAGCAGATCATCATCGGCCTGCTGCCGATCGCCAGCCTCACCAGCCCGATCACAGCCGCCCGGGTGGAACGGTTGAAATCCCAGGGTGCGGACTGGTTCCGCTCCCTGCTGTTGCCGGAAGCACTGCGCCAGATCCCTGCCGCAGTGGCCCCCCTGCGCCGTTCTGGAGGCAGGCTTGCGGTGCTGGATGGCCGCCTGCGGGGGCGGAGCTGGGGCGACCAGGTGCTGCAGCGGCTTGAACCCTGGCGACCGCTTCAACGTCTTCTGCCCGACTGACTCACCCGCCTCAGAGCTGAATAAGCTGAAGTGACGACAGCTTGTGGGGATGGGAGAAGCTCGCCGACGGTCGGCCCAAGGCCTGCCACCACGCCAACCCAAGAAGGATGCGTCCCCGAAGGACACCTCCCCACGGATCGTGTCCTGGATCCCCCTGACCCGGAATCAAGCCCAGCAGTTTGTGGCGGTCACCACCCGTGGGGCCTGGATCGGCATCGGCGCCATGGTCGTGTTTTGGGTGACGGTGCGTTTCATCGGACCTGCCGCGGGCTGGTGGACCCTGGCGGACACCCCCTGAAACCCCTCCCGGACAGGGACACACAGAAGCTGAAGAAAACCTTTAACCTGGGTTTTACTTAGGACTCAGGCATGTTCCCCCGTCTCGCCGAGCACTACCGCTCTGTGGTTCAGGATCTCGTGATGAGCCTGCAAGCCCTGGCTTCCGGCCTGAAAGCCTGCGGCATTACCGCCAGTTGCTACTCCTGCGGTGATGGCGAGGATGCCCATGGCGCGTCGTTCGTCTCCGACCTCGGCGATGGCCACGTGGTGCGTTTCCTCGTGTCCGATTTCGGTATCAGCTGGGTGGAGTCCCGCAACGGCCACGAGCTGGTGAAGCTGGAAGGCGCCGAAGCCATCCAGGAACTGCAGCGGATGACCGAAATGCTGCACCAACGCCGGGGTGCGGACAGCACAGCAACTCAACTGTCCGCTCCATCCGCGGCCTGAGTCAGGCCGCCGCCTCATCCGCAGTGGCCTTCGGCGCCGCGGCCGCCGCCGTGCGAGCTGCTGCTGCAAGCGGTTTCATCGAGTTGGCCTTCACTTCAGATCCCTCGGTGAGCTTCTGACGCACCAGCTGCTCGATGGTGATGGCGGCTTCAGGGTTCTCTTCCATCCAGGTGATGGTGTTGTCCCGACCCTGGCCGATGTTGTCGCCCTCGTAGCTGTACCAGGCCCCCTTGCGGATCACCACACCGGTTTCTTCCGCCAGATCCAGCAGACAACCGAGGGTGCTGATGCCGCGGCCGAACAGGATGTCGAACTCAGCGATGCGGAACGGCGGAGCCACCTTGTTCTTGGCGACCTTGACCTTCGCCCGGATCCCGAATTCCTCCGTTCCTTTCTTCAGCGTCTGGATCCGACGGATGTCCAGTCGAACGGAGGCATAGAACTTGAGCGCATTACCACCTGTGGTGGTTTCAGGGTTGCCGTAGGTGACGCCGATCTTGAGGCGCAACTGGTTGAGGAAGATCACGGTGCAACCGGACTTGCCGATGTTGCCGGTGATCTTCCGCATCGCCTGACTCATCAGACGAGCCTGACTTCCAACCGCCAGATCTCCCATCTCACCTTCGATCTCAGCCCGCGGCGTCAGGGCGGCCACCGAGTCGATCACAACGATGTCAACTGCCGCTGAGCGCACCAATTGATCGACGATCTCCAGCGCCATCTCGCCGGTATCCGGCTGGGACACGAGCAGATTTTCCACATCCACGCCGAGGGAGGCGGCGTAAACCGGATCGAGGGCATGCTCAGCGTCGACGAAGGCGGCCACACCGCCGCGCTTCTGCACTTCTGCGATGGCATGCAGGGTGAGGGTCGTCTTACCGGAGCTCTCCGGTCCGTAGATCTCAACCACACGCCCCTTGGGATAGCCACCGCCGAGGGCCAGATCAAGGGTGAGGGCACCGGTGGAGATGGTTTCCACCCGCATCCGGGAGGCATCACCAAGGCGCATGATCGACCCCTTGCCGAAGTTGCGCTCGATCTGGCCAAGCACCAGATTCAGCGCCTTGTCACGCTCGCCGGAGGAACGGGGATCGGAACCGGAGGCGGCGGATTTCATCTCTGCAGGCATGGAAGCAACCTGAAACTAAGGAACGAGAGATCCAATGCCACAGAAGCGCCGAATCGTCTCAGGTAGTACAGGCGTACGCTAACGGATCAGGGCCATTGCGCCAGGGGGGTCGCCAGTCGATCCTGGTCAATCAGCTGGATTCCTCGCGGGAGATCCTCGCGATCAGAAGGCTTGAGATATCCCCAGCTCGCCAGCCAGCACGGCAGCGACTGGAGACCATCGGTGTCTCGCACCGTCTCGAGGGTGGCACGGCGGTCCTCGACAAAACCTGCCAGCACCCGTTCACGCTGGAGTCTCAGCAGCACCTCTGGCTTGGGACCGGCCTCCCGTCCATCCAGCCGCCAGGGCCTGAGCCCAAGGCTCTCCAGCAACTCAGCGGTGAACGCTGCCGTCTTGGTGGTGAGCACGGCCCAATCCACGCCCTCCTCCTGGAACGCCTGCAATCGATCCACGAGTCCGGGAAAGGGTTGATGCAAGCCAAGCCAGGCCGCACGATCCGAGCTGACCGCCTGCTGCCGCGTCTGGTCCAGGGCCTCCTGCAGTAGAGATGCGGACCAGCCGCGCCGCTGCAGGGCCATGTCCTGCTCAGTCGCGTAATCCACGACCCAACGCTCGGGATCGAGCTGAGGCATTTCAGCGGCCAGCAACACCATCTCCCAGCCGTGATGGACCCAGGGACGTAACCGCCGGAAACCCTGCGGCACCGCATCAGAACCAAGCCCCTGGGGCTCTGCATTGAGCCGCTGGGCTGCCATCCAGGCACTCCACCAGTACTCGGCCATGCCATCGACGATCACACCGTCAAAGTCGAAGACCAGGAGGGGTTGTGCCGTCATGACGGAGAAACTGGGCCGCTAGGATTCGAACCTAGGAATGGCGAGACCAAAACCCGCTGCCTTACCGCTTGGCGACGGCCCAATGATCCGGTCGGCTCCGTAATCGGACGCGTTCCGGTTAGAGAATAGTTACCCACATCAGGCTCACCTTCGTCAATCCACCGTTGCCTGGTCAGGGGGGGAACACACGCAATCGGCATTGTTCGGCCTGTCCGAAGACATCACTACGCAGCCGGTAACGCTCCACAAGATCGGCCTGCATCCGGCGCACCCGCTCGGATCGCGGCAATAGTTCCACGGGCCGGCCCTGCGGCATCACCACCTGCTCCACGGCCAGCCGACACTCCTCCAGGCCCGCCAGTTCGTCGTCCTGGCCGTCCCCGGAAACAGGACCTGGCTCCTCCTGATCCATGCCCTCGCGCCGACTGAGCAACCGTTCCAGCGCACGCTCCACCTGGGGCAGTGTGTCGGCCTTGATCACCAGGATCGGCACCTTCAGCTCACGGGCCTGCCGCCGTAGCGACGGCTGACGCCCCAGTCCCTGACGGATGCTCAACACCACATCCGCATCGGAGAGATCCTCCACCACCTGCACGGGCCATCCATGGCGCCGGGTCGACTCCTCCACCAGTTGCGGTGTGATCCCGCAACAGAGCACCTGGAGGTCGTCGCTGGCGGGATCGACCTCCTCCTCTGGGTCGGGTAACGGCGGTTCAGCGGGCGGTGGCATCGGCACAGCCGCCAAAGCCGGCCGGCTCTGCAGCCCAGGCTGTGCGAGCAGGCGAGGACGCCGCTCGTCCGGTGGATCCACCAACCGAACAGCGCCGTCGGCCGCCAGCTCCCGCTCCTGGATCCGGGGCGGCAGGCCGCGCAGCAACTGGTCCACCGTGGAGGCCACATCCGTATGCACCGCCCAGCGCTGACGACTGTGCATCTCCACCGCCACAGGAAACGTGGGCTCGGCAGCACGCTCGAGCACCGTCTTCTGACTGCGCCGTCGCCGGGCTTCATCGTCCCCGAGGGTCACCGACTGAATGCCGCCCACCAGATCGCTGAGGGTGGGGTTCTTGATCAGATTGGCCAGGGCATTGCCATGGGCCGTGGCCACCAGCATCACGCCCCGTTCGGCAATCGTGCGGGCCGCCTGGGCCTCCAGCTCCGTCCCGATCTCGTCGATGACGATGACCTCGGGCATGTGGTTTTCCACCGCCTCGATCATCACCTGATGCTGTTGTTCAGGCCTGGCCACCTGCATCCGACGGGCCCGACCGATGGCGGGATGGGGGATGTCGCCGTCACCGGCGATCTCGTTGCTGGTGTCAATCACCACGACCCGGCGTTGCAAGTCATCCGCCAGCACGCGAGCAATCTCACGCAAGGCGGTGGTCTTTCCGACGCCTGGGCGCCCCATCAGCAGCAGGGACTGACCACCATCCAGCAAATCCCGAACCAGGGCCACGGTGCCGAAGACCGCACGACCGACCCTGCAGGTCAGGCCGACCACATCCCCCCGGCGATTGCGGATGGCGCTGATCCGATGCAGAGTCCGCTCGATTCCGGCGCGATTGTCTGCACCGAAGCAACCCAGCCGGGCCACCATGGCGTCCAGGTCGTCGCGGGTGAGGGCAACCTCACCAAGGGCCAAGGCCTGGCCGGGGTAACGCGCCTCAGGGACACGTCCCAGATCCAGCACCACCTCCAGCAGCTGGTCCCGGCGCTCCGGAGGGCGAAGAGCGTCGCGCACCGGATCGGGGAGCAGAGCCAATAACCGCTCGAGATCGTCTGTGATCCGTTGTGTGGTCATCACGGCATCCCCCGGACCCGCTTCTAGCAGGGGCGTTCCATCCCTGGCCGTCGCCGCCATGGCTCCACCAAAGACCGGGCCAGGTTCAGCCCAGCCCGCCAGCCCTCGGGCCAGTAACGCAGAGACGTGCCCTGGGCCTGCGCCTCGTGAATCAAGGGCATCAGCAGACGACGAGCCATCCCCCCGAAGGCGACGCCTGCAGGGCGCTCCTCAGGACGTAACAGCTGCACGGTGCTGGCATTGGTGCCGCCGGCCAGCTGCAGCGGTCCGGGCGGCGCCAGCGGCTGCATCCAGCGCCACAGCTGCACCGCGACCCGGGCCGTTCCGGCTCCCACATCACCACTCATCGGGCGTCCATCCAGCTGCCAGAGCGGGCTGAATCCCCAACGGCGCAGGCTGCTGTGTCGTTGCCACAGCTCCTGGCCAAGGGCAGCGGGAGTCAGCGCATGGCCCTCCAACCCGCAACTGACGGCCAAACGCTGCAGCGGCACTCCGGCGACGGCCAGCTGCGCCAACAGGGTGTCAAAGGCCTCACCCCGTCCCGGAGCGGTGTGCACTTCCACCGCATCGGGGCGCATCGACGCCAGCAGCTCAGCGATCGCGTCGGAGCTGAGGCGGTGGTCACGCTCCTCGATCAGACCGAGCGGACAGCTGGGTAGACAGCGACCACAGCCATAGCAACGGCGCTCATCCACCGCTCCCACCGCTGCGATCGCCTCCGCTGGGCAGACCCGCTGGCACGGTCGCGGACAGTCGGCCGGACAACGGGCGGGATCAAACCAGGCCTTGCGGAAATGGGCGTCACTGCCATCGCTGACGCTCACCATCAGCCATGGCCGTGCCGTGCCGATCTGGTCGAGCCACTGCAAGCCTTGAAGAGCTGCTCTCACCACGGCCGGATCGGCGGCAACATCGACGCAATCAATGCCGGCTGCTCCGTACACAGCACAGAGATCCGCTATCGCAGGCAGGTCCTGGTTGCTGGCACCGCAAATCAACTTGACCCAGTGGCCACGACGCAGAGCGTCGTGAGGACTCAGCTGGCCAGCAGGCCGCTCATCGGCTGCCATCGCAGGCTCCTGGCTCCACCCATCTCCACGATGATGCGCAGGCGCGGTTCGCGACTGCAGAGATCGCAGAGAGAGCGCAGTTCTGATTGCGAGAGCACTTGCCCCTCAAGAAGCCAAAGCGCCACCTGGGCGTCACCATCGAGCAGATCACCCAGCTGCGGCACGACCTCCTGGACCTCACCGACAGCAGCACCACGACCGACGCTTTGATGTCCCAGATGTGGGGGACGGATGCCGTGCTTCTGCGTCAGGAACACCTCCGGATCGCCCAGGCCACGGGCTGACCAGAGTCGAGTGCGGTAGCCGGCACCGCGCAACCGTCGCAACAACCTGGTTTCGGCACCGCCTTCCAAAGGCGCATGAACGGCCAGACAACCATGGGCTTCGAGATCACGGCGGAATGTCCGGCCGGTGAGAAGCAGAGGCATGGCTGCAGGATGGCTTGTCGAGAGTCTGGCAGCCAAAGGCAAGAGCAGGGAAGGGAGGTCTGACGCTGCTGTATGTTCTTAGTTTGTTCTGCGTTTCTGTGCCCGTCCGCTAGCCGGGCCTCCAGTCGGCAGAACAGACCCCGCGATTGCGCAGGGTCCTCAGGCCAGTGCGGGTCCTCCGATCCGCCGGGAAACTTCCAGAGCACTTCGTGCACAGGTCAGTCCCAGCCTCGCTGAATCGACCGCTAGCCCCATTCGAGAGACGTTCCTTCCGGGATCCTTCGCTCGAACCACGTCTGCGTCCAACCGATCAGCACGCCATGCCCCATCCGGGTCACCGGGTGGTGCTAGTCCCGCTGGCGCTTCCTCCCCACTCATGTCAATCGGCATTCTCGGGAAGAAGCTGGGCATGTCCCAGTTCTTCGACGAGCAGGGCAGAGCCGTCCCCGTCACCTTGATCGAGGCCGGTCCCTGCCGCATCACCCAACTCAAAAGCAGCGACACCGATGGCTATGCCGCGGTGCAGATCGGCTTTGGCGACACCCGCGAAAAGCTGATCAACAAGCCTGCCAAGGGTCACCTCAACAAAACCGGTGAAACCCTCCTCCGCCACCTGCGTGAATACCGCGTTGATGGCCTGGACGGTTTCGAACTGGGCGGATCGATCACCGTCGGTGATTTCGAAGCCGGCCAGAAGGTTGATGTCAGCGGTGACACGATCGGCCGTGGTTTCTCCGGTTATCAGAAACGCCACGGTTTCAGCCGTGGACCGATGACCCACGGTTCCAAGAACCACCGCGAGCCCGGTTCGATCGGACCCGGCACCACGCCTGGTCGCATCTACCCCGGCAAGCGCATGGCCGGTCGCTACGGCGGCAAGAAGATCACTACCCGCGGCCTGACCATCCTCAAGGTGGACAGCGAGCGCAACCTACTGGTGGTGAAAGGGTCGGTCCCCGGCAAGCCGGGCGCCCTGCTGAACATCCGACCCGCCCTGCGGGTGGGTGCCAAGCCCGCCAAAGGAGGACAGTGATGGCTGACTGCGTGATTCGCGACTGGCAGGGGAAGGAAGCCGGCAAGGCGACCCTCGATCTGAAAGTGGCCAAGGAGACCACGGCCAACGACCTGATGCACCGTGCGGTTCTGCGCCAGCAGGCCCACGCCCGTCAGGGAACCGCTTCCACCCTCACCCGATCCGAGGTGCGCGGTGGTGGCCGTAAGCCTTACAAGCAGAAGGGAACCGGCCGAGCCCGTCAGGGTTCGATCCGCACACCTCTGCGCCCCGGCGGCGGCATCGTCTTCGGGCCGAAGCCCCGCACCTACAACCTTGCGATGAACCGCAAGGAACGTCGTCTGGCCCTGCGCACCGCGCTCATGGCCCGCGTTGAAGACGTAACGGTGGTGAAGGACTTCGGCACGAGCCTCGAAGCCCCCAAGACCAAGGAGATCACGGACGCCCTCGGCCGGCTTGGCATCGCTGCCGACGCCAAGGTGCTGATTGTGCTCACCGAGCCTTCCGATGTGGTGCGCCGCTCCGTGCGCAACCTCGAAAAGGTGAAGCTGATCGCCGCCAATCAGCTCAACGTCTTCGATCTGCTCCACGCCAACGCCCTGGTGCTCGGCGAGGACGCCCTTGCAACCATCCAGGAGGTCTACGGCGATGACTGAGCGTTTCCAGGGCCGCCTGGCTGACGTGATCCGTCGGCCGCTGATCACCGAGAAGGCCACCCGGGCCCTCGAGTTCAACCAGTACACCTTCGAGGTGGACCACCGCGCCGCAAAACCCGACATCAAGGCCGCTATCGAGCAGCTCTTCGATGTGAAGGTGACCGGCATCAGCACCATGAATCCCCCCCGTCGCACGCGTCGGATGGGTCGCTTCGCCGGCAAACGAGCCCAGGTGAAGAAAGCCGTGGTGCGCCTGGCGGAGGGCAACTCGATCCAACTCTTCCCTGAGTCCTGAGGGGTCTGAATCGTCATGGCAATCCGTAACTTCCGCCCCTACACCCCCGGTACCAGAACCCGGGTGGTCACCGACTTCAGTGAGGTCACCGGCCGCAAGCCGGAACGGTCCCTGGTGGTGTCCAAACACCGCCGCAAGGGCCGCAACAACCGTGGTGTGATCACCTGCCGCCATCGCGGTGGCGGTCACAAACGGCTGTACCGCGTGGTGGACTTCCGCCGTAACAAGCACGGCATCACCGCCAAGGTGGCTGCCATCCACTACGACCCCCATCGCAACGCCCGTCTGGCGCTGCTCTTCTACGCCGACGGCGAGAAGCGCTACATCCTTGCCCCGGCAGGGGTTCAGGTGGGGCAGACCGTGGTCTCCGGACCCGACGCCCCGATCGAGAACGGCAACGCCATGCCGCTGTCGGCCGTGCCCCTGGGTTCCAGCGTTCACTGCGTTGAGCTCTATGCCGGCCGCGGTGGCCAGATGGTCCGCACCGCTGGTGCCAGCGCTCAGGTTATGGCCAAAGAAGGCGACTACGTCGCCCTCAAGCTGCCTTCCACCGAGGTGCGCCTGGTCCGCCGTGAGTGCTACGCCACCCTCGGTGAAGTGGGCAACTCAGAAGTCCGCAACACCAGCCTTGGCAAGGCCGGTCGTCGCCGCTGGCTGGGGCGTCGTCCCCAGGTTCGAGGCAGTGTGATGAACCCCTGCGACCACCCCCACGGTGGTGGTGAGGGTCGGGCACCGATTGGCCGCTCAGGCCCGGTGACCCCTTGGGGCAAACCCGCCCTCGGTCTCAAGACCCGCAAGCGGAACAAGCCCAGCAACCGATACGTGCTCCGGAAGCGTCGCAAGACCTCCAAGCGGAGCCGTGGCGGACGCGATTCCTGATGCCAACCATCGTTTTGCCGCTTGCTTAAACCGCTATGGGACGTTCACTCAAAAAAGGTCCGTTTATTGCCGACAGCCTGCTTCGCAAGGTTGAAAAGCAGAACGACACCGATGACAAGTCCGTGATCAAGACCTGGTCTCGGGCCTCCACGATCCTGCCGATGATGATCGGCCACACGATTGCCGTTCACAACGGCAAGTCCCACGTGCCGGTGTTCATCACCGAGCAGATGGTGGGTCACAAGCTGGGGGAGTTCGCTCCCACCCGCACCTTCAAGGGCCACATCAAAGACAAGAAAGGAGGCCGCTGACGCCATGACCACGTCATCCACCACGGCCCCGATCGCACAGGCCCACGGACGCTTCATCCGGGGCTCCGTGTCGAAGGTGCGCCGTGTTCTCGATCAGATCCGAGGTCGCACCTACCGCGACGCCCTGATCATGCTCGAGTTCATGCCGTATCGCTCCACCGGACCGATCACCAAGGTGCTCCGGTCCGCTGTGGCCAATGCCGAGCACAACCTGGGTCTTGATCCCGCCTCCCTGGTGATCTCCAGTGCCAGTGCCGACATGGGACCGTCCATGAAGCGCTACCGCCCCCGGGCTCAGGGTCGCGCTTTCCAGATCAAGAAGCAGACCTGCCACATCAGCATTGCTGTGGCGGCTCAGCCCGATTCCTGACCCCCGAGGACTCCGACCCAATGGGACACAAGATCAACCCAACCGGTCTGCGCCTGGGGATCACCCAGGAACACCGGTCACGCTGGTACGCCTCCAGCAAGAGTTATCCGGCCCTCCTTCAGGAGGACGATCGGATTCGCAAGTTCATTCACAAGAAATACGGTTCTGCCGGCATCAGCGATGTGCTGATCGCCCGCAAGGCCGATCAACTCGAAGTGGAGCTCAAAACCGCACGCCCCGGCGTGCTGGTGGGCCGCCAGGGCAGCGGAATCGAGGAACTCCGTTCCGGAATCCAGAAGACGGTCGGCGATCGGAGCCGCCAGGTTCGGATCAATGTCGTCGAAGTGGAGCGCGTTGACGGTGACGCCTTCCTGCTGGCTGAGTACATCGCCCAGCAACTGGAAAAACGTGTGGCGTTCCGCCGCACCATCCGCATGGCCGTCCAGCGCGCCCAACGCGCTGGTGTTCTCGGCCTGAAGATCCAGGTGTCCGGCCGCCTCAACGGCGCCGAGATCGCCCGGACCGAGTGGACCCGAGAAGGTCGCGTTCCCCTGCACACCCTGCGGGCGGACATCGATTACGCCACCAAGGTGGCCAGCACGACCTACGGCGTGCTGGGCATCAAGGTGTGGGTCTTCAAGGGTGAAGTGCTGGGCGACGAAGCCCCGCTGATACCGGTGGGGGCTTCCCCTCGCCGCCGGGCCAGCCGTCGGCCCCAACAGTTCGAAGACCGCTCCAACGAGGGTTGAACAGGAGGCCTGAACCATGCTGAGTCCAAAACGCGTCAAATTCCGGAAAATGCAGCGAGGCCGCATGCGCGGCGTCGCCACCCGGGGCAACACCATCGCCTTCGGTGAATTCGCACTGCAGGCCCAGGAATGCGGCTGGATCACCTCGCGCCAGATCGAGGCCAGCCGTCGCGCCATGACCCGCTACGTCAAGCGTGGCGGCAAGATCTGGATCCGGATCTTCCCGGACAAATCGATC
This sequence comes from Parasynechococcus marenigrum WH 8102, assembly GCF_000195975.1. Lineage (GTDB taxonomy): Bacteria > Cyanobacteriota > Cyanobacteriia > PCC-6307 > Cyanobiaceae > Parasynechococcus > Parasynechococcus marisnigri. Next base: position 1,967,878 of record NC_005070.1, read on the forward strand.
ACCATGCGCGCCGCCGAAACCCGGATGGGTTCCGGTAAGGGCAACCCAGAATTCTGGGTGGCGGTGATCAAGCCAGGTCGCATCCTCTTTGAGATGGGCGGTGCCGAAATCACCCCCGAAATCGCCAAGGAGGCCATGCGTCTGGCGCAGTACAAGCTGCCCGTGAAGACCAAGTTCATCGCTCTTGATGAACAGCAGAAGCAATCGGCTGCGGAAGCACCGGCTGCTGCTGAAGCCGTCAACGTGGAGTCCTGACCATGGCCCGTCCCAACGCCGCTGAGGTCCGCCAGCTGTCCGATACGGACATCACTGAACAGATCAATGGTCTTCGCCGCGAACTGTTTCAGCTCCGCTTCCAGCAGGCCACCCGCCAACTGGCCAATACGCACCGTTTCAAAGAGGTCCGCATCAAGCTGGCCCAGCTGATGACGGTGCAATCGGAGCGTCAGCGCTCCGCCGCGTCCTGATCACCCTCTCTGTACCCATGGCAGTCAAGGAAAGGGTCGGCACCGTCGTCAGCGACAAGATGGAAAAAACGGTGGTTGTGGCGGTGGAAAGCCGCTTCCCCCATCCCATCTATCAAAAGACGGTCAGCCGCACCACCCGTTACAAAGCCCACGACGAAGACAACTCCTGTCGCGTCGGAGACCGTGTTCGCATCACGGAAACCCGTCCGATGAGCCGGCACAAGCGCTGGGCCATCGCCGAGGTCCTGAGCCACAGCCCAAAAGCTGACAAATCAGCCGGAAGCACTGCTCCAGCACCTGAGGCTGCGGCCAAGGAGGTGAGCGAATGATCCAGCAGGAGAGCTATCTGAGCGTCGCCGACAACAGCGGCGCCAAGCGCATCCAGTGCATCCGTGTGCTGGGCACCAACCGTCGCTACGCCCATGTGGGCGATGTAATCGTCGCTGCCGTGAAGGACGCCATGCCCAACATGGGTGTGAAGAAGTCCGATGTGGTGAAAGCCGTGGTGGTTCGCACCAAGGCAACCCTCCGTCGCGACACCGGTAACTCCATTCGGTTCGACGACAACGCAGCGGTGATCATCAACGCTGACAACAACCCCAAAGGCACCCGCGTCTTCGGACCGGTGGCCCGTGAATTGCGCGAGCGCAACTTCACGAAAATCGTGTCCCTCGCTCCGGAGGTGATCTGACATGGCCACCGCAACCAGCAAGGCCAAGCCCAGCGATCGCATCAAGATGCGCATCCGCAAAGGCGACACCGTTCAGGTGATCGCCGGCAAGGACAAGGGCAAAACCGGCGAGGTGCTGCGCACCCTGCCCAACGAGAACCGCTTAATCGTGGAGGGCGTCAACATGCGCACCCGCCACGAGAAGCCCACCCAGGAAGGTGAGACCGGACGCATCGTCAACGAGGAAGCATCCCTGCATGCCTCCAACGTGATGCTCTATTCCACCGCCAAGAAGGTGGCGAGCCGCGTCGAGATCGTCGTCGAAAAGGACGGCAGCAAGAAGCGCAAGCTCAAGAAAACCGGTGAAGTCCTCGACTGAACCCGACTTCTGACCAAGCCCAGAAGCACCCCACACCCCCCATGTCACTCAAGAAGCGCTACCGGGAGACCATTCAGCCCAAGCTGCAGAAGGATCTCTCCCTCACCAACATCCACGAAGTCCCCAAGGTGGTGAAAGTCACCGTCAACCGGGGCCTCGGCGAAGCCGCAGCCAACGCCAAGTCCCTCGAGGCCTCGGTGAACGAGCTGGCACAGATCACCGGTCAGAAAGTGGTCGTCACCCGTGCCAAGAAGGCCATTGCCGCCTTCAAAATTCGCCAGGGCATGCCGATCGGTTGTGCCGTCACCCTGCGCGGTGACCGGATGTATGCGTTCCTGGAGCGCCTGATCAACCTGGCGCTGCCCCGCATCCGCGACTTCCGCGGGGTGAGCCCGAAGAGCTTTGACGGGCGCGGCAACTACACCCTGGGGGTGCGGGAGCAGATCATTTTTCCTGAGATCTCCTTCGACAAGATCGATGCCATTCGTGGCATGGACATCACCATCGTGACCACCGCCCGTTCAGACGAAGAGGGCCGGGCCCTCCTCCGCGAGATGGGAATGCCGTTCCAGAGCAACTGAGCCCTCCCCGTCGACACCTATGGCCAACCACGACCCCATTTCCGACATGCTCACCCGCATTCGCAATGCGAGTGAAAAGCGTCACGAGACCACCAAGATCCCTGCATCCCGCATGACCCGCAGCATCGCCAAGGTGCTGCAGCAGGAGGGCTTCATCTCCGAGATCAGCGAACAGGGCGAAGGCGTGCGCACCGAACTGGTGCTCTCCCTTAAGTACAGCGGCAAGCACCGGCTGCCCACCATCCGCTCCATGCAGCGGGTGAGCAAGCCAGGTCTGCGCATTTACAAGAACACCCGTGGCCTGCCCAAGGTCCTCGGCGGTCTTGGCGTTGCGATCATCTCCACCTCCAAGGGTGTGATGAGTGATCGCGATGCCCGCCGCGAGGGCGTCGGGGGCGAGGTGCTCTGTTACGTCTACTGATCCGGAGCTCAACCATGTCACGCATCGGCAAAAATCCTGTTCCTGTACCCGACAAGGTGACCGTCTCCCTCGACGGCCTCACCGTGAAGGTCAAGGGACCGAAGGGCGAACTGGAACGCACCCTTCCTGACGGCGTCAGCGTCAGCCAAGACAACAACTGCATCGTGGTGGCTCCATCCACCAGCAAGCGCTTCTCCCGCGAACGCCACGGCCTGTGCCGCACCCTCGTCGCCAACATGATCGAGGGCGTCAACAACGGCTACAGCAAGAGCCTCGAAATTGTGGGCGTGGGTTCGAGGGCCCAGGTCAAAGGCAAGACCCTGGTGGTCAGCGCCGGCTACAGCCACCCCGTTGAAATGGAGCCGCCTGAGGGCATCACCTTCAAGGTGGAAAACAACACCAAGGTGATCGTCTCCGGAATCGACAAGGAACTGGTGGGCAACGAGGCCGCCAAAGTCCGCGCCATTCGCCCGCCCGAGCCTTACAAGGGCAAGGGCATCAAGTACGAGGGCGAGCGCATCATGCGCAAGGCGGGCAAGTCCGGCAAGAAATAAGCCTTGTCCTGACGTTCCTCTCCCTTACCCACCATGTCCAAACTGTCCCGCAAACAGCAGACGCAGAAACGCCACCGGCGCCTGCGTCGCCACCTCACCGGCACCTCCGACCGTCCGCGGCTGGCGGTGTTCCGCTCCAACAATCACATCTACGCCCAGGTCATCGACGACGACGCTCAGAGCACCCTGTGCTCGGCTTCGACCGTCGACAAAGAGCTGCGTGCCGGCCTTGAGGCCAACGGCGGCAGCTGTGATGCATCCGTCGCCGTTGGCGAACTGGTCGCCAAGCGCGCCATCGCCAAGGGGATCCAAAGCGTGGTCTTCGACCGTGGCGGCAACCTGTACCACGGCCGGATCAAGGCCTTAGCCGATGCCGCCCGGGAAGCGGGCCTTCAGTTCTGATTCCTGCTTACCCATGACAGATTCCTCTCCCCAGTCCAACCCCAACGCGGTGCCAGGCGCCGCCGATGTCCCCGCAGCCGCGGAGGGCCAGCAACAGGAACAGCGTCGCGGCGGTGGCCGTGGTGAACGTGGCGACCGCCGTGGCGGACGCCGCGGTGATCGACGAAATCAGGAGCGCGACTCCGAATGGCAGGAGCGCGTGGTACAGATCCGCCGCGTCTCCAAGACCGTCAAGGGCGGCAAGAAGATGAGCTTCCGGGCCATCGTCGTTGTCGGCAACGAGAAAGGCCAAGTCGGCGTCGGTGTCGGCAAGGCCGGTGATGTGATCGGTGCTGTCCGCAAGGGCGTCGCCGATGGCAAGAAGCACCTGGTCAAGGTGCCGCTAACCCGTCACAACTCGATCCCGACCCTCTCCAATGGCCGTGACGGTGCCGCCAGCGTGCTGATCCGTCCCGCCGCACCCGGTACCGGTGTGATTGCGGGCGGCTCGATCCGCACCGTGCTCGAGCTGGCCGGCATCAAGAATGTCCTGGCCAAGCGTCTGGGCAGCAAGACCCCCCTCAACAACGCCCGGGCTGCCATGGTGGCCCTGTCGCTTCTCCGCACCCACAAGGAGACGGCCAAGGAACGGGGAATCTCCCTCGAACAGATCTACTCCTGATTCGCGATGACGACTCTCCGACTCGAATCCCTCAAAGCCAACAAGGGCGCCCGTCGCCGCAAATTGCGCAAGGGCCGCGGCATCGCCGCCGGCCAGGGCGCCAGCTGCGGCTTCGGCATGCGTGGCCAGAAATCCCGCTCTGGCCGTCCCACGCGCCCAGGTTTTGAGGGTGGCCAGATGCCGCTCTACCGCCGGGTGCCGAAGCTCAAGCACTTCCCCCTGGTCAACCCCAAGCACTTCACGGTGCTCAACGTCTCGGCTCTCAACAGCCTCAAGGACGGCAGCACCGTGAACCTGGATTCCCTCGTCAAAGATGGGGTTGTCACCAGTCCGAAGCATCCCCTGAAGATTCTCGGCAACGGTGATCTGACCGCCAAGAAGCTGACGGTTCAGGCCGCTGCCTTCACTGCATCAGCCCGCACCAAAATCGAAGCCGCCGGCGGCAGCTGCGAAACCCTCGACTGATCCGGCCGGGTTCACCGTCCGTCAGCCCTAAGGTCTGAGCCGTCCGCTGGATGTCAATCCACGGGCGGCTTTTCTGCATTCAGCCCACCCATTCCTCCTGTCCATGCTCGTCAGTCGGGGCCGCAATCCCAACGCCGCCGAAGTCATCAGCCAGCTGATCGGCAACTCGGGCCTGCGCAATCGAGTGCTCACCACCCTGAGCCTGTTGCTTCTGGTGCGTCTCGGCATCTACATCCCCATCCCAGGGATCGACCGCGAGGCCTTTGCCAGCTTCATCGAGCAGGGCGGCTCCCTGCTGGGTTTCCTCGACATCTTCACCGGCGGGGGCATCTCGACCCTCGGCGTGTTCGCGCTTGGAATCCTGCCGTTCATCAACGCCTCGATCATCCTGCAGCTCCTGACGGCATCCCTGCCACAGCTGGAGGATCTGCAGAAGAACGAGGGGGAAGCCGGTCGGCGCAAGATTGCCCAGATCACGCGCTACGTCGCCCTGGGCTGGGGCCTGATCCAAAGCGTCGTCTTCGCCATGATCCTGCGCCAGTACGCCCTGGAAGGGATCAGCGAGGTGGTGTTCGTGGTCCAGACCGCGCTGTGTCTGGTCACCGGATCAATGGTGGTGATGTGGCTGAGCGAGGTGATCACCGAACGGGGCATCGGCCAGGGGGCATCGCTGGTGATCTTCCTGAACATTGTGGGAACGCTGCCCCGCACCCTTGGCGCCACGATCGAGGCGGCCCAGACCGGTGACCGCAACACCGTTCTGGGCATCGTCGTTCTGGTGCTGGTCTTCCTCGTCACCATCGTCGGCATCATCTTTGTGCAGGAGGGTGCACGGCGCATCCCCATCGTCAGTGCCAAACGTCAGGTCGGGGGTGCCGGTGTCGGGGTTCTGCCCACCCGTCAGAGCTATCTGCCGTTGAAGCTCAATGCCGGCGGCGTCATGCCGATCATTTTCGCTTCAGCGGTGATCTTCCTCCCGGTCACGATTGCCAACTTCACCAATAACGAGTGGTTGATCCGGGGAGCCAGCCTGCTGAATCCTGGCGCCGCCAACCCATGGCCCTATGCCCTGGCCTTCTTTGCTCTGATCCTCGGATTCGCCTACTTCTACGCATCACTGACCGTGAACCCAACCGATATCGCCTCCAATTTGAAAAAGGGCGGCGTTGCGATCCCGGGGGTGCGTCCTGGCAGTGCCACCGCCACCTATCTCTCCGGAGTTCAGAACCGGCTCACCCTCCTGGGCGGCCTGTTCTTGGGAAGCGTCGCGATCATCCCCGCAGCGGTGGAGCGCGCCACCAATGTGCAGACCTTCCAGGGCCTGGGTGCCACCTCACTGCTGATCCTTGTGGGTGTGGCCATCGACACAGCCAAACAGGTGCAGACCTACGTGATCTCCCAGCGCTACGAAGGCCTGGTGCGTCAGTGATCAACAGCGGCAGCAAGCCCCTGTTTCCTTTTTTGTTCTCCATCCGCACACACCAATGAAATCCCGTCTCCTCTTCCTTGGCCCCCCTGGAGCAGGAAAGGGCACCCAGGCAGCGCGCCTGTGCAACGCCAACGGCATGAGCCACCTCTCCACCGGTGATTTGTTGCGATCTGAAGTCGCAGCCGGCACAGCCCTGGGCCAGGAGGCCGAAGCAGTGATGAACCGTGGGGAACTGGTCAGCGATGCCCTGGTGCTGGCGATCGTGGAAAGCCAGTTGAAGGGATTGTCCAGCGGAGGTTGGCTCCTGGACGGGTTTCCCCGCACCGTCCCCCAGGCTGACGCCCTTGAACCGCTGCTCGACGAACTCAAGCAACCGATCGAAGCCGTTGTGTTGCTAGAGCTGGACGATGCCGTGCTGATCGAGCGTCTGCTCGCCCGTGGCCGCGACGACGACAATGAAGCGGTCATCCGCAATCGTCTGGAGGTCTACCGGGAGAAGACCTCACCCCTGATCAGCTTCTATCGTGACAAAGGCCTGCTGGTGTCGGTGGAAGCGAACGGCTCCGTGGAGGAGATCACTCAGCGGATTACCAAGGTCCTGAGTTGACCGGCGTGGTAGGGTTGCCGTTTGGAAATTTGGAGAGCCACGCCTCATGAAGGTGCGCGCTTCAGTCAAGAAAATGTGCGACAAGTGCCGGGTGATCCGTCGCCACGGCCGGGTCATGGTGATCTGCACCAACCCGAAGCACAAGCAGCGCCAGGGCTGACATCCAGCCCACGTCAGACCTGAGCGGATCTTCGAATCCCTGCTTCCGGCCTGCACAGCAACATTCACCGCCTCCACAGCAATGGAGGCCATTGTCCCTCTCATTTGAATCTTCGTGGCACGGATCGCCGGCGTTGACATTCCCCGCGACAAGCGGGTTGAAGTGTCCCTCACCTACATCTATGGAGTCGGCCCGACCCGGGCTCGCACCATCCTGGCTCAGACCGGTGTGAGCCCCGACATCCGGGTCAAGGATCTGGAGGATGGTGACCTTCAGAAACTGCGCAACGCCGCCGACGATTTCACCCTCGAGGGCGATCTGCGCCGACAGGAAGGCATGGCCCTGAAGCGCCTGCAAGACATCGGCTGCGTGCGCGGACGTCGTCATCGCATGAGCTTGCCCGTCCGTGGCCAGCGCACACGGACCAATGCCCGTACCCGTCGGGGCGCGCGCAAAACCGTGGCCGGCAAGAAGAAGTAAGCCCCCCCTCGTCCTTTACACGACCGTTCCCGGCCCATGGCCAAACCCGCCAAGAAAACAGGCCCCAAGAAGGCCAAACGCAACGTCCCGAACGGCGTTGCCCACATCCAGAGCACCTTCAACAACACGATCGTGTCGATCACCGACACGTCTGGCGAAGTCATCTCCTGGTCATCCGCTGGTGCCAGCGGCTTCAAGGGTGCTCGCAAAGGCACGCCCTTCGCTGCCCAGACGGCTGCAGAAGCAGCGGCACGTCGAGCACTTGATCAAGGCATGCGCCAGATCGAAGTGCTGGTGAAGGGTCCTGGATCCGGTCGTGAGACCGCAATTCGTGCCTTGCAGGTGGCTGGTCTTGAGATCACCCTGATCAGAGACGTCACTCCGCTGCCCCACAACGGTTGCCGGCGGCCCAAGCGCCGTCGCGTCTGAATCGCATCATTTCCCGGTTTACGCCCCTTACCCCGCATCAGACAGTGCTGCAATACCAGATTGACCGCATCGAGCATCAGGTGGAAGAGGATCGCTCCCAGAGTGGAGTGTTCCTCATCGGTCCCCTTGAGCGGGGTCAGGCGACCACCCTGGGCAACGCCCTGCGACGCGTCCTCATGGGCGGCCTCGAAGGCAGTGCCGTCACCGCCATTCGGATCGCTGGTGTCAACCACGAGTACGCCACTGTCCCCGGTGTGCGTGAGGACGTTCTCGACATCCTTCTGAACTGTAAGGAGCTCTCCGTAAACAGCCGGTCGCCTGAGCTCGAGATCGGTCGTCTTGTTGTGGCTGGTCCCGCTGAGGTGACCGCCAAAGACCTGCAGTTCTCCTCCCAGGTTGAGGTGGTAGACGGCAATCGTTCCATCGCCACCGTGGCCGATGGTTACAGCCTCGAGCTTGAGGTCCACGTGGAACGCGGCGTGGGTTACCGACCTGTGGATCGCCACAGCGAGGACACCAGCGCCATCGACCTGCTTCAGATCGATGCGGTGTTCATGCCGGTGATCCGGGTGAATTTCACCATCGATGAAACCGCCGTCGCCGAGGGGGGATCCGCCCGAGAGCGTCTGCGAATGGAGATCGTCACCGACGGCTCCATCACCCCCGATGACGCTCTGGCTCAATCAGCCAACTATCTGATTGAGTTGTTCCAACCTCTCGCCACGGTGACCCTCGTGGAGGAGCCGGGGATCGAACCCGAGCCCTCTGCAGAAGCCCAGATCCCGCTGGAGGAACTCAACCTTTCCGTGCGGGCTTACAACTGCCTCAAGCGTGCCCAGGTCAACTCCGTGTCCGACCTGATGGGTTTCAGCTACGAGGATCTGCTGGAGATCAAGAACTTCGGTTCCAAATCAGCCGACGAAGTGATCGAAGCCCTCGAACGCATCGGTATCTCCATCCCCCAGAGCCGCACCTCTGCCTGAGATCGGCCTGCCTGACAACTTTCCCGACATCCGTCTCCGACAGAACCATGCGTCACCAATGCCGAGTACCCCAGCTGGGTCGCCCCGCTGACCAGCGCAAGGCGATGCTGCGCGCACTGACAACCCAGCTGATCCGCGAAGGTCGGGTGACCACCACCAAGGCCCGTGCCAAGGCCCTGCGTGACGAGGCCGAGCGGATGATCACCCTCGCCAAAGACGGCAGCCTCGCGTCCCGTCGTCGCGCCCTTGGCTACATCTACGACAAGCAGTTGGTGCACGCTCTGTTCGACAAGGCCCCCGACCGCTACAGCGACCGCAAGGGTGGTTACACCCGCATCACCCGCACCGTCCCCCGTCGTGGTGACAATGCCGAGATGGCGATCATCGAACTGGTCTGATTTCTGCCCCCTGCGTCAAATCTGACGTTTGAGCTCCGAACCCTCTTCTGCAGCCCCTGAGTCCACGATCCCCCGCCGGATCGCCCTCAGCCTGCAGTACGAGGGTTCCGCCTTTTGCGGCTGGCAGCGTCAACGCAACGGCAACAGTGTGCAGGCCCAGCTAGAGGCGGCGATCGAGCAGCTGGATCCATACCGCCCGATCCAGACCTTCGCCGCGGGACGAACCGATACCGGCGTCCATGCTGCTGGCCAGGTGGTGCATTTCGACTGTGGGGACAGGATCCCCCCTGCCAAATGGGCACCGGCCCTGAACGGACGGCTGCCATTCACGATCCGGGTAAGGGAGTCAGTGCTGCGGCCCAAGGATTGGCATGCCTGCTATTCGGCCACCTACCGGCGCTATCGCTACACCATTCACAACGGGCGGCGACCCAACCTGTTCCTCGCCCCATGGAGCTGGCACCGCTACCAACTCCGATTGGATGAGTCCCGCATGCGGGATGCCCTCAACGGCATGCTGGGTCTTCACGACTTCAGTGCTTTCATGCGGGCTGGAAGTCGTCGGGCCCATGCCAGAACCACCGTTCAGGAGGTGGACTTAGTGCGCCAGGGCGACATGGTGCGGGTTGAGATCCAGGCCAGTGGTTTCCTTTACGGCATGGTTCGCCTGCTGATAGCTCAGCTGGTGGCGGTGGGCGAGCACCGTCTATCCGTCCAGGATTTCGAGCAGCGCTGGCGTCAACGCCGGCGCCACGAGGTCCGGGAAGCAGCTCCAGGCCATGGGCTATGCCTGCTCAGAGCTGGTTATGAGCAAGAAATCTTCACCAGAGCTGGCTGGTACGATTGTCAACCGTGGTTTTTTCTGGCGGAGAGTGATCCACCACCGGATCCTCCGCCTCTGCCGGAAGCAAGCGGATCTGAACTCTGAAGACCGCTCTTCTCATTAGAAAAAGGGTCCGTCAAAGAGTAAGCTCGATCTTTGAGCTCCCGTCAGGTCCTTCTCTGGACCAGACCATCCCTGACCAGCTTCGCCATCTCGGCTGAGCAATTCCGAACCGGCATGCCGGCGCGATGAACAAGACCTCCCTTCCTCAGATTGATTCTCTCGAACGCCAGTGGTATCTGGTGGACGCTGAGAACAAGACCCTCGGTCGCCTGGCCACCGAGGTTGCCGCCGTTCTGCGCGGCAAGAACAACCCGAGCTTCACTCCCCATTTGGACACCGGCGATTTCGTCGTGGTAGTGAATGCCGAGAAGATCCGGGTGAGTGGCAGCAAGCCCACTCAGAAGCTGTATCGCCGTCACTCCGGGCGTCCCGGCGGCATGAAGACCGAAACCTTCGAGGCGCTGCAGGACCGCATTCCCGAGCGAATCGTTGAAAAAGCGATCAAGGGCATGCTTCCCCACAACGCCCTGGGCCGTCAGATGTTCCGCAAGCTCAAGGTGTACAAGGGCAGCGAGCATCCCCATGCCGCCCAGAAGCCTCAGCCTCTTCAGCTCAACCCCTCTGCATCCGCCCAATGAGCAGCAATTCCGTCGTCTACTGGGGCACTGGTCGCCGCAAGACATCCGTCGCCCGTGTGCGCCTCGTCCCCGGCAACGGCACGATCACCATCAATGGTCGTCCCGGTGACAACTATTTGAACTACAACCCCGCCTACATCGCAGCGGTGAAAGCTCCCCTCGAGACCCTTGGTCTCGGTACGGAATACGACATCCTGGTGAATGTCCACGGAGGCGGGCTCACCGGTCAGTCCGGTGCCATCAAGCAAGGTGCGGCCCGTGCTCTCTGTGAGTTGTCAGCTGACAACCGCAAGCCCCTCAAGACCGAAGGCCACCTGAGCCGCGACCCGCGTGCCAAGGAACGCCGCAAGTACGGTCTCAAGAAAGCTCGTAAGGCTCCTCAGTTCTCCAAGCGCTGATTTTCATCCCATGCCCAAGCCCGATATCCACCCCACCTGGTATCCCGACGCCAAGGTGATCTGCAATGGCGAAGTCGTGATGACCACCGGCTCCACCCAGCCGGAGATTCACGTCGACGTCTGGAGTGGCAACCACCCCTTCTTCACAGGAACCCAGAAGATTCTCGACACCGAGGGTCGCGTCGATCGCTTCATGAAGAAGTACGGCATGGGCCAGAAGAAATCCGGCGACAAAGCCAAGGCTGAGGCCAAGGCGGACGCCAAATCCTGACGTCAGCGCGGGGCATGGACGCCTCGACCCTTCTCGCGCGGCTTGAGGCCGCCACAGCCAGCTTCCGAAACCTCGAGCGGCAGCTGGCTGACCCAGATGTGGCCGCAGACCCCACGCGGCTTGAAAAAATTGCGCGTGAACGGGCTCGGCTCGAGCCGTTGGTGCTCGACTTCGAGGAGCTGCAAGTTCTGGAAGGGGAACAAAAGCAATCCCGCGAGCTGCTGAAGGAATGCCGCGGCGATGCCGCGATGGAGGAGCTGGCCCAGGACGATTTAGCCAGCCTCAACCGACGCCACGCCGAGCTCACCGAAAAACTCACGGTGGCCTTGCTGCCTCGCGACCCCCGCGATGAACGCAGCGTCATGTTGGAGATCCGTGCCGGAGCCGGAGGCGATGAAGCCTGCATCTGGGCCGGCGATCTGGCGCGGATGTACGAGCGCTACAGCCAGAAGCTCGGCTGGAACGTGCAACCCATCAGCAGCAATGAAGCCGATCTGGGGGGGTTCCGGGAACTGATCCTGTCGGTGAAAGGCGACAGCGTGTTCAGTCAGCTCAAGTTCGAAGCCGGTGTGCATCGGGTGCAGCGGGTCCCCGCCACCGAATCCCAGGGTCGGGTCCACACCTCCACGGCCACGGTGGCCGTGATGCCGGAAGCCGATGCGGTGGAGGTGCAGCTGGACCCCAAGGATCTGGAGATCAGCACCGCCCGTTCTGGTGGCGCCGGTGGTCAGAACGTCAACAAGGTGGAAACCGCCGTAGACCTGCTGCACAAACCCAGCGGCATCCGTGTGTTCTGCACCCAGGAGCGCTCTCAGCTGCAGAACCGGGAACGGGCTCTGGAAATCCTGCGAGCCAAACTGCTGGAACAGGAGCAACGGGAGGCGGCGGCCCGGGAAAGCAGCGACCGTCGCGCCCAGGTGGGCAGCGGTGATCGCAGCGAAAAAATCCGCACATACAACTACAAAGACAACCGCACCACCGATCACCGGCTGGGCAGAAATTTTTCACTCGATCCGGTGCTGGATGGTCAGCTTGAGGATTTGATCGGCGCCTGCATCGCAGAAGAACAGCGGCAGAAACTGGAAGCCCTCAGCCAACAGAACGAGGACTGAACTCAGCTCAGGCTCCGATCACGTATTTGGCCCATTCGCTGTGACGGCCGGAATGGATCTGGCGGGTGGCCTCAAAACTGAGGCTGCTCAGCGGACGGCGCGGCACCCGCATCAGCGGCATGTCCGCCTCCTTCGGGGTGCGATTGCCCTTTCGCACATTGCAGCTCAGACAAGCGGTGGTCACGTTTTCCCAGGTGTCACCCCCACCTCGGCTGCGGGGCACCACATGGTCGATTGACAGCGGTTCGTTGCGGCAGCCGCAGTACTGACAACTGTGGTTATCGCGATGAAACAGGTTGCGTCGGGTCAGCGGCAACTGACGGAAAGGCACCCGGACGTATTGGCGCAAACGAATGACGGTCGGGAGGTGAGTACCACGCCGGATCTCTCGGGTGGAATCCTGCTCGAGACTCTCAGCCTTGCCCTTGAGCATCATCACCATGGCGCGCCGCCAGGTAGTGATATTCAGCGGCTCGTAGGACGCATTGAGAACGAGAACCTGGCCCATGCCAGCTCCCTGAATACGAGGCATGCTATCGATTCCACCAAGCCCCCCTTGGTAACGCTGAGCACCAAAGCCTCATGTCGGAGCTAAGTCCACGCCAGCGCGCCTGGGTGGAGGTCTACCCCACGGCCATTGAGGCCAACTGCCGACTGCTGTGCCGTCAACTTGTCACCGGCTGCCAGCTGATGGCCGTGGTGAAAGCCGACGGCTATGGCCACGGCGCCGTGACCGTGGCGAGGGCTTCCCTACGCGGCGGGGCATCCAGCCTTGGGGTGGCAACCCTTCAGGAAGGCCTGGAACTGCGGGATGCAGGCATCGAGGCGCCGGTTCTGATCCTCAGCGCCCTGCCAAGCCCGGAGGATCTCCGCCACTGCCTGGAGCAGCGGCTGATGCCGACCCTGAGCAGCCTGGATGAAGCGAACACGGCCGCTGCGGTGGCTGCTGAACGAGGAAACGAGCGCTTTCCTGTGCAGCTGAAACTCGATACAGGGATGGCCAGGCTCGGTGGCGAATGGCAGGAGGGAGCCCAGCTGGTGCAGTCCATCCGCACCCTGCCTCAGCTGGAACTAGTAGGCCTATACAGCCATCTCGCCTGTGCGGATGAGCTTGGCGATCAACTCACCCACCTGCAGCTGCAGCGCTTTCGATCCGTCATTGAAGCCCTGCCGGATGGCGGCAGCGGCCTGTGCTGCCATCTGGCCAATTCCGCCGGAACCCTGCAGGATCCCCGTTTGCATCTGGACATGGTGCGCGTTGGCCTCGCCTTGTACGGACAATCCCCAGCTGACCACCTCGGCCTCGATTTAGCACTACAGCCTGCCTTGGCGGTGAAGGCACGCGTCAGCCTTATTCGGGAGGTGCCGAGCGGTAGCGGCGTCAGCTACGGCCATCGCTTTGTCACCAGTCGTCCGTCACGCCTGGCGGTGATCGCCATCGGTTATGCCGACGGCGTGGTCCGCGCACTGAGCGGCCGCATTGACGTCCTGCATCGTGGTCGCCGGGTGCCGCAGGTGGGCAATATCACCATGGACCAGATCATCCTCGACGCCACCGATGTCGAGGAGCTGACGGTGGGAGACAACGTCACGCTGCTGGGGCAAGACGGAGATGACTGCATCCGTCCCCAGGACTGGAGCGCTCGCTGCGGCTCGATCCCCTGGGAGATTCTCTGTGGTTTCAAACACCGCCTGCCGCGGGTCGAGATCTGACTGACCGTCCAACGCTTGGTACTCTGGTGGAGCCTCTGGAGAGGTGGCTGAGTGGTTGAAAGCGGCTCCCTGCTAAGGAGTTACAGGAGGCAACTTCTGTCGAGGGTTCGAATCCCTCCCTCTCCGTTTCAAGGTCTTCCCTGACCTTCCCATTTCTTCCCAAATCCACTGGGGTACAACGGGTCTTGCGAATTTGAGTTCCCAGGAATTCCCACTAATTCTCCTGATTTGCCTCTGAATTGGGGTAGGAATTGGGGTAGGAAAAACTTGACTGGGGTAGGAAGATATCTGTGAGGTCGGAATCCCTGAGATGCCTCTTACAGACTCGGGTGTGCGGTCTCTGACTGCGACCGACAAGATGCAGAAAAAGAGTGTCGGAAACTGCCTCTACGTGGTGGTAGAACCTTCGAAGAAGGGGGGTGGCAAGTCCTTTTACGGCGAGATCCGTTTCCCGCCAGGGGGTGGCGGACAAAAGGTCAGGGTCTGCATAGGTCCCTACGGCACTGCTCCAGGGCAATGGACCTTGAAGGCAGCAAAGGACGAATGGACCCGAATTCGCGCCTGGTCGCTGGAGACGGGCAGAGACCCCAGAGAACTGAATGGCAGGGGTAGGAAGCAAAACCAGGACCAAGGACCCTCCAAGACGCTTCAGGACGCCATAGACGGGTTCCTGAGCACCAAGACGTCGCTGAAGGAGTTCACCCTCACCAACTACCGCAGGCAACTGGAGAACCAGGTTCGGGAGTGCATTCCAGGGGCAACGCCACTTCGCGAACTGGAATGGGACAACGGCGGGAGGGAGAAGGTCGTTGCCCTGCGGGAATACATCGAGGACAGAGGCAGTTACGACCAGGCATTTCGGGTGCAGAAGGTCCTGGCACAGGCACTGGACTACGCAATCCTCCAGGGGTGGATGCGACGCAATCAGAACCCAGCAACCAAGCAGAAGGGAGAAGAGAGCAAGCACGACCCGAAACACCATCCCCATATCCAGTGGGAACAGGTGCCAGAACTGCTGGAAGCAATTCACCTGAACCGCTGCTCAGGGCACGTTCAGTCGGTCATGGCACTGAAGCTTCTGCTCATGACCTTTCTCAGAGCAGGGGCACTTGCTCGTCTGAAGTGGAAGTGGATCAGCAGAAAGGAGAACCTCCTGGTGATTCCTGGAACCACTCCAGGACTGAAACGCACCAAGAAGACAGAAGACCTCCCACATCACGTCCCGCTGACCAAGGAGATGAATGCACTGCTGAAGCAGGCAAAGCAGATGAATGGGCACCTGCCGTATGTCTTTGGTCCTGTCCGCGAGCAAAGCAGATATCCACATTTGGACCCCGAATCACCCAACAACCTCCTCAAGGGTTTGGGGTACAGAGAAGTGCTGCGTGCTCATGGTTGGAGGTCATTACCTCTGACCGCAGGACAAGAAGTTCTCAAGGCACCTCACGACATCATCCAAAGACAGATGGGGCACCTGATTGGCGACAAGGTCAGAAAGGCATATGACAAATCACTCATGCTGGAAGAACGCAGAGACTTCCTAGAGCAATGGTGCAAGTTATTGGTCAAAAATGGTTTGAAGATTTGAAGGCATAAAAAGCAGCAGGGTGACTAATCCTGCTGCCTTTATGACCATTTTATGTACCATGACTAAAATACACCAACCCACACAACCAAAGGGTTGGCGAAGCGATTGGTTGCTTTGAATACTAACCGAGCATTAAAGTCCGAAAACGCGGGAGTTTTATGGATCTGAATGCTAACTGAGTATGCGCCCAATCACTTCTTTCTAATTGTACTACAAAGTTGATAATAATGCAACGATCTTACTACATACGTAAATCAAACATTGGACTGTTAATCTGTTAATGTGTTATCAATTTCTGCATAAGGCGTCTTATTCCTGATGTCCTTGCAAAGTGGTCATTTCGGAAATGTCAATTTTATATGGTTGAGCGAGTGATCTAAGAGAGGTTGCTATCGATCGATTACCTTCTCAAGATCGCAATCTATATAAATAAATACATATATGACATGGAATTATATGGAATTGTCCATATAAAATGGAATCAGTGACATGAATGAAAAAAGACCCCTCCTTGCCGAAAAAGGAGGGGTCTAAAAACACGAAAAATCTACCACCTTTATTTATAAGTTCTACACCCAAGAAGACATATGCCTTCTCGATCAAACGGAAAGAATATCAGCATTCATTTCACAGAGGATAAACTTTCTCTGTTGGATGCCTTTGAAGAATATCACAAACAGAACTACATCAATCGTTCTGGATGGGTCAAGCAACATATGAAGAAAGCATTGACCGAAAACAAAAGACAACTTGCATTTAGATGAAATGAAAACTTATCGAATACCAGGCGTTCACGCAGAGATGCTCAAGACTCTTGCACGCAAACTGCGAATGAAGGAGGAAGAGGTCATCGAAGAGATGATTCAAGAAAGATTTAACCAGAAGAAGTGACATGAATCACTTTTCTGATCAAAGACATTGGGCACCAACTCAGTTCAATCAGTACCAGCAGTGGGCAGAGATTCATCCCACTGACCCCAACATGTATCGGACATTCTTTTTGCAACGAGACCACCTCGCCAAGAAGGTTCGTATTCGTGGAGAAACCAACTGGGTCTATGGAGAGGTGCCATCAACGATTCGTGTGGCGCATCCAATGCATCTAGCAAAGATTCGTTCAGGCACCCTGTTCTAAAAAAGGAGATACAAATGAAGTCCTATAAACAATTCGTGAGCGAGGCAAGAGAAGCAAAGGCATTTCTTGCTGGTGAACTACCTCTCAGTCAAAGAAAGAAAAAGAAGGTTGGTCAGAAGGTCATATCGAAGCGAAAGTCCAACGACCTGTCCCAACGGAATGGAGCATCAGGAATTTCGCCCTCGTCGAACCCGTCTCCAGAGGTCGATAACAGCAATGACATTCATATTGGTGGCAACTATCTGGGACGTCCCGACTACTCCGAATCCATAGACCCCCTGGTCGACGTGATGAACCGTCTGTATCCCGTCCCTGAATCGAAATTGAGGGAGGATACGCAGTCGTCGTTCTATGTCTTTCGCACTGATACTCAGCAGGTCTTGGCGCGGGGAGTAGTCGGGTATGACAACGCCAAGCAACGTGCCTCCTACCTCCGCAAGAGACATGGTCTGAAGTTCGACCAGGTGCGTTTCAAGAAGGAGGGAGCGAAGACTGGTGGATCAAGACGCAGGACTGGTGGTCAGACCTTTAGAGGTGGTCGTGTTGACACTGCAAGAAACTACAACCCCTCCAAACGGGGTTACTTCAGAGGTGTCCATCATCCCGATGGATCCTATGGAGACCTGGATTAGGAGTCCTCAGAGGTCTCACTTTGCTGGATAGGACTTAGTAACCGCAAAGGTATTCGGAAACAAAGACGTCCGACTGTATTGACTGATCTTGCGATCCTTAAACCTTTTATGCTACTTATACTTGTATTAGTATTTATTTCCTCTTCTGACAAGGGTATGGATCTTTATTATAGGTTCGATAATAGTTGGTGTGATTGCCTGGATCTATGACGCTTATGTTTCTATGAAGAAGGATGAGGAGATCGCACGACTCAGAGATGAATTGACTCAGAGGGACTCAAAGTTGTCAAAACTCAAGGAACTAAAAATGTTGCTTGATGATGGAACGCTTAATGAGAATGAATTCGAGTTGATGAAATACGAACTTATCAACAATGAACAAGAAGAATAAATTCGTTGGATTTTGACTCTATATTGATCTTCTTGCCCTCTCTCTATTAGGACTCTTCAGAGGTCTCTCTCTGGGGGATAGGACTTGAGTTGAGGTCTGACCGTCTTGACTCTTCCTCCACCTGCATCAACCTCTCCACAAGGTTGAGGGTGTCGTTGGGAGACCACTCCCCATCGTCACCCCACTTGAGTGATGAGAGTTCAGTGGGGGACATCGATGGGAGTTCTGGGGCGTTGAACCTCAGGGGTCAGAAACCTCAAAAGTCCCCACTAAGACAGGACTTTCACTGAAGAAATTCTGAAGACTGGTTCGTTGTGATACCTATTGGGAGGGATTGACATTCACAGCGTCATGATCTGCTTGCCGTGCTTGTAAAAGATCGTCATCTATTTTTGTTGAAAACTGTTGATCCGAGTATCTGTCATGTATTTAACCTCTTGGTAATATTCCAAAATCTCACTTTCGTGATCTTCTAGACAAGATATCAATGGTACTAATTTCTTATTCATCTGGTGATAAAACCTTAATCGATTGCGCTCTGCCTCAATTCCTGGGTAAGTCAATGCCATGCCATTAAATCTTTTGATCTGATCCACCACGCTGTGAAATGATTTTGCATAAGAAGCACACGGATCGGGGACCAGAGGTCTCGCCATCGCAGGATTGGCAATCGAGAGTAAGGAAATGGCGACCAAAAGGTTTTTCATTATTGCTCTTGATCGGGAACTCGACTCACTAGGGCGGCGAGAGATATTAATCCTCCGGTTATCACTATTAGGGCACTCGCCTGGTCTCCCATCTTGGTAGTGCCGATCGCAAACATCAGACCTGATGATGCGAATAGAGCAGACCTAATCCACTTGTTTTTTATATGCATTTTCAAGAAATCAGAGGTTCATGATCTAATCAGTGAGGAAGACCTTGCATCATCCAAGACTCATACACAAAGAAGAGAAGAAAGAAGAGGACGATTCCGATGACCAGTAGTTTTCCGTTCATGAGTAGTGTCTCTCGGACCGTGCTGATGTGATTTTGCCTTGCTTATCTGAATCCCCGACGGGAACTGGCATCGACACAGCATCGATGCGTTGTGACCATAAACATGTTGTACTGGATTGTCTGTATCTTCTAACCCCAATCAAACGCTCCGATTTTGTGGATTTGGATAGGAGTTGTGAGGTCCTGGTAACGGATTAACGGATAACAGACCCAAACCAGAAATTAGGGGTGCTTCGGTGCCCCTATTTTGACGTCTGAGCGGTCTCTTGGCGTCCGATCAGGGCAGCAGACGTTGGACTGTTTCTGGTTGTCCACCAAACCCTTGTGGAGATGGCAAGCACAGATTAGGAAGCAGAGGAAGTACTGGTCAAAACACTGGGACTGGGACGAGAATATGGGTTCCGTGGGTCACTTTTATATTACTAGATTGCTTTACAAGCGCTTCTGGTAGAGACCGGTCGCGACAGTGGTTCTGAACCCTTGAAGACTACAGATAAGCGCGTTACGACATGGGAGTAAGTTTTCTCTTCCCTCATGCTTACTGGAACTGACCTGCTCACCAAGGTCAAAGAACTTGGTGATGTCTCCAAGACCGAACTGGCAACTCAGTGCGGTTATGTTTCCAAGAAGAAGGATGGTTCTGACCGCGTCAACTTCACTGCCTTCTATGAGGCACTTCTGGGTGCCAAGGGCGTTGAGTTGGGTTCTGGGGGTGCTGGTTTAGGCAAAGGCGGTCGGAAGTTGTCCTACATCGCCACGGTGCAGGGCAATGGCAACCTTCTGATCGGCAAGGCATACACCGCCTTGCTCGACCTGGAAACAGGCGATGAGTTTGAAATCAAACTGGGCAAGAAGGCAATTCGTCTGATCCCTGTGGGTGGTTCGGAGGAAGAAGATTGATTCCTGATTCACAGAAGACAGTCTTGCCCCTATGGTTCCCGTACGGTCCATGGGGATTTTTATGACCCGATGCCGTATCACCCCTCCAAGGAGCATCTGGACAATCAGATTCCAAATGCTTTTAAGACGATCAACGGAGTGTTGAAGGATCTTCGAGCATCTACTGGTGCCGATGAGAGGTACATCAGCATGATGTTGGATGCCATGGCACGGGACTGGGAGCAGAAAAGCGCCTCTCGTGATGGTTTTGGGTTTCGCTGACATCCTTCATGATCCTTCTACTCTTCAAGCGATTAACGGATTAACAGTCCCAAACCAGAACTCAGGGGTGCTCCGGTACCCCTTTTTTAGTGCTTGATCGCTCTTTGGGCGTCCAGTCGGGGCAGCAGACGCTGGATTGCCTCTGGTTATCGACCAATCCCTGATGGAGGTGGCAGGAATCGATGGGCAGACAAAGGAAGGTCGGGTGGTAGTTGAAATATCTGCAGTAGAGGCATACATGCTCACCGTGAACTGCAGGTTGAAGAAACCCATGAGGAAGAAACCTCCATTCCTCAGGTGGGTTGGTCATGGACTATCCCGCGACTGGACCCAGTACTAATATATCTGTACCAACTGCTTAGCAACCTAATAGGGGTCATAGATGAGTCTCGTGTCCAGTCTCAAAAAAGGCAGAAATTGAGAACCCCTGCAAAAACTGGATTTCTTGGTTGATCTTCTGATGAAAGACCAACCAAACTCATTTATCAACATTGATCACTTCCCTTCGTCCGCCTGCCTCAGTTTCTTGAGATGACAGGACTCAGCACCAGCACCATCTATCGCTGGATGACGGACGGGACCTTCCCAAAGCAAATCCAGTTGGGTTCTCGCTCTGTCGTCTGGAACGAACGGGACGTCATCGACTGGATGAACGCACAAAATGCAAACACCTAAAAGTGTGTTGATCGAGGACTTCTGACCCTCATTAAACATAGGTGGGGAACCAGGAGACAGAAAACTCCCTGTTTTTACTAGACTAATGGGGGGGGGGGAAATCTCATGTCCTGAGATCAATCTCCCCCCCCGAAGTAAAAAATTATGTTGTGTTGCTTTGCACATATGCGTCACTTTGTTATAGATGATACGCGTTTTACTGTTTTGAAGAGGACAATAAAAAGAAAACTTCCCGATGCAAGAAATAAAACTGGGCAATTCGTGCAAACGATTACACACGTATGAGTGCGGGGAAAGGCACTTTGTGCGTATCACAAGGGGTGTCTGCCTTGAGTTTGATAAGCAATGGGATGCAGAGATGACTTTGCTTAATCTACGTAAGTGCGGTCTTATATCCGTATGAATCCGTATAACAACCCTGTTGATAAAGCATCAGAGGATTGACCCACAGAGAAAGTAATCAAGGAAGACATACAAAAAACCCCTAACTAAATACCCACAGCACTTTCTCCCCAGGGCAGTCAGAAGGCAGGGCGTTCACGCGTCCTGCCTTTTTTTGTGCCTACTCGTCAGTGCCCCATCCATGCATGAAAAAAGGAGCAGCACGAATCTGCTCCTTCAGAGGGGTATGTGTCGAACCAGGAGGTTCTCGGGAACCACCACAATCGCCCACTTAAGTGCTGTGTCGTTAGTGCTGTTCACAAATTGCCAAAAAAAGATCGTCCTCTCGGACGACCCATCTCGACGCAAGGAAAGTCTTCCTTCTTCCGATGCCTCGGCAGGTATCAGGTACTACTCGATCTAGGAGGTTCTTGCCGACTCAGTGGATCCGACCCGTGCTCTTCCTCTCTGATTGCTGAGCACAAAAAAGGGCAGGTCCCACCCCGCCCCAGTTCGACGCATTGAGGGAACTGGTCCCTGTGAAAGAACTATTCCCCATGACGCCGCACTTGGAAGTAGTGAGAAATACTTAGATCATTGCCATAGGCAGAGCAAATCAGTTCTGAGTGATCAGGGTTCTGCTGAGGCACCCCATAACGGTTCTGTCCGCTTCCACCCCATGGACTTCAGGTTGCGCCAGATGGTTTCAGCGTCCTCCTGAGGGACGTGCCTGCGTTCCTTCAGCAGTGGTGGTTGTCCGTCAGGCATTGCCATTCCACGGTCCATGAACACCTTCGGGTCACGGACCCATGCCTTGTCATCCCGATGAAACCGCCACACCCAATTGGTGCCAGGGTCGACCAACCATCCTTCACGCATGATCAAGGAGTAGTAGTACACCTGTTCTAAACAGTCATGCACGACGTCGGCAACAGGTGCTGCTGAAAGTCCCGCACTTGGGACGTCCGATACCTCTTATATGCAGCAGTTCCTACCCCCTCTTCTCACGTCTTCCCACTCGTTTTGGGGTAGGAAATGGGGCAGGAAATTCGCCAAAAGAGGGTCTTTTTCTTCCCACGTCTAGTCATACCAACTCATTTGGGGGTTACTCGAATGACTCCCTCTCCGTTGAACACCAGAGCTGGCTCCTGATTGGAGATCCCAGCTCTGGCCCTGGCCTTCAACAACTTTCGGCAGAATTGGAGGTGGCGCCTCAGTGCTTAATGAGGCTGGAGCAGGCGAGCAGCAGGCAGAACCAACCGAAAGACCGCACGGCTTGATATGAATGAATTTCACTCAACAAAACCACAACTAATGTTGGGATTTATTGCTTAAGGAAGTCGTGAGCAGCTCCTGGGCCCTTGGTGCCGTTGCTGAACTCCGCAAGAAACTGAATCTGCCTCTCGTGTCGAAGAACGCCGAAAGAACTACAACTGCGACATCACATATGTAACAAATAGCGAGCTGGGCTTCGACTATTTGTGCGACAACATGGCTCAAGATCCGAAGCATCTAGTACAACGGCAACCCCACTATTGCATTATCGACGAAGTCGACTCAATTCTGATCGGCGAGGCCAGAACTCCATTAATCATTTCCGGAAAAGTGGAGAAGCCAAAGCAAAAGTTCTCACTAGCTGCATTCATTTCTACAAAGCTTGAGCATGGTCAAGACAGTGACAATGACGAATTCGAAGCCTTTGGAGATATGGCCAAACCATCAGTGCACTGTTAGCGTTAAAAACGTCTCTACATATCGACAGTGTTAGCAACTTCATTTTAAATCATGGCCCCATCTCCCGAATCCATTCTGTTTGAATCGCTCTTCTTTCAATGGGCGCAAGTCAACTGCGAGTCTTTTGCTGTCAACGAAGAGCAAGTCCTGATTGAGGAGGGAGTCGCCACACCTGACCTTTTTCTTCTTCTCGAAGGCGGAGCCACGGTGCGCACAGCACTCGAAACCGAAGACGCTTCTCAGGATTCCGTCGACCTAGCTGAACTTTCCCCCGGCCAATTTGTTGGCGAGATGTCCCTGCTGGAAGACCGCCTTCCGGTCGCCACCGTCATCGCACAGCCGAACAGTCGATGGATCCGTGTTCGCTACAGCGACTTGATCGCCGCCATTGCGAGTGACAAAGCACTGGCTTCGAGTACCTATCAGGTGTTTGCAGGAAAATTGGCCCTACAACTGAGTCGTCAGAACGCATTCATCCACCGATGGCCAGGGCAAGACATCGAACCACTGCGCAAAGTTCTGTTGGTATTCGGTGAATGGAATGAACTGGATGTGGCCTGGCTGGAAAAGACCGGGGAAAAGGTTGACCTATCAACCGGCACAGCATTCATCAAGGAAGGTGAGGCCCTTGATCGTCTTTACATCGTTCTCGATGGCGAAGCCGAGGTGATGATCAACGTGGAAGGCGCATCTACCACAGTGGGGAGCTCAAGGCGCGGGGAAATTCTGGGGGAGATGAGCTTTCTCAACAGCGACGAACAAGCCACTGCAACCGTTCAAGCCCGCGAGGCCATGGTCTTGCTGGCTGTGGATAAGACGAGTATCCGCCAACAGCTGACGGTTGACTTGGCCTTTGCTGAACGTTTTTACCGTTCTCTCGCTGTTCTGCTCTCCCATCGCTGTCGAGATCAAATGATGTCGCGGGGGATGGCAGCCCAGGCCTTGGCGCTTGAAGAACTGGATCTGACGACTCTGGGCATTGTGAGCACAGCCGGGCGACGATTTGAGTGGCTTTGCTCGGAGGTCTCAAAACGTTGAAGAGCCTGAAAGCCCTGCGCGGCCTTCTCAAGACCTCTGCAACACAAACCACTCAGGACCTTGTACGCCTGCTCTGGCGACATGGATGGCCCAGCCGTGTTGTTGCTTTGCCACGCGATTGGTGGGATCAAGCCAGCGAGCTCGAAGGGGGGCTGTGGATTGCAGCAGATCAGCAAAGCCCAGCGCAGTGGTGGCTGGTCCAGCAACGCCAAGGCGCAATTCAGATTCATGCGTTAACCGCAGCAGAGGGATCGACCAGCCATCCCCAAGACTTCCAGCCTCAGGCCGTGAGCCTCTGGCCAGCCATGGCCTTCAGCACACCAGCACGCTGGAGCGACCTGCAACGCCAACTCAAACCGTTCGCTGCGATCCGAAGCGCCATGCCGGCGGCGTTTCTCCGCGCCGGAACTTGGCTGATGTTGCCGATATTGCTGATCGCCTTGCTGGGGCAGCTCATTAGCGTTCCAGTGGCTCTGTTCTTGGCAGGCCTCAGCCTGTTGTTCGGCCAGGTTCTCGATAACCAATGGCATCGGCTCTGGCTCAACCGCAGTGCACGGCAGCGCGCGGGTTTGGGCCTCGTGGGCATGCAGAAAGTGCTCCGCCTACAGCTTCCCGTGATCCGGACTCTGGGCGGTGCAGGTGCAACCGCTTTGGCTCTTTCCCTTCAGCAGATCGGTCATCAACTCCCCCTCGCGATCGGTCGATTGCTACCCGCGATCACGCTGTTCCTATTCAGCAATCTGGCCTTATGGATATGGCGTCCCCCACTCGGTGCCGTCAGCTTGTTCGGATGCGGCCTTTGGTTGCTTGCAAACCATGGTTTATCGGAACGCTCTCAAAGACAACGCAACCAACAACTCCCCCATCAAGGTCTCGCACTGCTCCGCAGCCAAGAACTAATTGAAAACTGTTCCACGTTGCGTCTTGCAAAAGCAGAACAACAGGCACTGAACTGGTGGATCGAGCCCGAACGTGCAGCCGAACAGCAGCAACCATGGCTGGATTGGCTCAGCGCACTGCAGAGCTGGAGCACCGTCTTACTGGCCACCATGCTGATCATGGCTGCCATCGTGATCGCGCCGGTCCGTAGCGACCAATGGCTAGCCTTCAATTTAGTTGGCATTCAATTCGCCACGATCCGCGAACTCGGGCAGGCGGGCAGGCGTTCAAGACCTGGAGAGACCTAAAACACCAGTGGAAGGGTGCACAGGTGTTAGTGAACAGCCCATCCGAATCGCGGCCGGGAGCATCGGATCCAGGCGAACTGAACGGTGATCTTGAAGTACGAAACCTCAGTTTTCGCTACGGAGCAGACACACCATTAGTGCTCTCCAACGTCAGCTTTTCGGTTCAAGCGGGGAGCTTTGTTGCGATCGTCGGGTCATCAGGGAGTGGGAAAAGTACCCTACTTCGCATTCTGTTGGGCTTTGAACAGCCTCTCACTGGACAGGTGATCATCGATGGTCAAGACACCTGTGACCTGCAACATGAATCGCTGAGGCGGCAGATCGGCACCGTTCTCCAAGACACGCGGTTGGTGGGAAACTCGTTGATGGAGGTGATTGCTGCCGGTCGTCCTCTGAGCGTGGAAGAGGCCTGGAAAGCTGCTGAAGACGCTGGCTTGAGCGATGACTTACAAGCACTGCGCATGGGATTGCAAACCCTGGTCCCCGCAGGAGGCAGCAATCTGTCCGGCGGTCAACGTCAGCGACTCGCCATCGCAAGAGCGCTGGCTGGACAGCCTCGGCTGTTACTGCTGGATGAACCCACCAGTGCGCTGGACAACACCACCCAGGCCCACGTTCTGCGCAACCTTGAACAACGCGCGGTGACGCGCGTGATGGTGGCGCATCGGCTGAGCACTATCCAACATGCAGACGTCATCCTCGTTCTAGAGAATGGGGAAATCGTTGAACAGGGAAGCTACAACGACTTGCTCAAGCAACAGGGAGCCTTCACACAGCTGATGGCACGTCAATTGATCTAAACCGATGGCAATCTTTCGTAGCCGTGCAGTTGATGCTGCCAACCAAGCTGAAACACTCGACACGCCATTGGTTTTACTCAGGCCGCAACTGAGACAACGTTTCAATAGCAATTTGAGATTGTGGAGGGATTTGAGCATCCCTCAGAACAGCAACCATCAAGTGTGGACGGAGGAACAGATACAACATGACCCCACCGAGTGTGCAGCGGTGAGCCTTTCAATCATTCTGAGGTATCACGGTAGTTATCAACCGATCAGCACAATCAGACATGCTTGCGGGGTATCAAGAGACGGAAGTAATGCCGCCAATTTAGTATGCTCAGCCCGCACATTTGGCATGAATGCCAAGGGATACAAGAAGGGGCTGAAAACACTCCAAACCGTGTCCTTACCTGCAGTGGTGTTCTGGAATTTCGATCATTTTCTGGTTCTTGAGGGGATCGATGAGCAGCGCTTTTGGATTAACGACCCAGCCACCGGACGACGATGCGTTGAACTTGAAGAATTTGACCGTTGCTACACAGGCGTGGTGATCACGATGCAACCGGATCCATCGTTTGAACCCACAGGCAAAGCACCACACGCCGTTCAGCAGCTTGGTGCATGGTTGAAGAGAGGATCCAAAGTCAAGCGCTGGGGCTTCCTGCTCATGCTGGGAATCAGCGCTGGAGTGCTCAGCCAGACAACACGGGTACTTGTTGAGCCAGGCCTTTGGCCCTTCATCGGCCTTGCCCTGGCTGTTGTGCCACTCGGACAGGTGCTGAGTCGAGAACTCGAACGACAGCTCCGTAGGGAATTACAAGAACAACTGATTAGCCTTCCGGATTGGATCCTCCAACAACATTTCAGTCATGAATTAGCAGGACGGCTGGAGCGCGTTTCAGCACTCTGTGAACAGCTGCGCCTTCGCATTGGCCAGAGCCTGCCGCTTGTGCTGGGAATGGCGGTTTGGACAGTGGTGCTGCTGGTGCAGAACACGTTTCTTGGTCTGATCGTGATCGGAGGCCTCTCGCTTTGGACTGCCGTTAAGCAGCGCAACGAATCCATGAACAGCAGCAGAGATGTGCGGTCACGCATCAGCATGAACAGCGCCGGACTCACCCTTCAGGCTGGATTGAAGGATCCTGAAACCTTGAAAGCATCGGCCCTGGAGCAGGACCTGTTCCTGCGGTGGTCTGGCTTGGATGCCATCGCAACACGCCAACGTCAGAACTTGTCCTACAGCCGTGAGCTGCAGGACTGGGTACCACAAATCGTGTACTGGAGTCTTCCGGTGTTGGTGTGGAGTGTGGCGAGTCACACCGCAAATGCTGGTCTCACAGTGATCATTGGCACCATGGGATTGTGCCTGGCTTTGCAGCAGCTTCAGGAGATGTGGAAGGCTTGGGGGGCCAGCAAAAGAGCCATCCTTGCGATTCGAGATTTACAAGAGCAGCCCCGAGATCCACTGTTAAGCGCTGGACAACACCAATCGAACATTCCATTTGAAACGGGGCCTGCCAGCGTGAGTGTCGAGGGCGTTGACTTTGGCTATATCCCGGTGCTTCCGCCATTGATTCAAGAGCTGAGTCTGAGTGTGGACAAGGGGCAAAAAATTGCCTTGGTGGGGGGATCAGGATCAGGCAAAATCACACTGGCGCGGCTCATGGCGGGCCTGGTGCAGCCAAACAAAGGGGTGGTCAAGATCAATGGAATACCACTGCTGGAGATGACCCAACAGGAACGAAGCCAAGCCATTGCCATGTTGCAACAGGGGATGCCGCTGTTTTCGGCCACCGTGCGCGACAACCTCACCCTGTTCAATTCAGCCATCAGTGATGGCGAGATTCAAGCGGCATGTGAAACAGCAGCCATCTGGGAACGGCTGCAACAATTACCTCAGGGCCTCAACACCACCCTGGGTGTGAACGGTCAGGACCTCAGTGGAGGAGAACAGCAACGACTGCAACTGGCTCAAGTTCTTTTACAACGACCATCCCTGTTGATCCTGGACGAAGCGACGTCGGCATTAGAAGCTCAAACCGAAGCGCGCATCGAACAAGCAATTCAAGGTCTGCATTGCACCCAAATTGTGGTAGCCCATCGTCTCAGCACGGTGAGAGATGCTGATGTAATTATCGTTTTAGATCATGGCAAGATCGTGCAACGGGGATGCCATGACGCGCTGTTGAAAGAGGAAGGGTCACACTATTGCAATCTTTTGTTACTGGAAGACGCCAATCTCTAGCCTCGATAAAATGATTTAGCGCATACGGATGAACGGCAACAAACCAATTCGGCAATCATTTATCACTTCAAACAGACCGCAAAATGCGGCACGCCAAGCAATCAAATGCAGCCTGAAGCATAAGCTTCGAGAGCCGCCCGACAGCCTTGAAGAAAACAGGTGATTGCACACATATTCCACCTCACGAAATCACAACAATGATCACTGCTCAATCATGCATGCGAATAAAAACGGCGATATCTTCGGCACTCGACATGTGGACGGAGGTGGGACTCCAGACATACCCCGCCTGAAATGTCATAGGAAAGCAAACATGCCGGTTCAACGTGGTCGTTCGATCAGGGACAGTGTCAAAATCTCGACCAAGGAAGATAGTAAAAAGAATACGAAAAAGAAACACAATCAGAAGCAAATGGCAATAATTCCGCCTGCAATGCGTGCCAAGCTTCGGAAATATTCGAAACAATCTGAACAACATATCCTTCTTCTTCGAGCTCAACACCTAAAAAATCAGTCAAACGAGGCTCGTCGTCGACCAGCATGAGCCGAAGCGACTGATCAGCCTGTACAACCTCCACCAAAAGAGGATCCCTACACGTTCAACAATCGCACTATACAAGCATCTTTCAGGCGCAAACAAGTCATCAACATTCGACATCAAAGATGAATGCTTCAACAGCCGGTGAGGACGCCGGGAGAAGCAACAAGGGCAGGAGGTTTAAAAATCAACCTCAACTCACCCAATCAGGGCAAGGCCAAGTCAACCCATCATTCAACAAATCAGTCAACCAATTCGCATGCACGTTGTTCAGTTCAGACCCTGCTTCGCAACAGCACGGTCGATTCCGTTGGGAGGAGTCAGAGAGCCATCCCCTCCGTTCCAAACCATCCATTCATTCCTTAGCTTGGCTTCAGCGCTAAAGAGTGTCCAGCAGGCGAGCCAGTTCCGGCAGCAGGCGTTCATCTCTGGCGCGTTCCGTCCCATTTGAAAAAGCCACCAGCAGCGTTGGTGGCTGCTCAGGCTGTTGCCACCAAGCGGCGTCATGCCGGGCCTGACTCATCCAACCCGCCTTGCTCCATAGCCGACAGCCTTCGGGCAGTCCTTCCCCGAGGAATCCATCCACCTGGTTTTCCGGATCGGCTCGACGTTGATCAGGATCAAGAGAGCGACTGAGCAGGTCCCGTAACCGCCGGCAGGCGGGGGGGGAAACAACAGCGCCCGTCATTACCGCTTCCATCATCCGAGCCGTGGCGGCCGTGCTCAGCGCATTGCGGTTGCCGTTGTCGGCGCCATAGAAACGCTTCTCCCTGCCATAGGGGCCGTCTCCCCAGGTTTTCTGGCAGCAGTTGACGCCATCGAGCTCCGGCCATTGCAAGCTGGCCAACCAGTCATTCACCAGACGGCGCTGGCGCTGCCATTGCTCCCAGCGTTCCCCGTGCAGTTCAGGACCACTGGTGGTGCCAGTGAGCAGGTCCACCACCAATCCCGTGGCGTCATTGCTCGAGTCGGCGATCATGTCCAGCATGGCGCGCTGGAGTTCATCGCTGCCGGGGATCAGGTCCCGCTGCTGCCAGCGCTCGACCGCCACCGCATAGATCAGCTTCACCACGCTGGCGGGATAAACGCAGCGATCCTGATTCCAGGCGGCACCCAGGCCCTGACCCGCCTCAGGGCTGACGTCGCTGTAGCGGACCCACGTGATGGACAAGCTGTTGCGCAACCCGGGTCGCCCTGCAGCATCCAGTTGGTCGAGCACCGACTCGAGATGGGACGCCATAGCGGGATCGGGGCGGTAGAACGCCATGACGACAGCAAAGGGTCATGGCGACGTTAAGCAGCCTGCTGGCTCCCGACCTTGTGCAGCCGGGAACCAAGTGGACCCTGCTGAACGACGTCAATGGCTACGGGCACCCCATGGGCGACAGCCTCACCACCCAGGGGCGCTGTGGTCGGAGTATCCGATTGCTGCAACGGAGCGGCGATCGACTGTTGGTGCAGCTGCTGGAGGACGGCTACCGCTGCTGGATGGATCTCGATGACCTGATCGGGCGCGCGAAGCAGCTGCCTGATTGGAAACCAACCTTGCTTCTGGCAACGGAGATCCAGCGGCGACTGCCAGCGGTGCTGGCCTGGAGCGAAGACGCCGAACAGCAGCCCAACCACTACCTCTGGGGCGGCACCACCGAACCGAATATGGACTGCTCAGGCCTGATGCAGCTGGCCTTTGCCAGCCAGGGCATCTGGATCCCCCGGGACGCGTATCAGCAAGAGCGTTTCTGCCAACCCGTCGCCGTCTCGGTCGGCGCGCTGGATCTGTTGCGACCGGGGGATCTGATCTTTTTCGGCTCTCCGCGGCGTTGCACCCATGTGGCACTCCACCTGGGCAGTGGGCGCTACCGCCACAGTTCAGGCCAGCAGCACGGCCGCAACGGAGTCGGTGTCGACAGCCTCCACCTTTCCGATCGTCATCCCGTCGCCGGCCACTATCGGAAGCAGCTGCGGGGAGCGGGCCGCGTGATCCGCTGCCACGACGGCACCACGCTCAGCTAAGCGGCAAGCCCGGTCGGCTTAGGTTGCATCGATCAGCAACCCCCCTCGGCATGAGCACACCCCTGGACCTGTCCGTGGTGGTGCCTCTCTACAACGAGGAGGAAAGCCTTCCCTACTTGGTGGAGCAACTCACCGACGCCCTGCGGCCCAGTGGTGAGCGCTTCGAACTGGTGCTGGTCAACGACGGGTCCAGCGACCGCACAGCCGAGGTCCTGGAGCAGCTCAGCCATAACGTCCCCGAACTGGTGGCAGTGCTGCTCCGCAAGAACTACGGCCAGACCGCAGCGATGGCCGCCGGGTTTGATGTTGCCCAGGGCGACGTCATCGTCAGCCTCGATGGCGACCTGCAGAACGACCCCGCCGACATTCCAATGCTGCTGGCCAAGCTGCGGGAGGGCTACGACCTGGTGAGCGGCTGGCGCCATCAGCGCCAGGACGCCGCCCTGCAACGCAAACTGCCCTCTCGCATCGCCAACCGCCTGATCGGACGCGTCACCGGCGTAAAGCTTCACGACTACGGCTGCTCCCTCAAGGCCTACCGGCGCGAGGTGCTGTCAGACATGCGCCTATACGGCGAGCTGCATCGCTTCCTGCCAGCGCTGGCCTTCATCGAAGGGGCACGCATCACCGAGGTGAAGGTGAACCATCGGGCCCGCCAGTTCGGCACCAGTAAATACGGCATCGATCGCACCTTCCGGGTGCTGATGGATCTGCTGACGGTGTGGTTCATGAAGCGCTTCCTCACCCGGCCGATGTACGTCTTCGGATTCGGGGGACTGATCGCCATGCTTGGCAGCCTTCTCGCTAGCAGCTACCTCTTGGTGGTGAAGCTGATGGGTGGAGATATCGGCAATCGTCCGTTACTCACCCTGGCGGTGGTGCTGGGGTTAGCGGGGATTCAACTGTTCTGCTTCGGACTGCTCGGAGAACTGCTGATCCGCACGTATCACGAAAGTCAGGGGCGCCCGATTTATCGCATCCGTGAGACGTTGCGCGGCGGCCGCGCTGTCTGAGCTGGGGCGCGACGTGGTGTACCGCGGAACGGTTCCATCGCCTCGGCTGCAGCTTCCACCACTCGGGCGTCGCTGTCCCGCAGGGCACGCTTGAGCAATGGCAGAACGGAACGATGTCCCCACAGGGCCGCCTCCCTCACAGCATCAAGCCGTTGCTCCGGCCCCGATGCCATCCGCTGCCGCAGCCGTTGCTGCAACGCCAGACGGCCCTGCTCCGTTTGAGGAGCAGTCCAATCAGCCCAAGGATCGTCGGCGGCGATATCTGGACTGGACGACTCGATCACCAGTTCCAGTTGGGCCCGGTTCAACTGGGCCACGCTGCTGGTGTCTGTGCTGCTGAGCATGGGCTTGCCCGGCTTGCGACGTAACCAGAGCACCACCGTCAGAAGGACGACAGCACCGGGGACGAGAACGTTCTGCATACGGATTGAACTTTTATGTCGCCGTTGCGGCCTGAAAGAGACCGTCAGATCAGTGATCTATACGATAGCTGCGAAGCTTTTGGCCTCGACATGACTGGAGATTTCGCTGCTGCCTGGCTGCCTGCGATTTTCGTGCCCATTACCGGAATCGTTTTCCCTGCAGTGTTCATCGTTCTCGTCGGTCGAGTGATCACCGCCGCCGAGTGACCGCGGATCGCGGATCGTTTTCACCCCTCAGCATTCGACTTCCATGACCGTCACTCCCGTCTCTGACCCCTGCGTCGGCAACCTCGCCACCCCGGTCAACAGCGGCTATTTCATTAAGGGCCTGATCAACAACCTGCCCCTATACCGTCCCGGCATCTCCCCCAACTTCCGTGGACTGGAGACCGGCGCAGCCTTCGGCTACCTGCTGTACGGCCCCTTCACCATCTGCGGTCCCCTGCGGGCCACGGAGTATCAGCAGACCGCAGGTCTGCTAGCCGCCATCGGTGCTGTTCACATCCTTAGCCTGTTGTTCCTGCTGTACAACCAGCCCGGCAAGCAGCCCAACATCCCCCCCGCCGACGCCACCGTCGAGAACCCACCGGCTGATCTGTTCACCCGCACCGGCTGGGCCGATTTCACCAGCGGTTTCTGGCTGGGTGGTTGCGGCGGCGCCGTGTTCGCCTGGTTCCTCTGCAACACGGTGCACGTTCAGGACCTGTTCAAAATCGCTGCTGGCGTCTGGAGCGTCGGCTGATCAGGCAAAGTTCCCCGCCCACGATCTCGAGGGACTGTCACGTCCAGTCCCAACGCTGACCCCCGGCTGTTCCATCAAGAGACAGCCGGGGGTTTCTGACTGTCAGGATTCAGGACATTCCAAGTCGTCCCGTTGCGGTCGCTCTCCCAGCCGTTTCTGCGCCGACCGATCCTCACGGTTGTCTGCAGCCTGCTGATCCTGCTGGCAGGCCTGGTGGCCCTCACCGGACTGGGACTGGAGGACCTGCCGCAGTTGGCGCCGACCCGGGTCAGCGTTGGGGCCACCTTTCCAGCGGCGTCACCGGAGGTGGTGGAGCAGAGCGTCACCGCCGTCCTGGAACAACAGCTCAATGGTTTGGAGGGGCTGGAGAGCATCAGCTCCAACAGCCGTCAGGGTGGCGCCAGCATCAGCCTGCGTTTCAGCGAAGGCGATCCCGAGCTGAATGCCATCAAGGTGCAGAACGAGGTGAACCTCGCCACCCGGCGTCTGCCTCAAGCGGTGAGCCGTCAGGGCCTGAGGGTTCGGCGCTCCTCGGACGACCTGCTGATGATCCTTGGCTTCAGCCATCCGCCCGATCAGTACGTTCCCACCTTCCTGGCCGGCTGGCTGGATCAATCCCTGCGGGAGGCGTTGTTCTCCACGCCTGGAATCGGCGATGTACGGGTGTTCGGCAGCAGTAACCTCGCCTTTCGCCTCTGGCTCGATCCGGATCGCCTGGAACAGGCCAGCCTGACGATCTCAGATGTCAGCCGCGCTCTGGCCGAGCAGAACGTGCTGGCCGCCATCGGCAGCCTTGGTGCTTCACCGGCACCAGACGGTCAGTTGATCAGCATGCCGGTGGATGCCGAGGGACGGCTGCTCACCCAGAAGGATTTCGAGAATCTGATTCTGCGCCGACTCGACAACGGCGGACTGCTGCGTCTCAAGGATGTGGGTCGCGTCGAGCTGGGGCAGCGCAGCTACGGAAGCCAGGCGATGAATCTCGACGGGCAGCGCTCCGTGGCCGTGGGGCTCTATCAGCGGGATGGCGCCAATGCCCTGGAGGTGAGTCGAGCCGTCAAAGCTGAACTGAAGCGACTGGAGCCCAGCTTCCCGCCCGGTATCGAAACGTCGATGATCGTGGATGTGGCTGACAACGTCCAGGCCAACCTCGATCGCACCATCGCCACCCTGCGTGATGCCGTGCTGCTGGTGCTGGTGGTGCTGGTGCTGTTCCTGGGACGCTGGCGCCTGGCCCTGATCCCTGGCCTTGCAGTACCGGTGGCACTGGTGGGCAGCCTGGTGCTGGTGAAGCTGAGCGGCTCCAACCTGAACAGCCTGATTTTGTTCGGAATGGTCATGGCCACCGGCATCGTCGTCGATGACGCGATCGTGGTGAGTGAAGACATCGCCGGCCGGATCGAACGGGGGGATGCCCCAAAAGCTGCGGCGGAAGACGCCATGGCCGAACTGGCCGGAGCGGTTGTGGCCACCTCCCTGGTGCTAGCTGCCGTGTTCGTGCCGGTGCTGCTGATCCCCGGCTCCGTGGGACGGCTATACCAACCGATTGCCTTGGCCATCAGCGGCGCGATTCTGTTCTCCACCCTCAATGCCCTTTCCTTCACACCCATGGCCTGCGCCCGGGTGCTGGACTCTGGAGAAGGGCGACTGCGGGGTCCGCTGCGGCGGCTGAGCAGCGGGCTCAGGCAAGGCATGAGCGACCTGCAACGGTGCTACGCCAATCTGCTGGAGCTCTGGTTGCGGCGCGCAACGCT
Organism: Parasynechococcus marenigrum WH 8102; assembly: GCF_000195975.1. Classification (GTDB taxonomy): domain Bacteria; phylum Cyanobacteriota; class Cyanobacteriia; order PCC-6307; family Cyanobiaceae; genus Parasynechococcus; species Parasynechococcus marisnigri. Next base: position 2,002,412 of record NC_005070.1, read on the forward strand.
GGTGCTGGGCCTGCTGCTGACAGGGCTGATCATCACCGGCGCTGGGCTGGCGGCGATGCCCACCGCCTTCATCCCCAACGAAGACCAGAGCCAGATCCGCGGCTACTTCACCCTGCCGGAGGGGGCCAGCCTGGAACGGACAGTAGCGGTGATGGAACGCATCCGTGCCGTGGTAGTGGAGGAGCCCCTTGTGCGGACGGGCAACTTTTATGCCGGCCGATCCTTCGGCCAGAGCGGCGAAGACCGTGGCTCGTTCTATCTGCGGCTTCAGCCCTTGGAGCAGCGCTCCGGTCGTGATCAGAGCAGTGACGCCGTGAAACGACGGCTGAACCGCGCCATCCGCAGCCGCATCGGCGACGCCCGTGTGGTGGTCACAACCCCACCAACCGTGCGGGGCTTCAGCGGCGAATCCGGCTTGAGGCTGGAGCTGCTGGACCGCAGCGGCGGACAGCTCAACCTGCAGGCGTTCGAAGCCCTGGCCCAGCGCTTTATCAAAACCGCCCAAGCCAGCAACCGCTTTGAACGGGTGAGCACCCGCTTCGATGCCAGCTCCCCCCGGTGGCGCCTCAGCCTTGATCGCGATCTTCTGGCCAGTCTCGACCTTGATCTGAGCACTACCCTGCGCGACATCGGCACCGCCATCGGCGGCCGCTACATCGACGACACCTACGAAGGGGGCCGCATCCGCAGCATCTATGTGCAACTGGATGGAGACAACCGAACAGGCCCCGAGGATCTCAGCGGATTGATGGTGCGCAACCGCAGCGGAGAGCTGGTCTCTTTGGAGAACGTGGCCACCCTGACCCGAACCGAAGGAGCCAACGGCATCCGCCACTACGGTCTGAACCGGGCCATCACGGTGACGGCCGTGCCGGCCCCTGGGGTGAGCAGCGGTCAGGCGATTGAGCAACTCAAGGCGGCTGGCGATGCGGTGGGGGGCAACAACATCGGGCTGGCCTTCACAGGCCTGGCCCTGGAAGAGCAAAAGGCAGCCCGTTCAACCTGGGTGCTGTTCAGCCTCGGGGTGGTGGTGGTGTACCTGCTGCTTGCGGCTCTCTACGAAAGCTTTGTCGACCCCCTGATCATCCTGCTCACCGTGCCGATTGCCCTGATGGGGGCACTGATCGGGCTGAAGCTGCGGGGTCTCCCCCTGGATGTTTACGGACAGATGGGACTGCTGGTGTTGGTGAGCCTGGCGGCCAAGAACGGCATCCTGATCGTTGAATTCGCCAATCAACGGCTGGAGGCCGGCCTGGCATTGCGGGAGGCGATCCTTGGCGCCGCCGTGAACCGAATGCGACCGATCCTGCTCACTGCGGTGACCTCCCTGGCCGGATTTCTACCGCTGCTGCTGGCCCAGGGCAGCGGCTCCGCCAGCCGGATCAGCATCGGCACTGTGGTGTTCAGCGGCCTGCTGGTGTCCTCATGGCTGTCCCTGTTTGTGGTGCCGACGGTGTATTTGTTGCTCAAACGCTGGCGGCCGACGTGACCACGACAACTCCTGCAGCGCCAGCTCGTCGACGCTTGATCCTGCATGCCGGCACCCACAAGACCGCCTCAACGGACATCCAGTCGCGGCTGCTGCGCAGTCGTGGGCTGTTGGAGGAACAGAACGTTCAATACCGCTTCCCACTAAAGGATGTCGCCCACTTCAAGCCGCTTACAAAAGCGATCACGCGAGGCCAATGGGACGTCTGGCATGACTATCTGGAGACCATGGCCGGTAGCAGTGGTGATCTGCTACTGAGCGCTGAGCAGTTCGCCCCCCGGCTGACCCAACGCAAGACGATCCGCACACTCAGAAGCCTGGCCCAACAGCACGGCTATGAGCTGACGATCGTGATCTTCATCCGATCTCAGCTCGATTACATCAACTCCCGCTATGCCTACACGCTGAAGCGCTTCTATCACACAACAACGTTCGAGAGCTATGTGAAGGAGGTGCTGGCAGGTCGACTCCCCTCAAGCGGAACGTTTACCGGCCCCAAAGCCAAACGCAGTGATGTGTTCGATTTCTGGAACTATTTCGCAGCACTACTTCAGGAACGGGAACGGGGACTGGATGTGCGCTTCATCCCCTTCCGCCAGACGGACCCCGACCCGCTGCGGCAACTGCTCACGACCCTTGATCTCAATCCGGATCTGGACTGGGCCGCCAGCCGTTCGGAGGCCCTGAATCAAAGCCCTGGCCCCCGGGCCACCTGGCTGGCACGGGAGGTGGGGCTGCGCCTGGCCCGTCATGGCATCAGTCACCGGGTCATCGAAAATTCCTCAGCGATCATTCCGCAGGAACAGAGCTTCCGTCGTTGGAAGGACGGCAGCTACTGGGGGTTTGACCGGGATCTCGCCAGGGTCGTGCGACGGCATTTCAAAGACAACAACGACCGCTTTGCCAAAGCCGTCTGGGGACGTCGCTGGAAGGAGGTGTTCATCCAGGACAGGACCCTGCTGAAACGACCGCAAGCGGTCTACGCACCAGAGACTGCGAGCGAAATGGTTGCGATGCAACGCATCGCCGATCATGTGCTGCTGCGCATTGAGCGACGACAACAACCGAGGGCTTTTAACCAACTGCGAGAAGCATTGGAACGACTGGGCTCAACCCTGCCTGGAACGATTTAGAACCTGTGGCTTGTTCCAGGATCAGCCCAGAACACCTTGAGCGTCAAAACCGGTGTTGTGAATTTGATCCCAGCCTCATGATTGAGGCGCTGATAGGTGACGTTCTGCTTGGAAGCAGGAAATTCGAACCTCAGCGGTGCGCGGTTTCCCGGATACATCACGACGGTGACATTGCCCTGGGACTGGCTGAACTGACAGTTGGCGGCGTTGTCGGTCCGCTTCATCACCGGCGACTTCACGTGGAGATGGCAATGCACGCGTGCGGTATCGGCATCAGCCGGAGCAGCCGTCCCTAGAAGAAGTGAGCAGACAGCGCCAACAAGGATCTTGGTTGCCCTCATCCATCAACGCTGCAACAGGACGTGGCGGCTGGCGATCCAGCTGCCGAACGCGTCATAGCAACGCTGAATACGCTCCAACCGCCCCGGGCAGGGGCACCACCAGGCTTCGATCTCAAAGCCGCTGCCAGCACAAACATGATCCGGAGCGCGAAAGGCTCCACCATCCGGCAACCACTGCAAACCGTGCAGCATGTCCTTTGAAATCAGCAGCTCATGGGGGGTGATGTGTGGATCTTCCACCGGCCGATCCCGCTCCAGCACTGTCTGGTGGCCACGCCAACCGCCAAGAAGCTGTTCTGCCGTCAGGGGAGGCGCTTCGTCTGCGTCCACACCATCCCTGTGTTCACAGATCAGAACGGGGTGATCGAAACGTCCGCTGCCATCCCAGAGCAACACCATTCGATGGCGTCGGTCCCGCCAGAGAAATCCGAATTCGGCATAGGGCCTGGACCAGGTGGAGATGAACAACGAGCCCCGCGAAAAGCTACCGGTGGAGAAGAAAGCCAGCTCAGGATCCACCTGATGGAAGGACTGAACGATCCGCTTCACAGGATCCCCCTGACGTTGGCCATCGAAAGCATCAGGCCAGAACAGCAACTCCAGCTCCACAGCGGCACCGTCCCCCGCAAGGGTGAGTTGCGATGGCTGCCGACGTCTCAGCTCCAGATCTCGATCAAACGTGTCGAAGCTGCCTTGCCAAATGCCGCAGTTGAGCAACAAGTGATCCCATTGGCGTGACGTCACAACCAGCAACCAGCAGCAGAGACGACAAGTTATCCAGCGCGGATCAGAGAAGAGGATGCATCAAAAAACCCCGCCCGGTAAACCGGACGGGGTGAAGGACGAGGAACGACTCGTGAATCAGACGGTTGGACAGATATGAATCAACCGAACTTGCCTGAGGTTGAGGCGATCAGGAAGGCTGCGTAGGTGAGCACGTAACCAACCGAGAAGTGGGCGAGACCCACAACACGGGCCTGAACGATCGAGAGAGCCACAGGCTTGTCACGCCAACCCATCATGTTGGCGATGGGGCTGCGCTGGTGAGCCCAGACGATGGTCTCGATCAGCTCCTGCCAGTAACCACGCCAGGAGATCAGGAACATGAAGCCAGTGGCCCACACCAGGTGACCGAACAGGAACATCCAAGCCCAGACGGCGAGGTTGTTGCTGCCAAACGGGTTGTAACCGTTGATCAGCTGGGAGGAGTTGAGCCAGAGGTAGTCGCGGAACCAGCCCATCAGATAGGTGCTGGATTCGTTGAACTGAGCGACGTTGCCAGACCAGATAGCGAGGTGCTTCCAGTGCCAGTAGAAGGTGACCCAACCCACGGTGTTCAGAGCCCAGAAGACAGCCAGATAGAAGGCGTCCCAGGCTGAGATATCGCAGGTACCGCCACGGCCAGGGCCGTCGCAGGGGAAGGAATAACCGAAGTCCTTCTTGTCGGGCATCAGCTTGGAGCCGCGGGCATCTAGGGCACCCTTCACAAGGATCAGGGTGGTGGTGTGCAGACCCAGAGCGATGGCGTGGTGGACCAGGAAGTCACCAGGGCCGATCGGCAGGAACACATCGGTGTTGCCGTTGATGGCATCAAGCCAGTAGTGGTCACCCGGGATGTTCTGGGCAGCAAGGCTGGCGGAACTGGAGGCGTTGGAGAGCAACACGTCCATGCCGTACATGGCCTTACCGGAGGCAGCCTGTACGAACTGGGCGAACACAGGCTCCACCAGGATCTGCTTCTCAGGAGTACCGAAGGACACGACCACGTCGTTGTGGACGTAGAGGCCCAGGGTGTGGAAACCGAGGAAAAGGGAGACCCAGCTCAGGTGGCTGATGATCGCTTCTTTGTGCTCAAGCATCCGAGCCAGGACGTTGTCCTTATTGGCTTCGGGGTCGTAGTCACGGATGAAGAAGATCGCACCGTGGGCGAAGGCACCGCACATCAGAGCGATGGCGATGTACTGGTGGTGGGTGTACAGGGCAGCCTGAGTCGTGTAGTCCTTCGCGATGAAGGCGTACGACGGCATCGAGTACATGTGCTGCGCCACCAGGCTGGTGACCACGCCAAGGGAAGCGAGGGCCAGGCCGAGCTGGAAGTGCAGGCTGTTGTTGATGGTGTCGTAGAGACCTTTGTGACCGGCACCGAGGTCACCAGGGGTGCCCTTGGGGGGGTTGTGGGTCTCGAGGATCTCCTTGATGGAGTGACCGATCCCGAAGTTGGTCCGGTACATGTGGCCGGCGATCACGAAAATGCAACCGATGGCCAGGTGGTGGTGGGCGATGTCGGTCAGCCACAGAGCTTCGCTCTGAGGGTGGAAACCGCCAAGGAAGGTGAGGATCGCAGTGCCTGCACCGTCGGCGCTGCCGAAGGCCTGGTTCAGGGAATCAGGGTTTTCGGCATACACACCCCAGTTGCCGGTGAAGAAGGGTCCAAGACCGGCAGGGTGGGGCAGAACGTTGAGGAAGTTGTCCCAACCAACGTGCTGACCGCGGGCTTCGGGGATCGCAACGTGAACCAGGTGACCGGTCCAGGCGATGGAGCTGAAGCCGAACAGAACGGCGAGGTGATGGTTCAGGCGTGATTCAGCGTTCTTGAACCAAGCCAGGGAGGGACGGAACTTGGGCTGCAGATGCAACCAACCGGCGAAGAGGGCCCATGCCGACAGGATCATCATGAAGATGGAACCCTGATAGAGCTCGGCGTTGGTGCGCATGCCGATCGTGTACCACCAGTGGTACAGACCGGAGAAAGCAATGTTCACCGGGGAAGACGCACCCGCTTGAGTGAAGGCGTCAATGGCGCCTTGACCGAAGTGGGGGTCCCAGATTGCGTGAGCGATGGGGCGCACGTGCAGGGGGTCAGCGACCCACTGCTCGAAGTTGCCCTGCCAGGCGATGTGGAACAGGTTGCCCGAAACCCACAGGCCGATGATCGCGAGGTGACCGAAATGGGTGGAGAAGAGCTTCTGGTAGAGGCGCTCCTCCGTCATTCCGTCATGGCTCTCGAAGTCGTGAGCCGTGGCGATCCCGTACCAAATACGACGGGTTGTCGGGTCCTGAGCCAGACCCTGGCTGAACGAAGGAAATTTCGTTGCCATTAGAGGGAAAGGTCAGTGAGGTCAGCCGACCACAAGAATGTGGGCGTGGAAGAAGGCCCACGTGGTCGCAATTCCGCCCAGCAGATAGTGGGCGACACCCACGGCACGGCCTTGGATGATGGACAGCGCACGGGGCTGGATGGCCGGAGCCACCTTCAGCTTGTTGTGAGCCCAGACGATGGACTCGATCAGCTCCTGCCAGTAGCCGCGGCCGCTGAACAGGAACATCAGGCTGAAGGCCCAGATGAAGTGAGCACCCAGGAACATGATTCCGTAGGCACTGGTGTTCGAGCCGTAGCTGTTGATCACCTGAACGGCCTGAGCCCACAGGTAATCACGCAGCCACCCATTGATGGTGATGGCGCTCTGGGCAAAGTTGCCGTTGGTGATGTGCGCGACGGAACCGTCGGCGTTCACCGTTCCCCAGATGTCGCTCTGCATCTTCCAGGAGAAGTGGAAGATCACGATCGACAGGGAGTTGTACATCCAGAACAGACCCAGGAACACGTGGTCCCAAGCGGACACCTGACAGGTGCCGCCGCGACCGGGACCATCGCAAGAGAAGCGGAAGCCCAGGTTGGCCTTGTCTGGAATCAGACGGGAGCTGCGGGCGTAGAGCACACCCTTCAGCAGGATCAACACCGTCACGTGAATCGTGAAGGCATGGATGTGGTGGACCATGAAGTCGGCAGTGCCGAGCGGCATGGGAGCTGCGGCGACCTTGCCGCCGACGGCCACAACAGAGCCGTTGAACACTTCGCTTACACCAGCGAGGGCATTCGGAGCGGTGCTTCCGGCTGCTGCAGCGTGGGCGTTCTGGATCCACTGAGCGAAGATCGGCTGAATTGAAATCGCCGAGTCGCTGAACATGTCCTGGGGACGACCCAGGGCACGCATGGTGTCGTTGTGGATGTAGAGGCCGAAGCTGTGGGCTCCGAGCCAGATGCACACCCAGTTGAGGTGGCTGATGATGGCGTCGCGTGCCTTGAGCACCCGGTCCAGCACGTTGTCGATGTGCTTTGCGGGGTCGTAGTCACGCACCATGGCGATGGCCGCGTGAGCAGCGCCACCGACAATCAGGAATCCACCGATCCACATGTGGTGGGTGAACAGACCGATCTGGGTCGGGTAATCAACGGCCATGTACGCGTAGGGAGGCATGGCGTACATGTGCTGAGCCACGATGATGCTCAGAGAGCCGAGCATGGCCAGGTTGAGACCCAGCTGGGCGTGCCAAGAGGTCGTCAGGAATTCATAGAGACCGTCGTGACCGTTGGGAGCCGGGAACAGCAGGGGATCACCCTTCTGACCTTCATGGATCTCCTTGATGGAGTGACCGATGCCCCAGTTCGTCCGGTACATGTGACCAGCGACGATGAAAAGGACGGCAATCGCCACATGGTGGTGGGCGATGTCGGTCATCCAGAGACTGCCGGTGACAGGATTCAGCCCACCTTTGAAGGTGAGGAAGTCGCTGTAGGCAGCCCAGTTCCCGGAGAAGAAGGCTCCGATCCCTGCACCGATACCCGGATAGAGCTGTGCCAGCAGGTCCTGGTTGAAGAACTCGTGCGGCAGTGGGATGTCCGCCACGGTGGCGATGGTTTTGCCATCGAGCACCAGCGGCTGGCCGGCGTCGATCGCATCCATCAGCTTGCTGACGGGAGCGGACACGTGGATGAGGTGACCAGCCCAGGACAGTGAACCGAGACCCAGCAGACCTGCCAGGTGGTGGTTCAGCATGGACTCAACGTTCTGGAACCACTCCAGCTTCGGCGCAGCCTTGTGGTAGTGGAAAACACCAGCGTTGAGCATCAGGCCGGCCATCACCAGGGCACCGATGGCCAGAGCCATGAGCTGGGTTTCGCTGGTGATGCCCCATCCACGCCAGACGTGGAACAGGCCTGAAGTGATCTGAATGCCTTGGAAGCCGGCACCCATATCGCCATTGAGAATTTCCTGGCCAAAGATCGGCCACACCACCTGAGCACTGGGCTTCACGTGGGTGGGATCGGCGAGCCAACCGGAATAGTTGGAGAAGCGGGCGCCATGGAAGAAGGCACCGCTCAACCAAATAAAGATGACGGCCAGATGGCCGAAGTGTGCGGAGAAGATCCGCCGAGAAACCTCCTGGAGGTCGCTCGTGTGGGCGTCGAAGTCGTGAGCGTTGGCGTGAAGATTCCAAACCCAGGATGTGGTTTTGGGACCCTTCGCGAGAGCGCGGTCGAAGTGTCCGGGCTTGCCGAACAGCTCGAAGGTTGCTGGATTGTCAACCTTTTCGACCTGGCTCTTCGCGTCACTCCCACGCTCAGGTGGGCTGATGGTCATCGAGTCGTTCCTCGAGGGACTGGAGTCGAGGTGGAGGGCCACCCCTCCGGCGGATCGAAATCCACCGGGGCCCCGGACGCAGCTCCGCAATGAAGCAGCGTCAGGGAATCAGTGCGTTCAAAAGGCCGAAACCCCTTGACTTCACTGAAGCTGGGGCCCCAAAGAGGGGACCACTGGCGGAAGCATAGATCTGAAGAAGGGCGAATACAGGTGTTGAGTTACAAAGGTTCAATCCCGCCCCGAGCCAGTCTGGAACTGGGGTCTCCGGAGGTGTGATTATCAGCGAAAAAACAGAATCTCACAAAAGCAAGTAATACAAACTTCGTCATTTTTGCGGCCAGACTAATAAAAACTGTTTTCTGCCACGCCATGGTGGGCAGAATGAGCCCATCCGCTGTTCAGCCATGCCGCGCTCGGGCCTGAAGCTGCTGCTGGTGGGGGTTCTGGCCTTGCTGCTCCTGCTCAGCGCCCCGCTTGGGGTTGCAGCCCTGCCGAGCTGGCTGAGCCGCGCCCCTGCGCCGGAGGAGCCCATTCCAAGCCAGGGCCCCTCCGGACGTCTCCAGGAGCTGGCTCCTCCAGGAGCGGTTCAGCAACTCAAGCGCCAACTCGCTGGCCGGCACCCCCAGCTCACCCTGGTGAGTCCAGTCGATGACAGCCTCGTTCAAAGTGATGCTGTCGAGCTGGTCCTGGACGTGCAGGACTGGCCGGTGAGCCGGGACCCAGACCTGGGCATCGGTCCCCATGTGGCCGTGCAGGTGGATGACCGACCCCTGATCCGACTTGATCAACTCACGAATGGAAAGCTGCGGTTGAAGCTCGACGATCTAACGCCGGGTAGCCATCGATTCAGCGCATGGGCCGCCTATCCCTGGGGGGAAGCGGTGACAACCTCGGGCGGTGCCATTCAAGGACGACTGCACCTTTGGCAGCGCCTGAACGCCACCCAGCCAGCGTCAGATGCCCCATGGGTTGTGCCGGTTCCACCCGCCAACGAAGAAAACCAGCAACCGCTGATGCTGGATTGGCTGATCTGGAATGCCCCACTTCAAAATATTCGCGATGGAGACGGCCGCTGGCGCATCCGTATCAGCGTTGATGGCGACAGTTTTCTGACGGACCATCAGGAAGCGATCTGGCTGAAAGGGACAGGTAGCAACGGCACCACGCTGCAGCTGGAGCTGCTGGATGGCCAGGGCGAACCACTGCAGCCCGTGTTCAACAATCGCCTGATCCGATTGGAGGCCGGCCGCCGTGACAGACCCGTCTGGCTCAAAGCCCGGCTCAGTGAAGACGAACTGGAGCATTTGAGCGGTACGCCCCGGCAAGAGCGCATCGACCCTGAGCCCTCATTGCAACGCAGTCCCGCAAAGGAAGAGCAAAACGACGATCAAGAAGCTCAGGAACAAGCGCAACAAGCCGACGTTGCTTCTGAACCCGTCGTCGCAACCGCCGAAGAACCGACCACAGAGCCTGAGCTTGCAACCGTTGACGACTCCATTGAGGAAGCCGTTGACAAAGCCATTGACGACGACGATGACCCAACACCCCCCATGGACCCGGCACTAGCACCGCAACAGCTCGAACCGGACCCTGCTCCCGTCCGTCAGCCTGAACCGCTGCTGCGGCCGGAATCCAGCCTGGGAGGATCAGCCCGGGAGCTGCTGAATCCGGATGGACGTCTCAAGCAGCCCTAAGCCACGTTCTGCCAGCGACCGCCCTGACTTCGCCCACCCCACAGACCCTTGATTGCGGCATCGGCATCGGCCTTTCCGCCGCCAGCCAACCCCTGCTGGATCGCCTGAGGCAGAGCGGTCAGATCCAGGAAGCCCATCGAGCGGATGGAGCGATCAAGGAACTGCTCGTTGGCCACTGGCGGGTTGGACAAACGTTGTTATTCGTCGGCGCGGTTGGGGCTGTGACCCGGCTGATCGCCCCTCTGATCCAAGGCAAGGAGCGGGATCCAGCCGTTCTCGTGCTGGATCCGAAGGGACGGTGGGTCATCCCCTTGCTGGGGGGCCACAGCAGTGGTGCTGAGCAACGGGCGCGGGAACTGGCAGGGATGCTGCAGGCCGACGCCGTCCTGACCGGAGCCTGTGCCACAGAGGATCGCCTGGCGCTCGATGCCTTCGGTGAGGGCTGGGGCTGGCGGCGCGCTGGCAGCAGTACCGCCTGGCGGGAGTTGATGCAGCAACAGGCGTGCTCGGAACGGCTGACCGTTGCCCAGACCTCCGGTTCCACCGATTGGCAGCACCAACATCCCACGCTGGAGAGCGTGACCAGTGCGAGCGAGGCACAGGTGAGCATTGGCGCCGACAACCAGGCCCCCTGCCGCTGGCATCCCGCCAGCCTCTGGCTGGGGGTGGGCTGTGAACGCAACACCAGCCTGGCGTTGGTGCAACGGGTGATCCGGGAGGTCCTGGCTCAGGCGGGACTGGCGGAAGCAGCAGTCGCCGGCCTGGCGAGCATCGATCGCAAAGCGGATGAGCCAGCCCTGATGGAGCTGGGCGAGCAACGGCAATGGCCCTTCCGCACCTACGACGCAACGGCTTTGGCATCGGTCGAGGTGCCAACCCCATCCGACGTGGTGCTCGCCGAGATGGGCACCGCCTCGGTGGCTGAGGCGGCTGCTCTGCTGGCGGCCGGTGAGGGGGCTGTCCTGCGCCAAAGCAAAGTGATTCGCCATGCCGCCACCGGGGAACAGGGCGCGGTGACCGTGGCGGTTGCCGAAGCCAGGCGCCCCTTTGCCCCATCGCGGGGGGAACTGCATCTGATCGGTAGTGGTCCTGGGGATTTATCGCTGCTCAGTGGCGACGCCCGCCAGACCCTCGCCCGTTGCACGGCGTGGGTGGGTTACGGGCTTTATCTCGACCTGCTGGAGCCGTTGCGACAGGTGCATCAGGTGCGTCTGGATGGCCAGCTCACCCGCGAATGGGACCGCTGCGCCCAGGCCCTCAGCCTGGCTCAACAGGGAGCACGGGTCGCCCTGATCTCCTCAGGAGACAGCGGGATCTACGGAATGGCCGGGCTGGCCCTGGAGTTGTGGCTGCAGCAGCCGGAACAGGATCGGCCGAGCTTTCAGGTGCATCCGGGCATCTCAGCCCTGCAGCTGGCGGCAGCCCGCGCGGGAGCACCCTTGATGCACGACTTCTGCACGGTGAGCCTCAGTGATCGACTGACTCCTTGGCCCGTGATCGAGCAACGGCTGCGGGCGGCGGCGGCAGGAGATTTCGTCGTGGCGTTGTACAACCCACGATCCAAAGGCCGCGACTGGCAACTGGCCAAGGCGCGGGAACTGTTGCTCGAACACCGCAGGGGCGAAACGCCAGTGCTACTGGCCCGGCAGCTGGGACGCAGCGATGAAACTCATCAACTCACGGATCTCAGCGGCCTGGAGCCTGAACAGGTGGACATGCTCACCGTGGTGTTGATCGGCAACAGCAGCAGCTATGCACGCGCTGATCGGATGGTGACACCGAGGGGGTACCCCGGAGCCACCGTTGACCAATGGAAGACCCTCCCCTAGGGTTTGGGTCTGGTTTCAGCGGGGATCAGCCGCTGATGGAAACGGGGAAAGAACGGTGCAAATCCGTCGCTGTCCCGCAGCTGTAAAGCGTCCGGCCCCGCCGGCGTCAGTCAGAACGCCCGCCAGGAGCACTACCGACGAGGATCGACTTTGACCAATCTTCTGGCTTCTCCCCGGCCTCTGCGCCAGGCCGCCGTTGCCGCATTGGCCTTGCTATTGATCTCCAGCCCAGCCTTTGCCCACCATCCCTTCGGTATGGGCGACAGCGGTGCGCTGACTCCCTGGCAGGGACTGCTGAGTGGTCTGGGTCACCCGCTGCTGGGGCCTGACCATCTGCTGTTCCTGCTGGCCCTTGGCTTTGTCGGCCTGCAACGCCCGCTGCGCTGGGTGCTGCCGCTGTTGGCGATCGGTCTTGGCGGCAGCCTGCTGTCGCAATTCATTTCCCTGCCCGACGCAGTGGCGCCCTGGGCCGAAGCCCTGGTGTCCCTCAGCCTTGCGGTCGAAGGCCTGATTGCCCTGAGCATGGCCCCCGCCGCCTGGCTGCTGCCCCTGTTCGGGCTGCATGGTTTCCTCCTGGGCAGCACGATCGTCGGGGCGGAACCCAGCCCTCTGCCGAGCTACTTCCTGGGCCTGCTTCTGGCCCAGGGCAGCCTGTTGCTGCTCGTCACCGCCTGGTCCCAGGGCCTGGTGGAGCGTCTGGGAGCCCAAGGCCAGCGGCTCGGAGCCGGCATCTGGATCGGCATCGGCATGGCTTTTGCCTGGGTCGCGCTGATCGACTGACCACAGCCATGCCATGTCCTTTTGTTCGGCAGCTGGCCGCGCCAGCGGCAGCTGCTGCTGTGCTGTCTCTGGCGTGTGCGCCCTTGGCCAGGGCTCAGGTGAGCAGCGTCAGTCCATTCACGGCCATTCAATTCACGGATGTGATGCCCACAGACTGGGCTTACCAGGCGCTGCAGAACCTGGTTGAGCAGCACGGCTGCGTTGCTGGTTATCCCGATAGTCGTTTTCAAGGTCAGCAGTCCATCAGCCGATACGAGGCGGCGGCACTGCTGAACGCCTGCCTGGATCGAATCACCGCGATGACGGATGAGGTGAAAGAGCTAATCCATGTCTTCCGACGTGAACTGGCGATCATCCAGGGCCGTGTGGATGGGTTAGAAGCCCGCCTGGGAGATCTGGAGGCCCCCCAGTTCTCAACCACCACCAAACTCAGTGGCCTCGCCACTGTCGTGATCGGAGCGAACCACTTTTCAGGCTCTGATGATGAATCGGTGGATCAGAACAACCAGGGCTTCGGCGCCACCACGTTCAACAACGACCTTCATCTGATCCTGGAGACCAGTTTCAGCGGCAAGGATCTGCTCACGGTCACCCTGCGGGCAGGCAACTTCGGTGGTGAAACACCCTTTGGCGGCGGGGGGGCCAGCAGCTTGGCCACCCTGGAAACCTCCTATGAGGCCGATGGTGGAGCCAACCAGGTTGCCATCGACAAACTGTTTTATTCCTTTCCGATCGGAGAGGACGTCACTCTCACCTTTGGTCCACAGGTGGGCCAGGAGGACATGCTGGCGATCTGGCCCAGCGTTTACTCCAGCGACCCGGTCCTGGATGTGCTCAGCCTGAATGGCGCGCCGGCGGCTTACAACAAAAATCTCGGAGCCGGAGCCGGCGTCAGCTGGAGCCCGTCCAGTGGCCTGAGGCTCTCCGCGAACTATGTGGCGGCCAACGGCACGTTGAGCAACAGTGCTGAAGGCGGCATTGGCACCGACCATGCAGCAAGCGCCGGAACGGTTCAACTGGGCTGGGAAGGGGAAGGATGGGCCCTGGCCGGGATTGTTTCCAAGGTCCAGAACGGCCATGGGCTGATCGCCTACGCCACGCCCTTCACTCAGGATCAACTCAGCGAGCGTGGCGTCACCCATGCTTTCGGGCTCGGCGGATCCTGGCAGCCGGCCGACAGCGGCTGGATTCCCTCGATCTCAGCAGGATGGGGAATGAACAACAGCGAAAGCCAGCAGAACGATCAGGTCACCACCAGCCATTCATGGAGCCTGGGTCTGGAGTGGACTGACCTATGGAGCGATGGTCATGCCGCCGGCATGGCGGTGGGCCAACCGGTCTTCGCCACCGATTCGAAAGGGGGCGACACTCCCGCCGACGGCCAGTTCCTGTGGGAGTGGTGGGTACAGCTGCAGATGAGTGATGCGATCAGCATCACGCCGGCTGTCTTTTATCTGTGGCGTCCCCTTGGGCAGAACACTCCTGCTGGTGAATCCTTCAGCCAGCTGGGTGCACTGGTGAAAACGACCTTCCGTTTCTGACGCCGATCAACTCTGGGCCGAAACGATTGACACGTCAGCATGGACGTATAACGCGTCCAAGACAGCAGGGATGAGAGACATAGACCTGACACCGCTCCTGCGATCCCATGCGGGATGAGTTAGGTGAGCTGCTGGGCAAGTCTGTGGTGCTGGAGGGTCGGTTGAACCGCTGCGAGCCCAATGCCATCGGCAGCCTCAACATTTGCCTCACAGCAGTGAATGTTTATCCATGGCGAACTGATGTTGCTATCAGTTCCTTATCACCGTTGCGCGTCGACCATGGCTGGCTGCAGAACAGCCGCCTGGAACATTCAGTGGGAGGCATCGTGGAGATGTACTGGATGACCGCCGAGATCACCAATTATCAACGCAAAAACGGCAGTCGAGACATCGGCTTTCGCCATCGGCCATCACTATGTGTTGATCATCTACTCGACAGAATTCTCAACATCGATGAATATGATCAGCAAGTACAAAACCTTCAAGCAGCGCTGAGGAGAATTCAAACCCATGAGGGTGTATTCGGTTTTCATGCCAGTCCAATGCGCTTTCAGAAGATTCTCCAACTCGCCCTCGAACAAGCCAAACTCGGTGGGCAGCCTCACCTGCAAGATTTTCTCACCGCAGAGGCCATCAAAATCAAGCAATTTACGAAGGGACGCAACTCAAAACGAAGTGGAAAATCAAGCGCACTAGGATTTAACTCCAATACATAAATCCAAGCTCTCCTTAGAATCAGAGTCACTCACAAGGAGGAGTCAATTGCTGACGAAAGCCACGGTCATCACCGTTTTAGTTTTTGCTGTCGCTGCCGGCATCTGGCTCAACAACACAGCTTGGAGAAACCGCAAATTGTTCTGGCAACTGCAAGCAGCCTTGATCGGTGGAGGCGTGGGGTTTGTCACCGGTCGGCTAAGCCGCTAACAACAAAAGCTAAACCAATCAAGGCTTCATTGGATCAGCCAATCGGGATGACAGGATTCGAACCTGCGGCCCCTTCGTCCCGAACGAAGTGCGCTACCAAGCTGCGCCACATCCCGTTTCATCCATCTTAGAAGACAAGCGGTCACCGCTCATCACGTGAAGAGATCACTTGTTGCACGCCCCATTGTTTAGGGTCGTGGATTGACATTGTTCAGCCGTGCTCAAGCCCGAGTGGTTGCGCGTCAAGGCCCCGCAGCGGGAGCGCATCGGTGCTGTTGCCGATCTGTTGCTGGACCTGAACCTGAACACGGTCTGCCAGGAGGCCAGCTGTCCCAACATCGGGGAATGCTTCGCCGGCGGCACGGCCACCTTTCTGATCATGGGCCCGGGCTGCACTCGCGCCTGCCCTTACTGCGACATCGACTTCGACAAGAGCGTCCGTGAGCTCGACCCCACCGAACCGGAAAGGCTCGGGGAAGCGGTGGCGCGTTTGGGGCTGAAGCATGTGGTGATCACCTCGGTGAACCGGGACGACCTGCCGGATGGGGGAGCCACCCAGTTCGTGGCCTGCATCGAGCAGGTGAAGCAACGCTCACCGCTCACCACGATCGAGCTGCTGATTCCCGACTTCTGCGGCAACTGGGACGCCCTGGCCACGGTGATGGCGGCAGCACCCCACGTGCTCAACCACAACATCGAAACAGTGCCGCGGATGTACCGCCTGGCAAGACCTCAGGGCATTTACGAGCGGTCCCTGGAACTTCTGCAGCGGGTTCGGGACGACTGGCCGCGGGCTTACAGCAAGTCCGGCCTGATGGTGGGCCTCGGTGAAACCGACGACGAGGTGATCGACGTGTTGCGCGACCTGCGCACCCACCGGGTGGACATCGTCACCATCGGCCAATATCTCTCCCCAGGCCCCAAGCATCTGGCCGTGGATCGTTTTGTGACCCCTGAGCAATTCGACACCTACCGCCGCATCGGCGAAGAGGAGCTGGGCTTTCTGCAGGTGGTCAGCACCCCCCTCACCCGCAGCAGCTATCACGCCGGCGAGGTGCAGCGCCTCATGGCTAGCCATCCCCGCTGACGGGGATCCACTCCTGCAGGTTCCAGTCCACCAAGCCGGCCTGAATCATCGGGTCGTGGGACACCCAGGCCAGCGCCTCCTCGTAAGACTCAGCCTCAAAGATCAACAAGCCACCACCACCGGGGCGCCGCCGCTCATCCACGAGGAAACCGCTGCGGATCCGCCGACCCGCCGCACATTCCTGCTGCACCCAGCCCCGATGGGCCTCCAGGTGGGGCCGACGCTGCTCGAGAGTCAGAGCGGCCGTATCCGCCGTGAAGGTTTCATGTTTGACAAACCAGGGCATGGAAAGCGGCCTGTTCAGGCCGCCACCGCCTGCTGGTCCACCAGACCCATGGCTGCCCGCTCACTCGGCGGAATCAGCACCTTGAAGCGTCCCTTGGCCGCGGCCCAGTCGGCCAACAGCGCTGAGGCCTTGCTGCTGCCGGTGGCGGCTACGTGGGCTTCCAACAGCTCTTTGAGCGTTTCCTCCTGCTGCGAAGTGGTGAGGCTGCAGACCGCAACGATCTCAGTATTGACCCTGGCGGTGACGCGATCACCCTCATCGAGCAGGAAGGTGACGCCACCGGTCATGCCGGCACCCACGTTGCGGCCAGTGCTGCCCAGCACCACCACCACACCACCGGTCATGTACTCACAGCAGTGGTCGCCAGCTCCCTCCACCACGGTACGAGCGCCGCTATTGCGCACTCCGAAGCGCTCACCAGCACGGCCATGGGCAAACAGCTCACCGCCCGTGGCGCCGTAGAGGCAGGTGTTACCTAGGATCACTTGATCACCGGGATTGGCGCAGCCGTCGGCTGGCACCAGGCTGATGCGTCCACTGTTCATGCCCTTGCCCACGTAGTCGTTGGCTTCCCCTTCCAGGCGCACGTTCATGCCCTGCACCAGGAAGGCACCGAAGCTCTGACCGGCAGCGCCCTGGAAGGTGAGGTTGAGCTGGCCCTTGAAGCCGCGGTTGCCGTGGCGTTGGGCGATCTCACCGGCCAGACGGGCCCCGACACTGCGGTCGGTGTTGATGATCGCGATCGTGCGGTTCAAGGAACCGTGGCTCTCCACCGCCGCCATCAGCTCGGCATCGGCGAGAAGCTGATCCTCAAGAATCGGGCCATTGCCATGGGCCTCAGCGCTGTGACGCAGCCAGGAGCGCTCTTCTGAACTCTGAATCGGTGCCAACAGACTGGAGAGATCCACACCCTGGGTTTTGGCCAGCTGCACTGCACGGGGTTGAAGCAGATCGCTGCGACCGATCAGATCTTCGAGCTTGGCCACGCCGAGCAGGCTCAGCAGCTGACGCACTTCTTCCGCCACATACCAGAAGAAATTCACCACGTGCTCAGGCACGCCGGTGAAGCGTTTGCGCAGGGCCTCCTTTTGGGTGGCCACGCCCACCGGGCAATTGTTGGTGTGGCAGACCCTGGCCATGATGCAGCCCTCGGAGATCATCGCCACAGAGCCGAAGCCATACTCCTCAGCGCCCAGCAGAGCTGCGATCACCACATCCCAGCCGGTCTTGAGGCCGCCATCGGCCCGCAACAGCACCCGATCCCGCAGGCCATTTTCGAGAAGGCTGCGGTGCACCTCGGTCAGACCCAGCTCCCAGGGGCTGCCGGCATGCTTGATCGAACTCAGCGGCGAGGCTCCGGTACCCCCGTCGTGGCCGGAGATCTGAATCACATCAGCGTTGGCCTTGGCCACGCCGGCGGCAATCGTGCCGATACCGATCTCGGCCACCAGCTTCACGCTCACCGGCGCCTTGGGGTGCACCTGGTGCAGATCGTGAATCAGCTGAGCCAGATCCTCGATGGAATAGATGTCGTGATGCGGCGGCGGTGAGATCAGGGCCACACCGGGTTTGCTGTTGCGCAGCCAGGCGATGTAGTCATCCACCTTGGGGCCGGGCAGCTGACCGCCCTCACCGGGCTTGGCCCCCTGGGCCACCTTGATCTCCAGTTGCTTGCCACTGCGCAGGTATTCGGCTGTCACGCCAAAGCGCCCGGAAGCGATCTGCTTGATCGCCGAACAGGCGGTGTCGCCATTCCGGAGGCCGCCGATGCTGGGGAAAGCCTGCGAGCGGCCCTCGGCATCCACATCGTGAAGAACCTGGAAACGGGCCGGGTCCTCACCACCCTCGCCGCTGTTGCTCTTGCCACCGATGCGGTTCATCGCCACCGCCAGCACCTCATGGGCTTCCCGCGACAACGCCCCGAGACTCATACCCCCCGTGCAGAAACGCTTGCAGAGGCTTTCTGCGCTCTCCACCTGATCCAGGGGCAGCGGCGTTGGGGCCAGCTTGAACTCCAGCAGATCCCGAAGCGCCGTGACCGGCCTGTTCTCCAGCAGGGTTTTGTAGGTGGAGAAATGGTCGTAGCCAGGCCCGGTCTTCACCGCCGCATGCAAGGCCTTGGCCATGTCGGGACTGTTGAGGTGGTACTCGCCGCCGGTGCGGTACTGCACAAAGCCCATGAACTCGAGCTTGCTGCGGTTGAGCTCCGGGAAGGCCTTGGCATGGAGTGACAGGGTTTCGTTGGCCAGCTCCGCCAGGGTCATGCCCGCCACACGGCTGGTGGTTCCGCTGAACGCGGTGTCGATCACATCGGCACCGAGGCCGATCGCTTCAAAAATCTGAGCGCCGTGATAACTAGCCAGGAGCGAAATGCCGATCTTGGAGAGGATCTTGCGCAGGCCGTTTTCCAGGGAAACGCGCACGTTGGCCTGCACCTGGTCGGCATCGAGGGCGGGCAGCTTGCCCTGCTCGATCCGCTTCTGGGTTTTGGGGTGGGCGAGCCAATGGCGGGTGGTCTCCCAGGTGAGCCACGGGCAGACCGCACTGGCGCCGTAACCGATCAGGCAAGCCAAGTGATGGGTGCTCCAGCACTGCGCAGTGTCAATCACCAAGGAGCAGCGCAGACGCAGCTTCTGCCGCAGCAGGTGGTGATGCACCGCCCCCACAGCCAGGAGGGCCGGCATCGCCACGCTGATGGCGGTCAGCTGGGCAGCGGCACCGGAGCCATCCACACGATCGGAGAGCACCAACACCTGGGCACCGCCGCGCACAGCCTCCTCGGCCGCCTCGCACAGCCCTTGCAGGGCCGATGACAAACCACCAGCGCAGGCCTCAACGGCCACCTGGGTGGAGAGGGTGACAACGGGAAGTCCCTGCTTGCTGATCGCCGCAAGCTCGGCTTCGTTGAGAACCGGCGTGTCCAGGTGGATCACGGCGGCCGCCTCGGGCTGGGGCTTCAGCGCCGGCCGGCGTTCACCCAGATGCATTTCCAGGCTCATCACCAGCTTTTCCCGCAGGGGGTCAATCGGCGGGTTGGTGACCTGGGCGAAGCGTTGTTTGAAGTAGTCGTACAGCAGGTGGGGTTTATCCGACAACACCGCCAGGGGGATGTCGTCTCCCATGCAGTAGGTGGGCTCCTTACCTAGTCCGGCCATGTCTTCGATCACGAGATCGAAGTCTTCGGCGGTGAAGCCCATGGCGGTCTGCAGCCGCAACAGATCCAACTCACCGATCTGACGATCCTGGGTCCAGGGTTGGGCTTCCACACCGCGGCGATGGTGCTGCAGCCAGTCGCCGTAGGGGAAGCGTCCAGCCGCGTCCTCCTTCACGGTCCAGTTGTCGAGCAGCTGGCCGTTCTCCAGATCCACCGCCACCATCTGGCCGGGGCCGAGACGGCCCTTCTGAACCACGGTCTTGCCGCTGAGATCCACCACACCGGTTTCCGATCCCATGATCACGAAACCGTCGGCGGTGGTGCACCAGCGCGCGGGTCGCAAGCCGTTGCGATCCAGCGTGGCACCCACCCGTTTGCCATCGGCGAACACCAGCAGCGCCGGACCATCCCAGGGCTCCTGGATGCCGGCATTGAATTCGTACATCGCCGTCACCTCCGGGCGATCCTCCAGATCCGGCTGGTTGCGGAAGGCCTCGGGCACCAGGGTGATCAAGCTGTCGGTGATCGAGCGGCCGCTGCGCACCATCAGCTCTAGGGTGGCGTCAAGGTTGGCCGAATCACTGAAGGCAGGGTTCACCACGGGATTGAGATCATCCGCGGCTTCACCCCAAACGTCCGCGAGGCTGGCTTCAGAGGCCTCAGCCCAGTTGAGGTTGCCCAAAAGCGTATTTATTTCTCCGTTGTGGCCCAACAGCCGCATCGGCTGAGCGAGAGGCCAGCGGGGCAGGGTGTTGGTGCTGAAGCGCCGGTGGTACACCGCAAAGCTCACTTCAAAGCGCGGATCCCGCAGATCGGCGTAGTACTGCGCCAGCACCTCGGAGCGCACCATGCCCTTGTACACAACGGTGCGGCTGCTCAAGGAAGCCACATAAAGATCCCGGGATCCCTCAAAACCCCAGGCCTGGCGGGCACGGGCACCGATCCGGCGACGCAGGCGCAGCAACAAAGCCTCGAAGGCGTCACCATCGGGGCCACCGGCAAGGCTCCACTGCTGGATCACTGGGGCGGTGTCCCGCGCCATGGGGCCCAGCACGGAAGAATCCACTGGAACCACCCGCCATCCGGCGGAGGTGAGGCCGAGCGCCTCGGCTTCCTCCTTGCAGAACCGGCGCGCCAGCTCCCGCCCCTCGGAGTCTTGGGGCATGAACATCATCCCGAGACCACGGGCGGAGGCCGCCTCAGGCCAGACCGCTTTCAGATAAGTCCAGGGGATTTGGCAGAGCACGCCGGCACCATCACCGGAATCACCATCACCACCACAGCCGCCGCGGTGCTCCATGCATCCAAGGCCGCGCAGGGCCTGCTGCAGCACCCAGTGGCTGGTTTCCCCAGAGAGTTGCGCCAGGAAACCCACACCGCAGGCATCTTTCTCACCGGCCACTGCCTCGGGCGCAGCACTGTCGCTGTAGGGCCAGACGGTGGGTCGGGTGAGATCTGCCATGAATGTTCAGCCGGGCGGTTGCATGGTTCGCAGCATCGTGCTCTGCAGAAACCACGTCAGATGACGATCCTAGGCAGGCGCCTTCCCCGGATCGCCCCCCGATGTTTCCCTTCGCCCAGCTGCCGGAGCCCCTGCCGGAACTGCGACAGGCCCCGTCACTGCAGGGGCAGCAGCTGCGGATCGACGGCCTGGAGCTGCGCAGCAGTTGGCAATGGGAAGGCCTCAACCGGAGCCAGCCGGACCAACTGTGGCTCCCTCTGGAGCTGTTGGAGTCACATCTCGGCTTCCGCCGCCATGAGGGGCAACTGGAGTGGTTCGGACGCAGGCAGCCATTGGCAGAGCTGCCCCAGCGAACCCTCGGTGATGAGGTGGGCCTGGAGGTGGCGGACTGGCTGGCCAAGGTCGGCGTCATCATTCGTCTGGACGATCAGCAGCTGCAGCTGACCTTGCCTGCGGCAGATCTCCAGGGGATGCGGCGCGGCAAGGGCAGCACCGCAGATCGCCTCGTGCTGGATCTCGATGGCCCCGCATTGGTGCAACGCGTGGGAGATGACTTGCATCTGGGCGTGCGCAGCACAGCAGCCCAGCAGCTGGAGCTGCGTCGGCTGCGGCTCATTCCGCAGCAAGGTCCCGACAGCCTCGTGCTGAAGGGACAGGCCACTCGACTCAGGACCCTGAGCCTGGCGACACCCTGGCGCGTGGTGCTCGATGGCGTACGGACTGGCGGCCCTGCAGCGACTGCGGCCCAGCTTCCCCTCAGAAACCCGGCAATTGCTCGCTGGCTGCGCCGCGGCCTGGTGCTCGAGGAACGCACCGTCACCGTGGGCGTCAAGCCGCTGCGGGTGCTCAGAACCGGCGGTGACCTGAGCCGCATCGGTTTGACGATGACGCCACTCACCATGGCTGGACAACAGCAGGGGCTGCGCTTTCTGCCCCAGTTGTCCCAACCGGCCAATGCGGTGATCGCCATCAACGGCGGCTTTTTCAATCGCATCCTGCAACTGCCCCTAGGCGCTCTACGTCAACAGGGCCAGTGGCTGTCGGGACCGATCCTCAACCGGGGGGTGGTCGCTTGGGGCGACAACGACCAACTCCAGTTCGGACGCCTGCGGCTGGACCAGCAGCTGCAGGTGAACGGTGGTCGGCGCAGGGGACTGAGCTATCTCAACAGCGGCTATGTACAACGGGGCCTCAGCCGCTACACCCGCGCCTGGGGACCGATCTATCGCCCGCTCAGCGGCGAGGAGGAGGCACTGCTGGTGCAGGGGGGGCGCGTTACGCAGCGCTTTGATCGCGCCAGCATTCGCCGTGGTGTGCTGATTCCCGCCGACGGCGACCTGGTGGTGGCCCGCGGCGGCACCCCCCTGCCGGCCAAACCCGGCGATGCGGTGATGCTGAGCCAACGCACCACGTCCGGGCTGGGTGATCAAGCCAACGTGCTTGGCGGGGGGCCGCTGCTGATGCAGGGAGGTCAGATTGTGCTGAACGGTCGTGCTGAAGGATTCAGCCCTGATTTCCTCGCCCTTGCGGCACCCAGGACCGTCGTGGGCCAAGGGACTGGCGGCACCTGGCTGTTGGCCCTGCGCGGTGCAGCCGGGAGCGATCCCACTTTGCTGGAGACAGCCCTGGCCGCGCAGCAGCTCGGACTAAAGGATGCGCTGAACCTGGATGGAGGCAGTTCAACCACGGTCGTGGTGGCTGGACGAACGGTGATGAACGGTCGCGGCAGTGCCCCCCGTGTGCATAACGGACTTGGCTTCATTCCCCTTTAAACAACTGGCACAGTGGGACGTCACCAGACGATTCATCCCATGGCTGCCAATCTGCGCCTGACGCCGGCTGCCGCCGCAGAACTGGGTCGTCAGGCCGCGGTTGCCGGCACTCCTGGGCAGATGCATCTCGAGCTTCTTCCAGGAGATTGTGCGGATCACGTGATCCAGATCCGTCCTGGACATCTGGCGGGGGTGGCCATCGCCAGGGCTGATGGCGTGACCCTTCACGCACCCAAGAGCCAGCTCAAACTGCTGCAAGGCCTGTGCCTGGATTACCGCGGTGACCTCAGCGGTGGCGGATTTCTGATTCGCAGCGGAGACGGAATCAGCCCCTGCGCCTGCGGCAGTGCATTCAGCCTGCGATAGAGGGGACCGTCAACCGGTATCGTGGCGGATTGTCGAATCTGGTCGGGGCGTCCGACCGCACACCGACCCTCGATGCCAACCATCCAACAGCTGATCCGCACGGAGCGTTCACGCCTCAAGGCCAAGACGAAATCGCCGGCCTTGAAGTCCTGCCCAGAACGCCGCGGGGTCTGCACCCGTGTGTACACCTCCACGCCAAAGAAGCCCAACTCGGCGCTGCGCAAGGTGGCTCGTGTACGCCTCACCTCCGGCTTCGAGGTCACCGCCTACATCGGCGGCGTCGGACACAACCTTCAGGAGCACTCCGTGGTGCTGATTCGCGGCGGTCGTGTCAAGGACCTGCCAGGTGTCAGGTACCACATCATTCGAGGCACCTTGGACACCGCTGGCGTCAAAGACCGCCGGCAGTCTCGCTCGAAGTACGGCGCCAAGACTCCGAAGGAGTGACCTCACGGTCTTCCATTACCCACCACGTTCTGATCCCCACTTCACTGACCTCCGATGTCCCGCCGCAACGCCGCTGAAAAACGTCCGGTTCTTCCTGATCCGCAGTTCAACAGTCGTCTGGCCACGATGATGGTGTCCCGTCTGATGCAGCACGGCAAGAAGTCCACGGCGCAGCGGATCCTGTCCGATGCGTTCGGTTTGATCAACGAGCGCACTGGTGGTGACCCTCTCGAACTGTTCGAGACGGCGGTGAAGAACGCCACGCCCCTGGTCGAAGTCCGTGCCCGTCGCGTCGGTGGCGCGACCTACCAGGTTCCGATGGAAGTACGTCAGGAACGTGGCACCGCCATGGCCCTGCGCTGGCTGGTGAGCTTCTCCCGCGCCCGCAACGGCCGGAGCATGGCTCAGAAGCTCGCCGGCGAATTGATGGATGCAGCCAATGAGGCCGGAAGCGCGGTTCGCAAGCGCGAAGAAACCCACAAGATGGCTGAAGCCAACAAGGCTTTCGCCCACTACCGCTATTGATCTCGGGCAAGCCAGCCCGACACCTTCGATGTCAAGGTCTGGCCTGTAGAGTCTCACCCGCCTTTTCACGCCCCACCCCCGGAGAATTCCTGTGGCTCGCGACTTCCCCCTGGAACGCGTCAGAAATATTGGTATCGCCGCCCACATTGACGCCGGCAAAACCACCACCACTGAACGGATCCTGTTCTATTCAGGCGTGGTGCACAAGATCGGTGAGGTGCATGACGGCGCCGCCGTGACCGACTGGATGGCCCAGGAACGGGAACGTGGCATCACCATCACCGCGGCTGCCATTTCCACTTCTTGGCAGGACCACCGGATCAACATCATCGATACACCCGGGCACGTGGACTTCACCATCGAGGTGGAGCGTTCCATGCGGGTGCTTGATGGAGTGATTGCAGTGTTCTGCGCCGTGGGTGGTGTCCAGCCCCAATCCGAAACCGTCTGGCGTCAAGCTGATCGCTACTCCGTTCCGCGGATGGTGTTCGTCAACAAGATGGACCGCACCGGCGCGGATTTCCTCAAGGTTCACGGGCAGATCAAGGATCGGCTCAAGGCCAATGCCGTGCCCATCCAGCTCCCCATCGGAGCCGAAGGCGACCTGAGCGGCATCATCGACCTGGTCGGCAACAAGGCTTACATCTACAAGAACGACCTCGGCACCGACATCGAAGAAGCCGAGATCCCTGCCGAAATGGCCGATGAGGCTGCCGAATGGCGCGCCACGCTGATGGAGACCATTGCGGAAACCGATGAGGCTCTGATTGAGAAGTTCCTCGAAACCGGCGAACTGTCCACCGAAGAGCTCAAGAAGGGAATCCGCGAGGGTGTGCTCAAGCACGGCTTGGTGCCGATGCTCTGTGGTTCGGCCTTCAAGAACAAAGGCGTGCAGCTGGTGCTCGATGCTGTCATCGACTACCTTCCCGCCCCTGTTGATGTGCCCCCGATTCAGGGTGTGCTCCCCGACGGGAAAGAAGCGGTTCGCCCGTCCGACGACAAGGCACCCTTCTCCGCCCTGGCCTTCAAGGTCATGGCAGACCCCTACGGCAAACTAACCTTCGTCCGGATGTACTCCGGCATCCTTGAGAAAGGCAGCTACGTACTCAACTCCACCAAGGGCGAGAAGGAGCGCATCTCCCGTTTGGTGGTGCTCAAGGCTGATGACCGTGAGGAAGTTGATGCTCTGCGGGCCGGCGATCTGGGTGCCGTTCTCGGCCTGAAGAACACCACCACCGGTGACACCCTCTGCACCCAAGACGATCCGATCGTCCTCGAGACACTGTTCATCCCGGAACCGGTGATCTCTGTGGCTGTTGAGCCCAAGACCAAAGGCGACATGGAGAAGCTCTCCAAGGCTTTGGTTTCTCTGGCTGAAGAGGATCCCACCTTCCGCGTCAATACCGACTCCGAGACCGGCCAGACCGTGATCGCAGGCATGGGCGAACTCCACCTGGAAATCCTCGTGGACCGCATGCTGCGCGAGTTCAAGGTGGAAGCCAACATCGGTGCACCTCAGGTGTCCTATCGCGAAACCATCCGTGGTTCCGCAGGTGGCGAAGGCAAGTTCTCCCGTCAGACCGGTGGTAAGGGTCAGTACGGCCACGTTGTGATCGAAATGGAGCCCGGCGAGCCTGGCTCCGGGTTCGAATTCGTCAACAAAATCGTGGGCGGTATTGTTCCGAAGGAATACATCAAGCCCGCCGAGCAGGGCATGAGGGAGACCTGCGAATCCGGTGTGATTGCCGGATATCCCCTGATCGATGTGAGATGCACCTTGGTGCATGGCTCATACCACGACGTCGACTCTTCGGAGATGGCGTTCAAGATCGCCGGATCCATGGCCTTCAAGGACGGCGTCAAGAAGTGCAATCCTGTTCTTCTTGAGCCGATGATGAAAGTCGAAGTCGAGGTCCCCGAGGATTTCCTCGGTTCGATCATCGGCGACCTGTCCTCACGCCGAGGCCAGGTTGAGGGCCAAGGCGTTGAAGATGGCACATCCAAGATCTCGGCCAAGGTGCCCCTTGCCGAGATGTTCGGTTACGCCACCGAGCTCCGCTCCATGACCCAGGGCCGGGGCATCTTCTCGATGGAATTCGACAACTACGCCGAAGTTCCTCGCAATGTGGCCGAAGCCATCATTTCCAAGAATCAGGGCAACTAATCCTGATCTCTAAACTCCTCTCATTCCAACCCTCGATTCTTTAACCACAAATGGCACGCGAGAAGTTCGAAAGGAACAAGCCCCACGTCAACATCGGCACCATCGGCCACGTTGACCACGGCAAAACCACCCTCACCGCTGCGATCACAAACGTGCTCGCCAAGAAAGGACAGGCTGAGAAGCAGGACTACGCCGATATCGACGGTGCTCCAGAGGAGCGTGAGCGCGGCATCACCATCAACACCGCCCACGTTGAATACGAGACCGACACGCGTCACTACGCCCATGTGGACTGCCCCGGTCACGCGGACTACGTGAAGAACATGATCACGGGTGCTGCCCAGATGGACGGCGCCATCCTGGTCTGCGCCGCCACCGACGGCCCTATGGCTCAGACCAAGGAGCACATCCTGCTGGCCAAGCAGGTGGGTGTTCCCGCTCTGGTGGTTGCACTGAACAAGTGCGACATGGTCGATGACGAAGAGATCATCGAATTGGTTGAAATGGAAGTGCGTGAGCTGCTGGACAGCTACGACTTCCCCGGTGACGACATCCCTGTTGTACAGGTGTCTGGCCTGAAAGCTCTCGAAGGCGAAGCCGAGTGGGAAGCAAAGATCGAAGAACTCATGGCTGCCGTTGATGAGGCCATCCCTGAGCCCGAGCGTGAGGTTGACAAGCCTTTCCTGATGGCTGTTGAGGACGTCTTCTCCATCACCGGTCGTGGCACCGTGGCCACCGGTCGGATCGAGCGTGGCAAAGTCAAGGTTGGCGAAGAGATCGAAATCGTTGGTATCAAGGACGCTCGCAAAACCACCGTCACCGGTGTGGAGATGTTCCGAAAGCTCCTCGAAGAAGGAATGGCTGGCGACAACTGCGGCCTTCTGCTCCGCGGTATCCAGAAAGAGGACATCGAGCGCGGCATGGTGCTGGTGAAGCCCGGTTCCATCACCCCTCACACCAAATTCGAAGGTGAGGTTTATGTGCTCAAGAAGGAAGAAGGTGGCCGCCACACCCCCTTCTTCGCCGGCTATCGACCGCAGTTCTACATCCGTACAACGGACGTGACCGGTCAGATCACCGCATTCACCGCCGATGACGGCAGTGCTGTTGAGATGGTGATGCCCGGTGACCGCATCAAAATGACCGGTGAGCTGATCTGCCCTGTGGCCATGGAAAACGGCATGCGCTTCGCCATCCGCGAAGGCGGCCGCACCATTGGTGCCGGCGTGGTCTCCAAGATCATCGAGTGATCATCATCAGCTGATCACTGATGGATGGGGGGAGTCATCCCCCCATCCCCTACATTTGTTTTGAACCTCGACAACTGAATTCAGGACTCCCTTGGGATCCTGTTCGCTTCTTTCTTATGTCCACTGCCATTGCTCAGCAGAAGATCCGCATTCGCTTGAAGGCGTTTGACCGCCGCATGCTGGATCTCTCCTGCGACAAGATTATTGAGACGGCCGATCAGACCGCTGCAACAGCGATCGGCCCCATCCCTCTCCCCACCAAACGCAAGATCTACTGCGTTCTGCGTTCTCCTCACGTGGACAAGGATTCCCGCGAGCATTTCGAGACCCGGACCCACCGCCGCATCATCGACATCTACAGCCCATCGGCGAAGACCATCGATGCCTTGATGAAGCTGGACCTCCCCAGTGGTGTCGACATTGAAGTGAAGCTCTGAACGCTTCAGCGTCAGATTCTGCTTCCTAGGATCAACAAACGTTTGAGCGGCGTCCGTGTCCGATTTTTCCGTCAGGGAGCTTCCCCTGTTCCCCCTGCCGGACGTCGTTCTGTTTCCGCAACAGCTGCTGCCGCTGCATATTTTTGAATCCCGCTATCGGATGCTGCTCCAGACCGTTCTGGAGACAGATAAACGGTTCGGGATCGTGCGAATCAATCCCGAAAACGGCGAGATGGCCGAGATTGGCTGCTGCGCCGAAGTGCTCCAGCACCAGACCACCGACGATGGGCGCAGCTACATCGTCACCCTTGGCCAGCAGCGTTTCCGCGTGCTCAATGTCATCCGTGAAACCCCTTTCCGCTCAGCCATGGTCAGCTGGATGGAAGACGAGCCAGTCGAAGACCACGCCGAGCTCAATGCATTGCGCGACAAGGTCAGTTCAGCCTTGAACGATGTCTTTTCACTTACGGCCAAGATCCAAGGCCGCCAAGAGGAACTACCTGATGACCTCCCCGATCTGCCGCGGGAGCTGTCGTTCTGGATCGGAGCCCATCTCGACAACCGCGCCGCTCCTGAACAGCAGACCCTGCTGGAGCTCAGTGACACCAACGAGCGCCTGGAACGTCAATTCGAGATGCTCGACCACACCCGTCGCCAACTGGCGGCCCGAACAGTGCTGATGGATCTCAAGGAGCAAGACGTCTGATGTTGGCTGGCCTGCTTCTCCTGACCGGGGCTGCCGGTGCCACGGCCCTGCTGATCTGGTTGCAGCGTGATCGCCGCTACCACTCCTCAGACAGCGTCGCCGCGGCCTACGACGCCTGGACCGATGACCAACTGCTGGAACGGCTCTGGGGAGACCATGTCCACCTGGGGCATTACGGAAACCCGCCAGGTTCTGTCGACTTCCGCCAGGCCAAGGAGGCTTTTGTGCACGAGCTGGTGCGCTGGAGCGGGCTCGACCAACTACCTCGAGGCAGTCGGGTGTTGGATGTGGGTTGCGGCATCGGCGGCAGTGCCCGGATCCTGGCCAGGGATTACGGCTTGGACGTGCTCGGGGTGAGCATCAGCCCAGCCCAGATCCGCCGCGCCACAGAACTCACCCCCGCCGGCCTCAGCTGTCGCTTTGAAGTGATGGACGCCCTTAACCTTCAACTTCCCGATCGGCAATTCGATGCGGTGTGGACGGTGGAGGCGGGGCCCCACATGCCAGACAAGCAGCGTTTCGCTGATGAGTTGCTGCGGGTACTCCGGCCCGGGGGCTGCTTAGCCGCCGCTGATTGGAACCGCCGCGCCCCCAAGGATGGCGCCATGAACAGCACCGAACGCTGGGTGATGCGGCAGTTGTTGAATCAATGGGCGCATCCGGAATTCGCCAGCATCTCCGGCTTCCGGGCCAACCTCGAAGCCAGCCCTCACCAGCGGGGCCTGATCAGTACCGGCGACTGGACTCTGGCCACCCTTCCCTCCTGGTTTGATTCGATCGCCGAAGGCCTCCGTCGCCCCTGGGCTGTCCTGGGCCTTGGTCCCAAAGCAGTGCTTCAAGGCCTGCGAGAGACCCCGACGCTGCTGTTGATGCATTGGGCCTTTGCCACAGGGTTGATGCAGTTCGGCGTCTTTCGCCTCAGCCGCTGACCAGTTCACTGCTGGGGTAAGCCCCAAAGTGCGCCAGGTGCTCACAGAGCGGTGTCAGTGCTGCCACCAGGGTGCTCAGAGCTTCTGGCTGCTGCGCAGGCAGTTCCACATCCACGAAAAAGACGTACTCCCCCAACTCGCGCTTGGAAGGCCGCGATTCAATCCGGCTCATGTTCAACCCCTGTTCCGCCAGACAGGCCAGGGCTTCCAGCAGGGCACCTGGTGCATTGCGATGCATTGAGAACGCCAGGCTGGCCACATCCCCCTCCAGGCGCCGTTCCCCGCGGTGCAACAGCAGAAAACGGGTGCGGTTGCCTGCCACATCATTCACCGGATAAGCCAGTTCCTCCAGTCCGTGCTCCAGGCCGGCTTTTCGGGAGGCGATCGCCGCCCGGAAGCGACTGCCCGCCACCATTCGCGCCGCCTCAGCGGTGGACGACGTGGGCAGTTGCAGCGCCTGAGGCAACTGAGCTGCCAGCCAGCCGGAACACTGCGCCAGGGCCTGAGGGTGAGACAGCACTTCGGTGACGTCCTGCAACGATCCACTGCCCAGCAGGGCATGGCGGATCGGCAGCACGAGAGCGCGGCGGATGCCGAGGTCGGAATGGGCCCAGAGCGCATCGAGCGTGGCCGTGACACCACCCTCCACCGAGTTCTCCACAGGGACCACCGCCGCATCAGCCCCTGCCTGAGCCAGACACTCCACCACGGCCCGCAGTCCAACACAGGGCAGAAAGCTCACCTCCGTCAGTCCTTCCAACTCGGCTAAAGCGCGGCTGGCCTGCTCGCCATAGGTCCCTGCTGGGCCGAGATAGGCGATGCGGGTGGGCATCGGAGGCGGGGAGAACACTGGATAGGATCATGCCCTGTCGGGAGATGGTCATGCCCCTGGCCTTCTGTGCCAGCCAGCGACTTGATCTACCCGTGAACCGCCAGAGCGAGCTGCTGCCGGACTATCTCCAGCAGGAGGACAGGGTGATTGCATCCCTGCTGGATCCACGTCAGTTGACCCGTTTAGCTCCGGGCACCTATCGCTACACCGTCACCACGCTTCAGGTGTTTCAACTGCAGGTGAAGCCCGTCGTCTCCCTGGAGATCGAGACCGTCGACGGCACCATGCACATGCGCGCCCTCGACTGTGAATTGGAGGGCCTTGGAATCGTGGATGACTTCAACCTCACCCTCGAGGCCAGCCTGAGCTGCAACAGCAAGGGCCTCAGTGGTGATGCCCGGCTTGCGGTTCAGGTCAGCCAGCCTCCGCTGTTGCGACTGATTCCCCGCCGCGTGCTGGAAAGTACCGGGGAGTCGATTCTTGGCGGCATTTTGCTGGGCATCAAGACGCGCGTGGGCCAGCAGTTGATCGCAGACTTCAAGCGTTGGTGCCGCGAGAGCCCCACCCTGATGTCACCCCAGAAAGCGTCGGAGAAAACTGCGGCGATGCAGAGCTGACGGTCCGAGATCGAGCAGGGCTGCACGGTGCAGGGCCGTGCCGTAACCGGCGTGGCGTTCCAGGCCATAGCCCGGGAACCGCTGCGACAGACGCTGCATTAATGCATCCCGGCACTGTTTGGCGATCACGCTGGCAGCAGCGATCGCCAATGAATGTTGGTCGCCGGCCACGATGCTGCGCTGTTCACCTGTCCATGGGCGCAGAGGCAGATTGCCATCCACCAACACCAGCTCCGGCCGATTCGGTAGCCGCTGCAGCGCCCTCAGCATGGCCAACTCGGTGGCAGGACGGATCCCAAGGCGGTCGATCTCTCGGGTTGACGACTGGCCCAGCCCCCAGGCTTCTGCCTCATGTTCAATCAACGGTACCAAGTCCCCTCGCCGGCGTGCGGACAACCGTTTGCTGTCTGTGAGCCCCTCCTGCTGAAGACGGCTGGCGTTGGCAGCCTCCAACACAACAGCCCCAGCAAAGACGGGGCCAAACAGGCAGCCCCGTCCCACTTCATCCACCCCGGCGACACCGCGGTGGCAGGGGATGGAATCAATCAGGAGAGGCTGAGGCCGAAGACCGACGCCGGCGACGGCGGGGTTCCTCGGATTCCGTGTCTTCAGCGGTGGCTTCAGACCCATCAACAACGACAGCCGGCGTGGGCTCAGGCAATGGCGGCACCTCATCCAGCACCACAGACTGATCGGCCTCGAGCGGTGTGATCTCCACCATCAACGGCTGCTCTTCAACCACGGGTGGTTCCGCCACAACCACCTCAGACGCATCGAGCGGAGCTGGTGATGAAGCGCCGCTGTTGCCCCGGGAGGAGCCACGGCCACCGCGGCCACCACGCCGGCGGCGGCGGCCAGCGGTGGCCGCCAACTGCTGGCGAGCCTGCTCGAGCACGGCATCGGCGTCTTCTCCCGGCCGGACCACCCGCACCATCACATTCTCGGATTCAGGCGGCTCATCCAGCAACAGAATCGGGTTGAGGCCCAGGGTTCCGTACACCTCCTCCTGCTCCGGTGTCATGGGCACCGCCACCAACTCAGGATCCTGGCGGCGGGCAAGGGCCGGTTCCTGTGCCTCCTCCGTGGAGACCTCTGGAGCCTCGGTTGCATCGGTGTCGCTCAGCACAGGCAGGTTGTCCTGGGCGGCACGACCTCGACCGCCGCGACGCCGTCGCCCATTGCCGGAAGTCTCCGAAGGAGGGGCCACCTCAGCGCGGGCCGATGCTGCCGACCGCACCAGACCGGTCGCCGTCGCCAGAGGCTGCAGCAGATCCTTGCCGGGCAGAACCGCCACGTGCCCAAGACCGCCGCAGCTGGGGCAGGCACGACCGAAGAGCTCGTAGATGTTCTGGCCCTGGCGCTTGCGGGTCAGTTCCACCAGACCAAGCTCAGTCAACTGGGCAATCTGCGGCCGAGCAGCGTCATCCCGAACCGCCGTGGTGAAGTGCTCCAGCAGCTGCAGCTGATCCCGACGGGAATCCATATCGATGAAATCGATGATGATCACGCCGCCGATATTGCGTAGCTTCAGCTGGCGGGCGATCTCGATGGCCGCCTCACAATTGGTCCACAGCACGGTCTCCCGTGCATTGGCAGACCGGGTGAAGGAGCCCGAGTTCACGTCAATGACGGTGAGAGCCTCTGTCGGTTCGATGATCACGTACCCGCCGGAAGGCAGGTCGACCCGAGGCTTCAGGGCGTCACGGATGGCGGCGTTGACCTTGAAGTGCTCCAACAGCTCGCTTGGCTCGCTGTGGGCCTCAACCAGCACCTTGTCCGCCTCGGCGCCTAGAAAACTGCTGACGCGGGCGACGGCGGCAGGCTCATCCACCACCACTCGAACCAAGTCGGTGCTGGTGTGATCCCGCAGGATCCTGTTAATGAAATCCTCGTCCCGATTGAGCAGCACTGGAGGAGCTGCGGTCTCGGCAGCCTGTTGGATCGCTTCCCACTGCCGCAGAAGGGATTCGAGATCATCAATCAGCTGATCTTCAGCAATGCCATCGGCTTCTGTGCGGATCAGCAACCCGGCTCCAGGCGGCTTGATCAGCACACCCAGAGCCCGCAGACGATTGCGTTCCGCCTCAGAGCTGATCCGGCGCGAGATGTTCACCCCCTGACCATGGGGCTGCAACACCAGATAGCGCCCGGGGAGCGCCAGATTTCCGGTAAGTCGCGGCCCCTTGGTGCCGGTTGGCTCCTTCATCACCTGCACCAAAACCTTCTGCCGCGGTTCCAGCAATTCGGTGATGCCGGCAGAGCCTTTCTTCAGGCGCAGTGGGCCCAGATCCGTGACGTGGATGAACCCATTCTTTTCGCTTTCTCCAATGTTGACGAAGGCTGCATCAATGCCGGGGAGAACGTTCTCAACGGTGCCGAGGTAAACGTCACCGATCTGGTAACGACCCTGGGCAACGATCAGTTCATCAACTCGTTCATCGGTGAGCACAGCCGCGATGCGCAGCTGCTCCGCGATGACAATTTGCTGGGGCATAAATGGACGTGGCAAGCCCGCGCGAGGCTCAAATCCCATCAGTCGGCATCCGCCGCACTGCAGGGGTGGTTAGGGATGGATGGGCCAATAAGGCCGGAAATGTTGCGGAGTCGAAACTCCTCTGGAACGAGCTCGAGGGAGTTTGGTTCTGTGCGGACCTTCGCTCGAGCGATGGACCTCGATATCCGAATTCGGATCAGGCAAGACCGGAACAGGACGTGACAGAAGTGCCACCTGTTCTGTATTCAAATTAGCACTCAGCCAACTGCAACTCGTCTCGACGCAGATTGTGCAGATGCAGCGGCGCACCAAGCTGAGCCTCAAGCCAATGCTGGATTTGAGACGGCCGGATGCTGCGGCCCATCGAATCCACAGTGGCCTCGAGCCGCAACCGCACCCGCTGGCCATCCGCAGGGCCGACCAGCACCAACTGGCGCAGGGCTGGTCGGCAGTCCCGCTCCCGGGGGCGACCCTTTTTGTCCGTGTCGTGCCAGATCAATTGCTCAGCAGCCATGAGGCCCTCAACGGCAACCAACCAGCGGGGATGGGCCTCCTGCTCCAGCTGAAGGTCGAAACTCCAAACGGCACAGGTGATGTTCTGAGAGAGGCTCTTGCCATTCACCGGCACCTCGTCCGCTGAAAGCAAAGCCATGCCGTCGGGCAGAAGCGCCTGCAGTGTCTTCAGCAACTGCTCACCCGCAATGGGGCTGGTGAACTCCAGATCCATCCACTCGCCATCTGCTTCCGCACCCAGCGGCAGCGCCAGGGCGATCTGAATCCGCGGCAACGGATGAAATCCACCGGTGAAGCTGATCGGCAGGGCACTGCGGCGCAGGGCCCGCTCCAGCATCCGCATCAAGTCGAGATGACTGAGCAGAGCCATAGACCCTGTCTTGGCAAAACGGATCCGCAACCGGCAGACCCGCTCACTGGCGGGCGCCTGGCTTGGCAACTGCGTTGGCACCACAGGAGGTGGCACCACCACGTTGTGGCCAAGGTCCGGCCCACAAACGCCACAGCTACTGCAACCGTCAAAGGAGCAGTCCGGCACCACCGCCGCCGCCAGAGCCCGCTTCAGATCCTCCGCCAACCAACCTTTGTCGATGCCGGTGTCGATGTGATCCCAGGGCAACGGTTGAGCGCAGAAGCTGTCGAGGTCTTGCCGATCCAGGGCCGTCACCGCACTCCAACCACCCACCTCCATCTGGCGATAACGCCCCTCAAGGCCTGCTGCAGCGATGGCACCGGTCCAGGCGGCATAGGTGCGATCGAGGGATTCAAACCAGGCATCCATCCCCGCACCCGCACGCCAGGCGGCCTCGATTACCGAGGCCACGCGTCGATCGCTGCGACCCACAAAATCCTCCATCGCCGACAGCCGCGCGTCGGTGAAATTCACCTTCAACCCGCGCAAGCGTTGAAAGGACCCACGCAGTAAGTCCTGACGCCTCAGGAATTCGTCCGTCGACACGCTGTGCCACTGAAACGGCGTATGGGGCTTGGGCGTGAAATTGCTGATGGTGATGTTGAGGTTCAGCCGGCCCAGATCACGGCAGCGCTGCTGAAGCATCACGCAGGTGTCGGCGATGCCGAGAACGTCGGCATCCGTCTCACCCGGCAGGCCGATCATGAAATACAGCTTCACCTTGCGGTAGCCGTTCTCCATGGCGGTGCGGATGCCATGGAGCAGATCGTCGTCGGTCAGACCCTTGTTAACGATGTCGCGCAGGCGCTGTGTGCCGGCTTCAGGCGCGAAGGTGAGTCCGGCCTGGCGGGTTCCACCAAGGATGTGTGCGATGTCGTCGTCAAACCGGTCCACCCGCTGACTGGGCAGCTGCAAGGTCACGTTCTGATCCGCCAGACGGTTGCGCAGCTCCACCCCCACCGCCGGCAGAGCCAGGTAATCGCTGCAACTGAGCGACAGCAGCGAGAAGTCGCTGTAGCCCGTCTGTTTCATGCCGTTCTCCACGGCTTCGATCACCGCTTCAGGCTCCACATCCCGTGCCGGTCTGGTGAGCATCCCGGGCTGACAGAAGCGGCAGCCGCGGGTGCAACCGCGACGAATCTCCACAGTGAGCCGATCGTGCACCGTCTCCACATGCGGCACCAGGCCCATGGCGTAGTGGGGCATCGGGGTCGCCACCCGACGCAGCACCCGCCGGGGGAGGTCCGAATACAGCGGCTGCAATGTGACGCCGTCGTCGCCCGTCGCGTAGAGCGACGGCACGTAAACCCCGGGCACCTGAGCCAGATCCCGCAACAGTTGAGACCGGGTCAGGGCATCGGCCTTGGCCTGAGCCACTACCAGCCCGATCTCGGGCAGCAGTTCCTCACCATCCCCCAAGGCGATGAAATCGAAGAACGGGGCATAGGGCTCTGGATTGCTCGTGGCCGTGGGGCCTCCGGCAAAGATCAAGGGAGGTGCCGCTGGATCATTGAGAGGCAGATCACCACGATCCGACGCCCGTAACGGCACCCGGCACAGATCCAGCATCTCCAGGATGTTGGTGGCGCCCAGTTCGTAACTCAGGCTGAAGCCGAGGATGTCAAACGCAGGCAACGGTCTCCGGCTTTCAACGCCGAAGAGGGCCTGCTCCTGCTCCCGCAGACGAGCCGCCAGATCAGCCGCCGGCAGATAAGCCCGATCACAGAGCTGACCGGGAACCGCATTAAGGATGGAATAGAGAATGATGTGGCCCAGGTTGCTGGAGCCCACCTCGTAGATCTCGGGATAGGTGAGCGCCCAACGCACCTGAGCCGCCTGCCAATCCCGCGGCTCCACACCAAGCTCATGGCCCATGTAGCGGGCAGGTTTGTTGATGCTGCTGTCGACCAGCTGGTGAAAATCAACCGGGTGATCCGGGGCAGACACGACCACGACGGATGTCCTCACACCTGACTGCATCGTATGGAGCGGTCGACAGGGCAGGATGCCCCCGCAGAAACCCCTTCGGTTCCGTGGTGCAGGTCAACGGCAATTACCTCAAGCTCAAAGCGGGCTACCTGTTCCCGGAAATCGGCCGTCGGGTCAAAGCCTTCAGCGCCGCCAACCCTGACGCCGCACTGATCCGGCTGGGCATCGGCGATGTGACCGAACCGCTGCCGCTGGCCTGCCGCGAAGCGATGAAAACCGCCATCGATGCGATGGGCACGGCCGAAGGATTCCACGGTTATGGCCCCGAACAGGGCTACGGCTGGCTGCGGGAGGCCATTGCCAAGCACGACTTCCAGGCCCGCGGCTGCGACATCAGCGCCGAAGAGATCTTCGTCTCCGACGGCTCCAAATGCGACAGCAGCAACATCCTCGACATCCTCGGCGAAGGCAACCGCATCGCTGTAACCGATCCGGTGTATCCCGTGTATGTGGACACCAACGTGATGGCGGGCCGCACCGGTGAAGCGGGAGAGGAAGGCCGCTACGGGGGGCTGACCTATCTCCCGATCAGCGCCGACAACGGATTCGCCGCCCAGATCCCCAGCGAGCCCGTGGATCTGATTTACCTCTGCTTCCCCAACAACCCCACCGGAGCAGTGGCCACCAAGGGACAGCTGAAAGCCTGGGTGGATTACGCCCGCAGCAACGGCTCTCTGATCCTGTTTGATGCCGCTTACGAGGCGTTCATCCAGGACCCGAGCCTGCCCCACTCGATCTTTGAAATCGAAGGAGCACGGGAGTGCGCGATCGAATTCCGCTCCTTTTCTAAAAACGCTGGCTTCACCGGCACCCGTTGCGCCTTCACCGTGGTCCCCAAGGGACTCAAGGGCACTGCATCCAACGGCGAGGCTGTCGAACTTTGGGGTCTGTGGAATCGCCGCCAGAGCACCAAGTTCAATGGCGTCAGCTACATCATCCAGCGCGGTGCGGAAGCGGTGTATTCCGATGCGGGCCAGGCGGAAGTGAAGGGTCTGGTGAACTTCTACATGGAGAACGCCGCCATCATTCGCCGCGAACTCAGTGGAGCGGGTCTCACCATTTACGGGGGCGAGCATGCGCCTTATGTCTGGATCAAGACCCCCGAAGGCATGGATTCCTGGGGTTTCTTTGACCACCTGTTGAACAAGGCCAACGTGGTAGGAACCCCTGGCAGTGGCTTCGGCGCCTCAGGTGAGGGCTACTTCCGACTGTCCGCCTTCAACAGCCGCGCCAACGTGGATGCTGCTATGGCCCGAATCAAGGCCCTCTGAGCAAGTCGTGCAACGATTTCCTTTAGATTTGAATCTGCCGAACACCATGGCCATGGCGGTGGACACACCCACCCGTTCCCCCGGTGGAGCGGCGGTTATGGAAAAGGCACCCGAGCGGGTGCGTAAACAGTCGCCTCGCTACAAGGTGCTGCTGCATAACGACCCTGTGAACACCATGGAATATGTGGTGACCACCTTGCGTCAGGTGGTGCCACAGCTGAGTGAACAGGACGCCATGGCCGTGATGATCGAAGCTCACAACACGGGTGTCGGCCTTGTGATCGTGTGTGACCTTGAGCCGGCAGAGTTCTATTGCGAAACCCTGAAAGCCAAGGGGCTCACCAGCACCATCGAGCCGGAAACCTGATCAGATCCCTGCTCAGGTTGCGGGATCAGTGCATTCAACGGAAGCCGTCATGGCTTCCTGCGCTGCTGCTGATTCCAACGTTGTATGCAGTCGGCTGGCTTCTGACATGGCCGCTGATTCCCCTTGGGGTGCCCGCGGAACGCCAGGCCCTGATCGGCACCCTGATCAGCTTTTTGCTGTTGGTTGGCCTGCTTCCCTGCTGGGCGCGGCTGCGATGGACATCGTCCAACGGCTGGGCAACCCTTGGACTGAGCAGACGTGGTTGCCCGGATCGAAAGGCCCTGATTGCGGCACTGTTCGGCGGCTTGTCCTTGGCCCTGATCCTGCTGGGCATCGTCTTGCTGCCGATCCTTCTGGGCAGCTGGGGCCACTGGATTGGAGAGTGCACCCTGGACCGCGTCATCAATGCTCTGCTGCTGATCCTGGGTGTGGGGTTGGCGGAAGAACTGATCTTCCGGGCCTGGCTGTGGCGGGAACTCAACGAACTGATCAGTCCCCCAGCAGCCCTGCTAATCCAGGCGCTGGTGTTCAGCCTGGTACACACCCGGTTCAACCTTGGCGTGGGGCCGATGCTGGGACTGTTGATCGGCTTGTTTTTGCTGGGGATGGCTCTGGCCCTGCAACGCCGGCTGGATGGCGGATCCCTCTGGGGATGCGTTGGCCTCCATGGAGGCTTGGTTGGTGGCTGGTTTCTGATTCAGAGCGGTCTGATGCAGCTGTCACCGGACGCCCCAGCCTGGTTGGTGGGCCCGGGTGGACTATCCCCGAATCCCCTTGGAGGACTGATGGGCATCGGCGGTCTATTGCTGCTGCTTGGTGTTCAACTCACCGCTGTCGCCAGAGCAGCACGGCCGGAGACGGGGGCACGCAACGCATCCTGAAGCGGTGCTGAGCCGTAATCACGCTCGAGCAGGGACATGACCGTACGGCCGAAATCCGCCGGATTTTGGTCAAAGGCCTCGAGGCAGACCCGTCCAAAGGTGCTGCCCATCGGTTCCGGATTCCAGAGCAGCTTTCGAGCCGTCCACGGCATCATGCTCATTGGGTTGTATCCGGGCT
Organism: Parasynechococcus marenigrum WH 8102; assembly: GCF_000195975.1. GTDB lineage: Bacteria > Cyanobacteriota > Cyanobacteriia > PCC-6307 > Cyanobiaceae > Parasynechococcus > Parasynechococcus marisnigri. Next base: position 2,041,705 of record NC_005070.1, read on the forward strand.
TGATCAAGCCTTGATCAAAGCCGTATTGCTCCAGATGGGTATGGGGCTGCAGGCCGATGAAGAAAATTGCCGGCTCCACGCGATCCGATCCGAAAATCGATTCCAGCTCACGGTGGTAGGCCACGGTCTGGCGGATGGTTTCGGGCCGTTCATCGATCACGTTGAACGAGTAGTTCACCGACACGTGATCCTGGAAGCCGGCATCCGCGAGCATCCGGCAACTGTCGAGCACAGTGCGGAGGTTGTAACCCATGCGCATTTTGCGAACGAGTTCCTGGGAGCCGGACGTGATGCCGATCTCGAAGTAACTCATGCCCGTCTCCACCATGAGCTGGGCAAGCTCGGGGTCAAGGTTGTCGGCGCGGATGTAGGCAGCCCAACGGATCCCCGTCAGCCCCTCGGCTTTGATGGCTCTCAATAGGTCCTTGGCATCCTCGATGTAGCGACGTGCCGGGATGAACTGTGCATCGGTGAACCAGAAGCCACGGACGCCACGGTCGTAGAGCTGGCGCATCTCCTTCACCACCTCCTCCACCGGGTTGAGGCGCACCTGCTTCCCCTCCACCACGGTGTAAACGCAGTAACAACAGTTGTGAGGGCAGCCGCGTTTGGTCTGAACGCCCACGTAGAAGTCGCCGCCCTCGAGATACCAATCGAGCTGAGGCCAGATCGAAGCGATGTAGTCGTAATTGCAGGCCGTTTTGGGTCGACTTTCCGGCTGTTCGTGGATCAACCCAGGCCGTGGCGCTGCTCCGACCACAAAACAACGCTCTCCGTCCAGGGAGTCACCCTGAATCAACTTCTCGAGCAGAGGCTCCCCCTCGCCGATGGAGACGATCGTGCCCTTCGGCAGCGACTTGCTCAACTGCTCGTAGAACACGCTGACGGCGCCACCCCCCAGCACGGCGCGAGCGGCTGGATGGTGGCGACGGGCCTGGCGAAGACCGGATCGCACCAAACCTTGATTACGGAACAACTCTCCGTAATGACTGGTCATCAGCCGCAGTCCACCCAGGGCACCGTGCAGGCGCTTGAGCGGATTGCGGGCGTAAAAAACTTCGAAGGAGTTCTGAAGGGGGTTGCCGCCACGGCCGTCGACCGGTGCGTAGATCTGAATGTCCCGCCAGGAGAACACCAGGAGCGTGGGGCGGAACTGATCCACGGTGGAGATCAGCACCCTCTGAACGTCAAGAACTGGCAGTGCCGCTAGATCAAGGATGCGCTGCGGCATCCCGGGAAAGCACTTGTGGAGATGGTCCGCCAGGTAGATCGGACCGATCGGAAAAATTGGATTGCAGGGCAGCCGCACCAGCAGCACCCGTTCCTGATTTGGGGACAACGCAGCTGCTGCAGGGCCTTTTGGACGCTAACAAGCGCGATGACGAACGGCGCTCAACCATCCTTCACATTTGCTTTGTAAACGGGCGAACACACCTCTCAACCTTCCGTTACATTGGCGTGAGGCAGGGCACACCTGCCCTTCCTTAAACCGTTCCTTCGGGAACACTCCTTTCCGTTCTCATGACCACCACCCTCCAGCAGCGCTCCGGCGCTTCCAGCTGGCAGGCCTTCTGCGAGTGGGTCACCTCCACCAACAACCGTCTTTATGTCGGTTGGTTCGGTGTGCTGATGATCCCCACCCTGCTGGCTGCCACCATCTGCTTCGTCATCGCTTTCGTCGCCGCTCCTCCGGTTGACATCGATGGCATCCGCGAGCCTGTCGCTGGCTCCCTGATCTACGGCAACAACATCATCTCCGGTGCTGTTGTTCCTTCCAGCAACGCCATCGGCCTGCACTTCTATCCCATCTGGGAAGCCGCTTCTCTCGATGAGTGGCTGTACAACGGCGGTCCTTTCCAGCTCGTCGTCTTCCACTTCCTGATCGGCATCTACGCCTACATGGGTCGTGAGTGGGAACTCTCCTACCGCCTGGGCATGCGCCCCTGGATCTGCGTCGCCTACAGCGCACCTGTCGCTGCTGCCTCTGCAGTCTTCCTGGTCTACCCCTTCGGTCAGGGCTCCTTCTCTGACGCCATGCCCCTGGGCATCTCCGGCACGTTCAACTACATGCTGGTGTTCCAGGCTGAGCACAACATCCTGATGCACCCCTTCCACATGCTGGGTGTTGCAGGTGTGTTCGGTGGCTCCTTGTTCTCCGCCATGCACGGCTCCCTGGTGACCTCCTCCCTGGTGCGTGAAACCACCGAGACCGAGTCCCAGAACTACGGCTACAAGTTTGGCCAAGAGGAAGAGACTTACAACATCGTGGCTGCCCACGGTTACTTCGGTCGCCTGATCTTCCAATACGCCTCCTTCAACAACAGCCGTAGCCTCCACTTCTTCCTGGCTGCCTGGCCTGTTGTCGGTATCTGGTTCACCGCCCTGGGCGTGTCAACCATGGCCTTCAACCTGAACGGCTTCAACTTCAACCAGTCCATCCTTGATGGTCAGGGCCGCGTCCTGAACACCTGGGCCGACGTGTTGAACCGTGCCGGCCTCGGCATGGAAGTGATGCACGAGCGCAACGCTCACAACTTCCCCCTCGACCTGGCTGCTGCTGAGTCCACTCCTGTGGCTCTGCAGGCTCCTGCCATCGGTTGATCTGGAATCAACCTGTTCCCTCGGGAATAGAACAAGCGATTCAGATCAACTGAATCGGAAAGCCCTCACCAATCGGTGGGGGCTTTTTGTTGTGAAAACGCCTCCAACATCCAGTTCCAGCCACAATGCCGCCATGAGCCACTTCATCTCCACTCGGCTGCTGCTGTTGCTGGCACTGTCTCTGCCAGCTCAAGCTGCCGGCACGCCACCAACCTGGCCAAGCAAGGATCAATTGCGTGCCGTTCAGAGCGCCGCTTTTGACTGTTCCAGGGAGAACACCAAGGAAACCTGCGATCGCGCACGGTCTCTGGCTGACCCCCTAATGGATCACCCTTTGCTGCCTGGAGTCTGCAAAGACGTGGTCTGGAGTCTGTTGGAGCAGGCCAGAGTGGCGCCGAGTAACGACTACAAACGTCGCGACGCCATCGACGAACCTGCACGGAGGATCACGCGGATCTGTGCCAAACCGGCCAAACCGAAGAAACCCAAACCGGTTGCACCGACCCAGTCGTGATTAGTCGAAGTCGAAGCTGAAGCGCTGACCCTGCATCAGCTTGCTCACTTCAGCGCGGATTTCCTTCAGCAATGCTGCACTCACCTTTGGGTGCTTTTTGATCTCATCCACAAAGCTCTGTACATCGGCAGCCGTCAGGCCGTGGCTGCTGATCCTCGACTCAACCTTGTTGCGAAACTCCTCCAGCAAAGCCTTCTGATTGTCGCTGAGGGCCTTGGAACCGGGATGGGTGACGTCCCATGGTGAGTGGAGGGCGATTCGCTTCCGCACGATGGCAACCCCGGCTCGGCTGACCACCACAGGTAACGACAGCAACTGGTCGTACCCAACACGGTGGAAGCCGATTTCTGTGTTTACGTTCCGCAGAGAGTCCCGTCCGTTGCGATGACCACCTCGGCCCCCGCGGAACCGACCCTGCGCCTGGTGCGCCTGGACGCACCTTTCACGGATCAGAAACCCGGCACATCCGGTTTGCGCAAAAGCAGCCAGCAGTTCGAGCAAGCGAACTATCTGGAGAGCTTTGTGGAAGCCGTATTCCGCACCTTGCCCGGTGTTCAAGGGGGCACGCTGGTGTTGGGAGGTGACGGCCGTTACGGCAACCGCCGTGCCATCGACGTGATCCTGCGCATGGGCGCGGCCCACGGCCTCAGCAAGGTGATCGTCACCACCGGCGGCATCCTCTCCACCCCGGCGGCCTCGAACCTGATTCGCCAGCGTCAGGCCATCGGCGGCATCATCCTCTCGGCAAGCCACAACCCTGGCGGCCCCAATGGAGACTTCGGCGTCAAGGTGAATGGCGCCAACGGTGGCCCGACCCCGGCCTCGTTCACCGATGCGGTGTTCGAGTGCACCAAGACCTTGGAGCAATACACGATCGTTGATGCCGCGGCCATCGCCATCGATACCCCCGGCAGCTACAGCATCGGCGCCATGCAGGTGGAGGTGATCGACGGCGTCGACGACTTCGTGGCTCTGATGCAACAGCTGTTCGACTTTGATCGGATCCGGGAGCTGATCCGCAGCGACTTCCCGCTGGCGTTTGATGCGATGCATGCGGTCACTGGCCCCTACGCCACTCGCCTGTTGGAAGAGATCCTCGGCGCTCCTGCCGGCAGCGTCCGCAACGGCGTTCCTCTGGAGGACTTCGGCGGCGGCCACCCCGACCCCAACCTCACCTACGCCCACGAGCTGGCCGAACTTCTGCTCGACGGGGAGGAGTTCCGCTTCGGGGCCGCCTGCGACGGCGATGGTGACCGCAACATGATCCTGGGGCAGCACTGCTTCGTAAACCCCAGCGACAGCCTGGCGGTGCTCACAGCCAACGCCACGGTGGCACCGGCCTATGCCGATGGTTTGGCTGGCGTGGCCCGCTCGATGCCCACCAGCTCTGCCGTGGATGTGGTGGCCAAGGAACTGGGCATCGACTGCTACGAGACCCCCACCGGCTGGAAGTTCTTCGGCAATCTGCTGGATGCCGGCAAAATCACGCTCTGCGGTGAAGAGAGCTTCGGCACCGGCAGCAACCACGTGCGTGAAAAGGATGGCCTCTGGGCTGTTCTGTTCTGGCTGCAGATCCTGGCCGAGCGCCGCTGCAGCGTCGCCGAGATCATGGCTGAGCATTGGAAGCGCTTCGGCCGCCACTACTACTCTCGCCACGACTACGAAGCCGTCGCCAGCGACGCAGCCCATGGGCTGTTCCACCGCCTCGAGGGCATGCTCCCTGGTCTGGTGGGGCAGAGCTTCGCTGGCCGCAGCGTCAGCGCAGCCGACAACTTCAGCTACACCGATCCCGTTGATGGCTCTGTGACCAAGGGCCAGGGCCTGCGCATCCTGCTGGAGGATGGCAGCCGCGTGATGGTGCGCCTCTCGGGCACCGGCACCAAGGGCGCCACGATCCGCGTCTATCTGGAGAGTTATGTACCGAGCAGCGGTGATCTCAACCAGGATCCCCAGGTCGCTCTGGCCGACATGATCAGCGCCATCAATGAACTGGCGGAGATCAAGCAGCGCACCGGCATGGATCGGCCCACCGTGATCACCTGAGGAGCTGAAACAGTTCCATCAACTCCTGTCATGCAAAAGCCACCCCTCGGGGTGGCTTTTTTGATGGGTTCAAGTCAAAGAGGTCGCCGGCCGCGATAAGGATTCTTCTGGCGATAAAGCGGATCCGTTGCCTCTTCTTGCAATTGACGGGTGGCTTCGATGGCAAAACCACCAAGGCCCCCCGAGGTAATCACCATCAGATAGAAGAGCCGCAAGCGACGTAGGTCAATCTCCGCAGGGGTGTTATCAATCAGCACCTTGAGGAAATACGCCACCGCAGCGCCCAAGGAACAGCCGATGGCGATAGCCACCAGAACACGCATCCCACTGAAGGGCTTGCTCTGATTCAGGTCGGACTTCTGCTCTGACATCAGCTCGGCTGGGCAGTTGGGCTGGGAGCATCGTCCTGTGGCTTGGCATCGGCCTGACCCAGCAGCGACTTCAACACCACATAGAACACAGGCACCACAAGGGTGGAGAGGAAGGTCGCCACCAGCAGACCACCGAACACCACCAGACCCAGAGACGACTGGCTCTGGGCACCAGCACCACTGGCCAGCATCAGCGGAAGGAAGCCGGTAAGTGAGGAAATCGCCGTCATCAGGATCGGACGCAGACGCGACTTGGCTGAGAACTTGGCGGCCTCCAGCGCCGACTCCCCTTCACCCATCTTCTGGTTGGCCAGGTCGACGATCAGAATCGCGTTGCCGCCCGCCAGACCAATCAGCATCACCAGGCCCACCTGGGCGTAGATGTTGAGCACCTGGCCGGCCCCGCCAAGGAACACCAGAGCGCCAAGCAAGGCGGTAGGAACCGTCAGCAGGATGATGATCGGATCGGAGTAGCTCTCGTACTGGGCCGACAGCACCAGGAACACCGCCAGGATGCCCAGAGCAAAAATCACCACAGCCAGGGAACCAGCTTTCACCTCTTCACGGGAGATGCCGGTCCAATCGAAGCCGAGGCCCTGGTAGCTGCCGGTATTGAAGATCTGCTTCATCGCTCCGATCGCCTGGCCGGAGCTGTTGCCTTCATTAGGCGTGCCCTCGATCTTGATCGATCGGTAGAGATTGAAGTGGGGGATCACGCTGGGCCCCACGGTTTGTTTAACCGTGAAGAACTCCGAAAGCGGCACCTGCTCACCCTGGGAATTGGGCACATAGATGGCAGAGAGTCGCTGGGGAGTGGCCCGACTCACTTCGTCGGCCTGCACGTAGACCCGCCGCACCTTGCCCTCTTGGAAGGTGTCGTTGACGTAGGCACCACCAAAATTGACGCTGAAGGCCGACATGGCGGACCCGAAGTCCACCCCGAGAGATGCCATCTGCTCACGATCCACATCGATCTTGTACTGCGGAGCCTGAGGTGAGAACAACGAGTAAACGCGGTTCAGCACGGGGTTGGCGTTACCGGCCTGCATGATCTGCTGCGCCGTGCCAAAGAATTCATTCAGCGTGTAAGCACCGCTGCTTTGGTCAAGCAGCTGGAACTCAAAGCCACCACCGGTTCCATAACCGGGGATCGAGGGGGGCTCCACCACGAACACCCGCCCGGCATCGATAGCGCTGTACATCTTGGCGTTGAGCCGTTTCACCACAGCACCCACCGTGTGATCGTTGCCCGGGCGCTCGTCCCAATGATTCATGCCGATGAAGAACAGGCCCTTGTTGGGAGCGTTGCCATCGAGGCTGGCGCCGCTGAACAGAGCGGCTGAGGCGATGTCTTCTTCCGAACGCAGCACGTCGGCCACCTGGCGGTTGATCGCCAGGGTCTTCTCATTCGACACGCCATCGGGCGCCTGCACAAAGCCGATGGCATAGCCCTGGTCTTCGATCGGCACGAAGCCGCCGGGGATATGGGTGAAGGCAAAGCCAGTGAGCAGGATGCCTGCCGCCAATGCCGCCATCCCGATTGGACGGGCCTTCAACACCGCATCCAAGATGGATGCATAGCGCTTCTCAAAACCGCCATAGAAGCGGTTGAAATTGCTGAAGATGACCGGAACGAAGTAGCCCACCACCAGGCCGATGGCGGTGAACAGCACCACTGGAATCGGGTTGCTGAAGATCACCCCGGTGGTGACCACACCCACTGCAGCGCCACCGGCAGTGAAGGGAAGACGCAGAGGCAGGCCTGTGATCTTGCCGGCAATGAAACCGATCACGGCACCGATCACGGTTGGGATCAGGGCAGCTGCGGCCCCATTGCCCGCACTGAGCAGGCCGTACATGAAGCCAAGAACAACGCCCGCTGTGGCGTACTGATTGCGGCTGAGCTCCTTCGTTTCACGAGAAAGCAACAAGGCCGAAAGCATCGGCGAGAAGGTGAGGGCGTTGAAGGTTGAGATGCCGATCGAAAAAAGGATCGTGGCGGCGAACTGCTTGTAGATCGTGCCGGTGGCACCCGGGAAGAACAGCACCGGCAGGAACACGGCCATCTTCACCAGGGAGGTGGCGATCACAGCTCCGAACAGTTCATCCATGGTTTCCATGGCCGCCTGCACGGACGTCATCCCCTCGGCCTTTTTGGCTGAGGTGTCTTCCACCACGGTGATGGCGTCATCCACCACCAAACCTGTGGCCAGCACCAGGCCAAACAGGGTGAGCTGGTTGAGCGAGAAACCGAAGGCCAGCACCAGGGCAAAGGTGCCGATGAGGGCCACCGGGATGGCAATGGCAGGAACCAGGGTGGCTTTCCAGTTCTGCAGGAACAGGAACAGGATCAGCACCACCAGGATTACGGCATCCCGCAGGGAGTTGGTCACACCCTTGATCGACTGGTTGATGAAGTCCGTGGTGTCGTAGATCTTCTGAACACCGAGGCCCACCGGCAAAGTTTTCTCGAATACATCGAGCACATCCTTCACACCGTTGGACACCTCAATGGCGTTACTGCCGGAAAGCTGATAAATGGCGATACCGACGGAAGGGGTGCCTTTGAGATCCATAGCGTCGATGCCATAGGTCTCACCACCGAGCTCCACACGGCCCACATCCTTCAGGCGAACCAAACCTCCGGCATCCGTCGTGCGTAGAACGATGTTTTCAAATTCCTGAACGGTGGTGAGACGACCCTGCAGCTGCACCGTGAAGGTGTATTCCTGACCTTCCGGAGCCGGTGCACCGCCGATTTTGCCGGCAGGAACGAGGCGGTTCTGGCTTTTCAACTGTTGGACAACATCCGTGGCCGAAAGGTTGTTGGCCGTCAGTTTTTCCGGATCCAGCCAGAGGCGGAAGGCGATCTTCCTGTTGCCGAAATAAGTAACATCACCAACGCCTTTGACGCGCTTGACATTGTCGGTGAGGTTTTTATCGAGATATCCACTGATCGTCTCCACTGAGTATTCAGTTTTGGAGGGATCTTCGTTGACGAAGTTGTAAACGAGCAGAATCGAGTTGGAGGCCTTGTTGACCGTCACACCCGATTTGCGCACCTCTTCAGGCAACTGGGGCTCTGCCAGGGAAACGCGGTTCTGCACATTCACCTGGTTGATGTTGCCGTCGGTGCCGCTTTCAAACGACACCGAGATCGAACTCACACCATCCGACGAACTGTTGGAGGTGATGAAGTCCATGTTCTCGACCCCGTTGATCTGCTGCTCGAGCACGGAGGTCACACCCTGTTCCACAGCTACCGCATCAGCGCCCACGTAGGTGGACTGCACCTTCACCGTGGGAGGTGCGATATCAGGCAGGTTTTCGATCGGCAGGATCGGGATTGCGATCAACCCGACGATCACAATCAACAGACTGCAGACCGTGCTGAGAACCGGCCTGGTGATGAAGTTATTGGAAGCAGACATCGTTCAACCTCAGTTCGCCTTGGCGGGTTGCACCTGCACGGGCATGCCGTGTTTCAGGTTGAGCAGATTGGTGGTGGCCACCTTCTGATTGGCCTCAAGCCCTTTGGTGATCGGGTAAAGCTGATTTTCGAGTTCGCCCACCGTGACGGGGGTCTGCAGAGCGAACTGGGCATCAGCCGGCAATTTGCCCGCCTTGATTCCATTCTCAAGCTTCTCCAGATCAGCCTTACCGGGGTTCTCTTTGAGCTCCTCAAACGTGCCGAGTCGGAACACAAAGCTCTGTCCAGAGGTCTGCGTCACCGCTGCAAAGGGAACCGACAGCTCTTGTTGCGCATTGATCTGTACCCGAGTGCGCAGGCGCTGGCCATCGCGCAGCTTGCCGTCTTCATTGGGGAATACCGCTTTCACCAGCAACCCCTGGGTCTTTTTGTTGACCCGGGGATCAATCGAATCAACCTTGCCTGTGGCGATCACGTTCTCGCTGCCAGGAGCACTGAGCAACACCGGCTGTCCGAGGGCCAGACGATTGGAGTACACCGCAGGCACTTCCACGCGGGCTTCAAGCTCGTTGTTCTGCACGAGGCTGGTGAACACCTGGCCCGTCTGGATCACGTCACCCAGCTTGACGGTGACATCTGCCACAGTCCCTGAAGAAGGAGACCGCAAGTTGTTGTAGCTCAAGGTGGCTTCTGTGGACTTCACCGTTTCCATCGCAGCGATGTACTGGGTGCGGTAGCGATCCAGCTCCTTTTGAGACGCGGCACCGGTTTTGGAGAGGTATTGATAGCGCTCGTAGTTCGCGCGCGCCGTCTCGGATTTAGCCTTGTCCTCCGCCAACCTGGCCTGCTGCTGAGCCTGATCCAGCACCACCAGCAGCTGACCGGGATCGACTTCATCGCCCTGCTTGATCTTCAGCTCAAGGATCCGACCACCCGACTGAGCTGCCAGTTCCACCAGATTGCTGGCCTCAAGCGTGCTGACGGTGTCGACGCCTTCAGTGAAATCCGCCATCTGGGTGGACACGGCCTGAACCTTCGGCGGCGGCGGCTGCTTGGGGGCTTCTCCCTTACAAGAACTGACGGTGACCAGAGCGGCAAGGGAAAGAAGCAGTCGCTGCGGATGACGCACAGAGTTCAGGCCTTTGGCCGGATTATGTGCCGAAAGTCACGGGGATGCAGTATCCCCGCGAGAAGTGCTCTATTGGGACCGTCGATGCCGATTCCTTGAGTCAGGACCTCTTTACCTATCAGGGAGAACAGCGGCGTCGGCAGCAGGCCCCCCTGGCCGACCGCATGCGTCCACGCACCCTGGAGGAATTCGAAGGTCAGCAAGGGATCCTGGCCCAGGGACGCCTGCTGAGGCGGGCCATCAAAGCTGACCGGGTCGGCAACCTGATCCTGCATGGCCCACCTGGTGTGGGCAAGACGACCCTGGCGCGGATTGTTGCGAACCACACGCGGGCTCACTTCAGCAGCCTCAACGCCGTGCTCGCTGGCGTGAAGGACCTGCGCGCAGAAGTGGACGCCGCCAAGCTTCGCCTCGAACGCCATGGCCTGCGCTCGATCCTGTTCATCGACGAGGTGCACCGCTTCAACAGTGCGCAACAGGATGCCCTGTTGCCTTGGGTGGAGAACGGGACGGTGACCCTGATCGGCGCCACCACCGAGAACCCCTATTTCGAAGTCAACAAAGCACTCGTGAGCCGCTCACGCCTGTTCCGGCTGCTGCCGCTAGAGCCGGATGATCTGCATCAGCTGTTGCAGCGTGCCCTCAACGATGAGGAACGGGGGTACGGCACCCGTCGGGTGACGGTGACTCCGGACGCAGCTGCTCATCTGGTGGATGTGGCAGGGGGCGATGCCCGCAGCCTGCTCAATGCCCTGGAACTGGCGGTGGAAAGCTCCGAGCCGGAGCCCGATGGAGTGATCCAAATCAACCTGGCGATCGCGGAGGAATCGATCCAGCAGCGGGCAGTGCTCTACGACAAGCAGGGCGATGCTCACTACGACACCATCAGCGCCTTCATCAAGTCTCTGAGGGGGTCCGACGCCGATGCCGCCCTGTTCTGGCTGTCACGGATGGTGGAGGCCGGAGAAAACCCCCGCTTCATCTTCCGGCGGATGTTGATTGCTGCGGGGGAGGACATCGGCCTGGCCGATCCCCAGGCCATCGTGGTGGTGGAAGCCTGCGCCGCAGCCTTCGAGCGGGTCGGCCTGCCGGAAGGCCTGTATCCCCTGGCCCAGGCCGCCCTCTACCTGGCGGGGACCGAGAAAAGCAACAGCGTGCTGGGCTTCTTCGACGCCCTCAAGAGTGTGCGAGAGGCGAACCGTCAGGACGTGCCCAGCCATCTGCGGGACGCCAATCGCGATGGTGATTCCTTCGGCGATGGCGTCGGTTACCGCTACCCCCATGCCTATGCCGAGCATTGGGTGGAACAGCAGTACCTACCCACGGCACTGCAAGGGGAAGTGTTCTGGCAGCCAGGCCAACTGGGCTGGGAGGGGGAACGCCGGGAGCGCATGGCCGAGCGCCGTGCCGCACAGCTGGCAGCGGCGGCTGAACTGGCATCGGAGCAGCCATTGCTACTAAGCAGTGGTCCCGACAGTCCGGCGATGGAACGCTGGATTCAGCGGCAGTTGGGACAGGAGGGCGAACGTCTGCACCTACTGCGACGACGGCTCTGGGCGGGAGTGAGCTGGCAGCGCCAGGACCGGGTGTTGCTACTGGGCTGCCATTCCCTGCTCTGGGCGCTGGATCCATTGCGCCAGGTGCCGGAAGGGGGCGTCACCCTGATCTGTCCAAGCCCTGACGATCGCCAGCGACTGGCGGCACAGATCGACCTGCTGGAACCGGAGCGGCAGCCTCAGCTCTTGGATGGGTTCGACGCGCTGCCATCCGATCAGGTTTTTGATTGGATCGGCGGGCGACTGGGCACGGTGGATCTGCTGGAGACAGACTGGACCGAGCTGGCTCAGACCTTGACGGACCATGCCGACAGCAACGCCAGCCTGCGTCTGCTGATCAGCTGTGCTGGGTGTGGACCTGCAGGTGCCCTCAGCGCATCACACATTGCCGAGACCTCCCTGTCCCAGTTGGTTGAGCAGGAACAAAGCTGGCTGCAACAGCTCCAGATCCAGACTCAGCCGCTGGAGGAGCAGGGCTGGAGCCTGAACACCGATCAATGGGACGAGGTGCTGACATTGCCTGGGGGCAAGTCGTTGGCTGAGCGATGGCTGGCCAATGACTCTGATTACCGGCGCATGCTCGGCAGCATCCAACCGGAACCACTGCAGCTGCTGCGAACAACCCTGGAAGGACTTGGGTCAGAGGGTCTGCGGTTGCCGATGCGGCATCAGCTACTCGCAGGGAAGCGAAGTCAGCCAACAACAGAGCATCGAGTATTGAGCCCCCAAACTGAGCGGGCATAATTCCTCACAAACACAGATACAACATGAGAATTAACCGGGATTCTTGACTTCATCTAGCAAGCCATCAATATGCAGCCACATCCCTTACGATACAAGCAGGCAGGAATATGTACCAAGTCAAAAGGGATGCAGCTTGTTTTTTGTCAACCTTTTCAGGAGCACAAATCACTAAACCATCACCAGTCAATCGGAAGTCAACAGGTAGGTTATTAATAATTCCAACCGAAGAAAGCTTGCCACCAGTCGAGGCCTTAATTATGGCCGAACGCATAGCGAAAACCGCAGAATCATTCGCACCATTGGGAGGGTAATAAGAATAAGTCTGCTTTGAAAGAAAATCTATACCTTCTCGACTGTACAAATATCGAGCAACTCTTGCAACGTCAACAATATAAACCTTTTTCATGCCGAAACGAATTTCATCTGCTGTCCATCCAGAGTTCCTTACACTGGCAAAAAAAGAGCGGTCAGCGATCTCACCTGTCTCTAAAAAATGCTTGAACACATGTGAATTGCTTATCCAAGCAGCACCTCCTGTGTTCCAACGAACAAGGCGCTGCGGGAAAGATGGAGGAGCAGCCATCAAAACCAAGGAAGCAGCTGCTGCTAGGCCAGTAGCAAGGCGATTGAACACAGACGAGAACTAAAGCTATAAACTGAATTCAACACTAATCCCGAAGATAAAAAACAGCACATAAAAACCAGCCCGCCCGCAAGCACTTAATCGTTGAGCAGCTATGGGATTTACGACCGCAGCATGGGGCCCATATCCCCTACCGACTTGGACCATGCAGGCTTCGATTTCGGTCATTCGAGCTGCTTGACATCGAGCAATGTCCACCCTTCCGGACATCTTTTATGGTTGCGCTCGCTGATCTGATCTTTCCGGCCGCGACAAGACCAACTGGTCAACCGACCCCCTCGTCGTTCGACCCCCGCCAGGAATGCTTCAGAACCGCGCCGGGGCATCACATTCAAAGTGGTCGTCAATCGATCGCGATCCACACGGGTGTCTAGGCGCTGCGGAACCGTCAGCCCGAGATCAGCCAGCGATGGCGAAAAACCTCCCCAGTAATGACGTGCCATCTGGCCACGGATGAACTCCTTCATCAACAGCTGGGCATCGCGCCGCTGATCCAGTTCGATTTCGCGCTCGGCCAACTGTTCCGTCAACCGGATTCGTGAGCCCCCTGTCGTCTCCCAGCTGCCCGGCGTCATGGATGGCCGCGGATCAGACGTCAGGCCCAACGCTCCGATGACCACCAACGGGGTGGCTGCCATCAGGGTCGCCAGCGAATGCGTCCACGGCTGCTGGGCCATCACAACAGCCAAAACAACAGATATTTCAAGCTAGGCAGATCGGACCAACCTGTCCTGCAGCGCCTGCAACTGCCATCAGCCAGCCCTCCAGCTGCAGGCGATGGACAGGTACGGGATGCTCCAGATCAGGATGAAGACCCTGGCAAGCATCAGCACCACAACGCCAACGGCTCAGATCCAATGCCAGGCTGCCGCGTTGCATCTTGATCAGCGCTTCCTTCGCCACCCACTGCTTCAGCACCGCCATTCGCAGTGTTTCTCCTGCCAAACCGTCGAGCTCGCGTCGATCCTCAGCGCAATAAAAACGATCCGCCAACGCTGCCGCCGGGAAACAACGATCGCAGCGTTCCAGATCCACACCCACAGCATCGGGAGACCAGGCCACCAACACCGCATCGCAGCAATGACTGAGACTCAGGCAGCCCCAGCCATCGGCCAAGGTCGGCGGCTCGCCCGGTGGTGCCTGCAACGGCACCGTGGCTGGATCAACCTCGAAGCAGTCGGCGAGGCAGCGCCGCATCCAGAGCCGGGAGCGGCGGAACGCAACGGCCCGAGACATGGCCATGCCATCCATCCAACCCGCTTCCACAGGCGAGAGTTCCACATCGGACGGGAGATCCTGATGTTCCGGGATCAGCCACAGTGCCGTTACGCTTCGGCTCCCAAGCAGCGGCGGCTCCAGTGGCTCTCCAGATCGGCGATCCGGCACCCGATTTCTCGCTCCCCAATCAGGACGGCGACCTTGTACAGCTGTCGTCGTTGCGAGGACAACGGGTCGTCATCTACTTCTATCCCAAAGACGACACCCCTGGCTGCACCAAAGAAGCCTGCAATTTCCGTGATCGCTGGGATCGCTTTGAACAGCACGGCATCAAGGTGCTGGGCATCAGCAAGGACAACGCCACGTCCCACACCAAATTCATCAGCAAGCATGAGCTTCCCTTCACGCTTCTGACCGATGTGGAACCTTGTGAGGTCGCCAGTAGCTACGAGAGTTACGGGCTGAAAAAGTTCATGGGCCGTGAGTACATGGGCATGATGCGCCACACCTTCGTTGTGGATGCGGATGGCAAGCTCGAGAGGATTTACCTGAAGGTGAAGTCCGCCACCATGGCTGACACCATCCTCAGCGACCTGGAACTGGCTTGATCACAGGGATCAAGTCGACCATGGCCTGCAGCTGCAGGTTTTGATTCGTCTGAGCTGATACACCCCGACGGGTCAGCTCCTGCTCCAGCCAGGGGGCGTCGCCACCACAGATCCAGAGGCACGCCCCACTGTTTTGGTAAGCGTCCACAACGGCAGCTGCCAGTCCCTGCATCACCCCTTGGCACATCGCCTCTGCGGTGCCGCTGGGGAACAGATCATCGGTTCGCTGTTGACGAGCCACGGAGGGCAGCAAGGCCGTCCCCGATGCCATCGACTGAAGCTGCAACCGCAATCCAGGCATCAGACGGCCGCCGCGAAAGCGGCCATGGGCGTCGAGCAGAGTGAGGCTGAGAACGGTGCCGGCATCGGCCAGCAACAGCCCCTGATCCAGGTCACCGCCTTGGAAACGTTGGCGTCGCCAGGCACCCCAGGCCCCGAGGGCACGATCGACACCCAGCCAGGGCGGACAACCCTCCAGGGGCACATTCTCAAGTTGTAGTCGGGACTCCTGGGCGCCCTCCAGAGCTGCCGGCACCTCTCCCACGGCCGCCCAGATCAGGTTGGTGGTGTCGATCCACCGCGGATCAGGCGCGGCATGGTCAAAACTCCAGCGCTCTCCTCGCTGGGTGGCCCAGTGCCAGCGGCTGTTTCCGATCAGCAGGGCACGGGAGTCCATCGTGCCTAGATCCCATCCCCCATCAAGCCTTCCACGGCCTCCTGGGGAACGTGGATCCCACATTCCTGTTTCAGGCCCCCGAAACGGGTGTTACGTCCGCTGAGCTCAGCGCCATCCGGAGCACTGGAGTGCCAATCCCCCACGGTTGAGTATCCCTGCTCGAACAACGGGTGTTGCGGCAGGTTGTTGTCCTGCATGTAGTAGTAGATGTCCTTCTGGGTCCAATCCAACAGCGGACGCAGAGACAGCCGCTCTCGGATCGGGTCCAGCACGGTCATCGCGCGGCGGTGGTCAGTCTGGCCGCGACGCACGCCACTGGCCCAGCAGCTCACCTCCAGTTGCGCCAAAGCCCGATCCAGGGGCTCCACCTTGCGGATCTGGTGGTATTTCTCAAGATCATCGAGCTGTCCGGTGTCCCAGAGGCGGCCATGCAGAGCCTCCATCCGAGCCGGCGACATGGCGCTTTGAGCCACCACCAGGCGGATGCTGAGCAGCTTCGTGAGCTGGGCGCCATAGCGGTAGGTCTCCTCCGGCAGATAGCCAGTGTCCACCCAGATCACAGGAACGGCGTCACCCTCCGGCAGTTGACTGAGCATGTGCAGCAGCACCGCCGATTGGATGCCGAAGCTGGTGGTGAGAGCAAATCCGGATCCGAAGCGCTGGTGTGCCCAAGCCAGTCGATCTTGAGGACTCAACGGCTCCAGGCTGCCGCGGTCCGCATCGAGATTGTCCCGAACCAACACGCCCGTCATGCCGCGGACCCCATCCATCACCTGCCCCATCTTCCCCTGCCGCCTGATGAGAAAGGCTGCCTAAGGTTTCAGCACTTCCTGCTGTTCCATGACGACACCTCTGTCATCACCCGAGACCGTGGTGGTGATCGGTGGTGGATTCGCGGGACTGTTCAGCGCTCTAGCCGTGAGCGAGCGCTTGCCGGAGCGACCGGTGCTGTTGATCGAGCCCCGTGACCGCTTTCTGTTTCAACCGCTTCTCTACGAACTGCTCAGCAGTGAACTGCAGGGCTGGGAAGTAGCGCCCACCTATCGCCAGCTGCTCAGCAGCCGCGGCATCTGCTGGCTGCAGGACCGTGTCATCAACATCGATCTGAACAACCAGGAGCTCACCACCGCCGCCTCCGGTGCTCTCCAATGGGGAGATCTGGTGCTGGCCACAGGCACCGAGCTCAATGATTTCGGAGTTCCCGGGGTCCGCGAGCATGCCTGCAGCTTCCGCGATCTCAATGATGTTGCCCATCTGCGCGCCCTTGTTCGAGAGCTGAACAAGCGCAGAGAGCCCGACGCCGCTGTCGCGATCATTGGAGCAGGGCCAACGGGGGTGGAGCTGGCCTGCAAGCTGGCGGACATGCTGGATGGAGCAGCCCGGATACATCTGATTGAAAGGGGAGACGGGATCCTTCCCAACAGTGCCTCGTTCAACCGTGAACGCGCTGCCGCGGCATTGGAGCGGCGGGATGTCTGCCTGCACCTCAACACAGCTGTGACGGAGGTCCACTCCGATCGTGTCCGCTTCAAGGACGGCACCTTGCTCCCCCACAGCGGTCTGATCTGGAGCGCCGGCAGCAGACCGACCGTGCCCGAAATCCGGCCGGACCCTGGTCACGCCAAAGGCCCTCTCAACATCGGCCAGGATCTGCGGCTCCTCGGTCACCAACACGTCTACGTGCTGGGGGATTGCGGACGTTGCAGCGTTGAGCCCTGGCCAGCCACCGCTCAGGTGGCCATGCAGCAGGGCGAAGCTGTTGCAGCGGCCCTGCAGGCCATCAGCAACAACCAGGAGCCGAAACCATTTCAGTTCCAGGATCGCGGCGAAATGCTCAGTTTGGGCATCGGTGACGCCACGCTCACCGGGCTTGGCATCACGCTTGCAGGCCCCCTGGCCTTCAAGATCCGACGGGCCACCTACCTCACCCGGCTGCCTGGTCTCTCACTGGGTCTTCGCTCTGCCGGGGCCTGGCTGATGAGTCGTTGAAGCAGGCCCATCTCGGCGGCCGGACCCGCGGCCTGCGGCCCGGCCAGCAACGACAACTCGACCGCCTCAGTCACCGTCGTCATCCCGAGGGCAGCGGTGCTGACCTGCTGACCCTGGAGCGGATGGCTGGATTGGTGCAGGAGCTCGAGCAATCGATGCATCTCGTGCTGGACGGTCGTGGGCTCTGCCGGTTGCTCTGGCTGGGTCCCTTGCAAAGTTCCGAGGCCCTCCGTCAGCACCTGCCGCAGGCACCCCGTCGCCGGGGTGGCGGCTGGAGGCTGCTGAGCTGTCCCTTCAGCCGTCATGGCCTGCACCAGGACATGGCGGAGGCAGTGATTGCCCTCGATCTCAATCCGATCTGCTGGTTGCGCTTTGCCCCGGTTCCAGCCCGCGATGGACTGCGCAACGCCGAACTGTTGCAGCCCGACCGTGAGGAAGCCCATGGCTGGCGACAGCTGGACCAAGGGGATCTGCGCCATCTCTGTCAGCAGGATCTGAACTCTGGGGCGATCACAACACCGGAGTTGTCCCCCGCCAGCGCAGGTACAGCCATCGAGTCCGTGCTGTTGCTGACCCTCACCAGCGGAGAGGCTGACCGCAGCGAACGCGAGTTGGCCGAACTGGAGGGACTGGTGCGCAGCGCCGGAGCCCAACCGGTGGCCGTGGTGACGCAGCGGGCCGGCAGCGCCAATCCACAAACCCTCTGGGGCACTGGAAAGCTGCAGGAGGCGGCCCTTGAAGTGCGCCGTCGCGGCGCCTCACTGGTCGTCACGGATCGCGAGCTCACACCAGTTCAGGCCAGGAATCTGGAACGGCTGCTGGCCTGTCCGGTCTCCGACCGCAGTGAACTCATCCTCGACATCTTTGCCCAGCGAGCCGGCAGCGCCGCCGGTCGCTTGCAGGTGGAACTGGCGCAGCTGCGCTATCGCCTGCCCCGCCTGCTGGGACGGGGGCGCAGCCTGTCGCGTCAGGGCGGTGGCATCGGAACACGGGGCCCCGGTGAAACACAGCTGGAGAAGGACCGCCGTGCCATCAGCCGCCGCATCGATCGCCTGCTCCGGGATCAACAGCAGCTTCAGCAGCACCGCAGCCGACTGCGGGACCAACGGCGGGGACTGCCGCGGGTCGCCCTTGTGGGCTACACGAACGCCGGCAAATCCAGCCTGCTGAATGCCCTCTGTGGTCGCCGCGAAAGCGATCGTGTGCTGGCCGAGAACAAGCTGTTCGCCACCCTGGATCCAACAACCCGTCGCCTGGACCTGCCGCAGCCAGGACAACGGCCCGACCGGCTGCTGATCACCGACACCGTTGGTTTCATCCGTGACCTGCCCAAGCCGTTGGTGGAAGCATTCCGGGCAACGCTGGAGGAAGCCCTCGACGCCGATGTGCTGCTGGTGGTGGTGGATCTGGCGGATCCCGACTGGTCCGGTCAGCTCAGCACCGTCCATCGGCTGCTGGATTCCCTCGGCAGCACCGCGATGCGACGGGTGGTGGCGAACCAGATCGACCGCTGCCCGCTGGACGCTGTCGAAACGATCCGGCGACAGGATGCCCAGACCCTGTTTCTGTCGGCCAAGCGCGGGGATGGCCTGCGGGGTTTGCAGGACTGGCTGCGGGAGCAGTTCTTTGATCCCGGGGCAGAATCAGATCTAGATGCAGGGCCTCCGCCCGAATGGCCGAGCTGATCAGCACGCTTCAGAACCCCCAGGCGGTGATCACCCTGGCGGTTCTGGTTCTGGCGATCGTTCTGTTCATCACAGGGGCCCTGGCGCCGGAACTCACCGGACTGCTCAGCCTCGGCCTGCTTATGGCCACTGGGGTTCTGTCACCACCAGAGGCCCTGGCCGGATTCGGCAGCCCCGCCCTGATCACCCTGATGGGCCTGTTCCCGGTCTCCGCGGCCCTGTTCAAAAGCGGAGCGCTGGACCGCCTGCGTGCCCTGATCGCCTCGGAGCGAATCCGTTCACCAAGGCGCTTGATCGCACTGATGGCGTTCGTGATCGCGCCGGTGTCCGGCATCGTCCCCAACACACCGGTGGTGGCGTCGTTGCTGCCGGTGGTGGAGAACTGGTGCCACCGGCGCGGCATTTCCCCATCCAGGGTCCTGCTTCCACTCTCGTTTTCAACAGTGCTGGGCGGAACCCTCACCCTGCTGGGCAGTTCGGTGAACCTGCTGGTGAGTGACATCAGCCAGCAACTGGGTCATGGGTCACTGGAGCTGTTCAGTTTCACGCTGATCAGCCTGCCGATCTGGCTGGTGGGGGCGGCCTATCTGGTGCTGGCTCCACGGGCCCTGCTGCCGGATCGTGGCCACGAACATGACGACCTGGGACTCTCGCCCCAGCGCAGCAGCTACAGCACCGAAGTCACCATTCCCCACGACTCGGAACTGGTGGGCGTCTCCCTGCATAACAGCCGTCTGCAGCGGCGTTTCGACGTGGATGTACTGGAACTTCAGCGTTCCGGAGAACGCCTGCTGCCCCCCCTGGCGGACCGCAAGCTGCAGGCCGGCGACCACCTGCTGCTACGGGTGACCCGACAGGACCTGCTTCGTCTTCAGCAGGACCACACTGTTCAGCTCACAACCCAGGGCAACAATGCCGGGTTCGACTTGAGCAGCGATGAGCTGAGCGGTCAGAAGACGGTTGAGGTGCTGCTTCCGGCCGGTTCCACCCTGGCCGGCGCCAGCCTGCGCGAACTCCGCTTCCGCCAACGCCACAACGCCACGGTGCTGGCCCTGCGCCGCGGGCAGGAAACCCTGCAGGAACGGCTTGGGCAGATCGTCCTGAGGGAGGGGGATGTACTCCTGCTGCAGGCACCCCTCGATTCCATCCGTGGTCTGCAGGCCAGCAACGACCTGCTGGTGCTGGATCGGCTCGAGGATGACCTGCCGACGGTGCGGCGCAAACCCCTGGTGGTGAGCATGGCGATCGCCATGCTTCTGCTGCCGACCCTGACGCCCATCCCCCTGGTGGCCGCGGTGCTCCTGGCCACCGTCGCCGTCGTGGCCACGGGCTGTCTTCGCCCCGGTGAGCTGCAGCGCGCCATTCGTCTCGATGTGATCCTGCTGCTCGGCTCGCTCAGCAGTTTCAGCGTGGCGTTGCAGACCACCGGCCTGGCCGATGCCATGGCCCAGGGTCTTCAACAGTGGCTGACGGGCTGGCCCAATTACGGCTCCCTGGTGGTGGTGTTCATCGGCACCACCCTGCTCACTCAGGTGATGAGCAATGCCGCCTCCGTTGCCCTGCTGGCGCCGGTTGCGGTGCAGCTGGCACCGGGACTGGACCTGCCCCCCACCGCCCTGTTGATCACCGTGCTGTTTGGGGCGAGCCAGTCGTTTCTGACCCCGGTCGGCTACCAGACCAACCTGATGGTGTTCGGCCCCGGTCGGTACCGCTTTCTCGATGTCACCCGTTATGGGATCGGCCTCACCTTGATCATGACCGTGCTGGTGCCGGCCCTGATCCTGTGGCGTTATGCCCCATCCTGATCAACACTGGTCGTTCTTCAAGTCGTCAGCTCCGTGCCCCTCCGCCAGGCGATCGAGCGCAGCCAGGGCTGGCACCGGCGACTCACCGTGCCCCAGTTCACCGTGGTCACCGGCCTGCTGGTGATTCTGCTGGGCACGCTGTTGTTGGCCACACCGCTGTGTTCCAGCAGCAAGGTGGGGCTCTGGGAAGCCCTGTTCACCGCCACATCAGCGATCACGGTGACCGGCCTGTCGATCATTGATGTCGGAGCCGATCTCACCACAGCCGGGCAACTGGTGCTGGCGATGATGATCCTGGCGGGAGGCCTGGGACTGATGGCCATCACCACCTTTCTCCAGGGGTTCGTGGTGAAGGGCACCGGTCTGCGGCGCCGACTGGACCGGGGCCAGACCCTCGATGAATTCGGCGTCGGCGGAGTTGGCAGCACATTCCGGGGTATTGCTGCGACGGCGGCACTGGTGATCCTGGTGGGTGCGCTGGTGCTTTACGGCTTCGGGTTCAGCGACATCCCTGACCGAGGCGAACGCCTGTGGGCCTCGGTCTTCCACAGCATCTCGGCCTACAACAACGCTGGCTTCGGACTCTGGTCCGACAGCCTTGAGCGTTACCACGACAACGTTCTGGTCAACGCCGTTGTGATGGTGCTGATCGTGATGGGGGGACTGGGCTGGCGGGTCACCAGTGATCTCGCCAGTCAAGGGGTCCGCCGCGGCAGGCGGCGGCTCAGCCTTCACACCCGGCTGGTGTTGCGCACCACGCTGCTGCTGGTGGTGTTCGGCACCCTTGGCCTTGCCCTGACGGAATGGCTCAACCGCGGCGAGGTGTTCATCGGGATGGCCTGGCGAGAACGCTGGATGACCGCCCTGTTCGAATCGGTCACCGCCCGAACGGCCGGTTTCACCACGGTGCCCTTCTCACTGGAGAACATCACCGATTCAGGCACCCTGCTGCTGATGGCGCTGATGTTCATCGGTGCCAGCCCGGGGGGGACAGGCGGTGGCATCAAGACCACCACCGTGGCCGCCCTGATGGCAGCGACACGATCCACCATGCGCGGTCGCGATGCGGTGGTGATCCGCAACCGCGAAATCCCGGACAAGGTTGTGCTGAGGGCCCTGGGTATCACGGTGGCGTCACTGCTGTTTGTTCTGGCGATGGCGCTATTGCTGAGCATCGCCAGCAACCTCAATGGTGCAGAACCCTTCACATTTCTGGAGATGCTGTTCACCTGCATCTCGGCCTTTGCCACCGTCGGCCTCGATCTTGGGGTCACGGAGCAGCTGGGACGCTTCGGCCAGGCTGTGCTGATGCTGGGGATGTTTGTGGGGCGGCTTGGGATTCTGTTGCTACTGAGCGCCATCTGGGAAGTCATGACCCGGGAACAGATCCACATCCATCGCCAGAATCGGATTGGTTATCCCCGTGAGGACCTCTATGTCTGACCGCCGTCTTTGGGATCACCAGCGATGAGGGAGTGGTGGCAATGGAGCCCGCTCCAGGGCAGCGAGCGGCTGGGCTTCGCCGTCGTCGGGGTTGGTCGTTTCGGGATCGCCGTCTGCCGGGAACTGCTCCAGAACGGGGCGGAGGTGCTGGCGGTGGACCGCTCGGAACGGGCCGTGGATGAACTGCGTCAGCTGGAGCCAACCGTGGAAGCCCGGGTGGTGGATTGCACCGATGAGGAATCGCTGCGAGAAGCCGGTGTGCTGGACATGGGCACGGTGGTGGTGGCCATGAGTGAACCGATTGAGGCCAGCATCACAGCAACCCTGATCGCCAAGGACAGTGAGGGCACCAGGGTCCGTCAGGTGATCGCCCGCGCCACCAGCGAACTGCACGAAAAGATGTTGAAGCGGGTTGGTGCCGACCGGGTGATCTTTCCCTCCCGCATGCAGGGAGAACGACTGGGCCTTGAGCTGGTGCGCCCCAACCTGATGGAGCGTCTGGCCCTGGATGAAAAGCACTGCATTGAGGAGATCAAGGTGCCGGAGCCATTCATGGGGCGCTCACTGCGTGATCTGAATCTGCGCAAGAACTTCCGGGTGAATGTGCTGGCAGCGGGCCCCCAGAGCAACCTCACGGTGAACCCCCCGGCCTCCCATGTGCTGGAGGAGGGCCATCTGCTGGTGGTGATGGGCCTGGTGGATGACCTGCAGCGGTTGCCCAAAACCTGACGGTCACCCCCATGCTCTGCCTCGGCCTGATGAGTGGCACCAGTGCCGACGGCGTCGATGCGGTGTTGGCTCGCTTCCAGGGTGCTCCCGATCGTCCTGAGTGGCAGCTGCTGAGCCATCACCACAGCCCTTACCCAGCTGCACTTCGGGACGAGCTGGTGCGAATCGGCCAGGGAGAAGCACGACCGGCCGCGGCCCTGCTGGATCTGGCGGAGGCGGTGACCGAACATCAGGCGCTGGCGGCTCGCGGCGCCGACCCCGATCAGCGCGCGAGCCTGATCGGTTGCCATGGCCAGACCCTCTGGCATCGCCCACCCAGCAGCGACAAGCGCGGCGCCAGCTGGCAGTTGCTGCTGGCTCCGCTGCTGGCCCAGCTCTTGGCACGGCCGGTGGTGCACGATTTCCGCGCCACCGACCTGGCCCTGGGAGGTCAGGGGGCGCCCCTGGTGCCCAGGGCCGATGCTGCCCTGATCGGGCCTGGGGACGGCTGGCGGGGGGTGCTCAACCTGGGGGGGATTGCCAACCTCACCCTGATCCCACCGCGCTGGGGACCGCAGAAGCAGGAATCGGTCCTGGGCTGGGACTGTGGACCAGCGAACAGCCTGATCGATCTGGCGATGGAGCAGTTCAGCGATGGCCAGCAGCTGTTTGATCGCGACGGTGCCATGGCCGCAGCAGGGCGTTGCGACGACGGCATGATTCAACGTTGGTTGCGGGAGCCCTACTTCCAGCTCAGCCCGCCGAAGTCAACTGGGCGGGAATGCTTCGGCCAAGAGGATCTCAGACGTCGCCTGCAGGAGCTGGAATCGGTTGAGAGGGCCGATGCGGTGGCCACCCTCACCGGCTTCACCGCGGCGGTGGTGGCTCAGGATCTTGACCGATTGCGGGCGGACAGAAGCATCCACCTTCTGGAGCTGCTGGTGGCCGGCGGCGGCTGCCGCAATCCAGTTCTGATGAGCGAACTCCAACGTCGCTGCCGGGGACTGGCCGTCCGGGCCAGCGATCAGATTGGATTGGCGGCGGAGGCAAGGGAAGCGCTCGTCTTTGCGCTGCTGGCCTGGTGGCATCACCGCGGCCACCCAGGCAATGCTCCCGCCATCACAGGCGCAACGCGGGAAGCATGCCTCGGCGTCAGGGTTGCCCCCGCTTGATTAGGGCTGTTTCAGGGACGGTGCAGGCGCAACCGCCTTGGAGCGCCCCGCAGACGACGGGGTTGCTGCGACTCAAGGGCGGAGCGCAACCGCTCTTCCCTTGAGGGCAGCGGCGCCTCAGCACTCTGTTCATGCCTCTGGACTCCCTGCTGGATCAGCACCCGCGCCATGTTGCTGACCGTGCGTGACTCCTGATCAGCCAAGGCCGTCAAACGGGCACAGAGATCCTCTGGCAGGACCACCTGAATCCGCGGGGATTTGGGCTTCCCGCTGGAGGACGTCTGACGGGTGGGCACAACCGGATCTCCAGGGGGAGTCTCAGCTACCCGAAAGTGTACAGAGGTGGGCAAGGGTAGTATCCATGACTATGGTGGGGGCATCGGTCCTCCTCGGAGTGCCCCATGCCCGAATCCACAACGACCACCCAGCGCCGCAGCCGGCGCACCACGGGGCGTCGCCGCCCTCAGCGCACCCCTGAAAACAGCGACGTGCTGGTGTCCGCTGTGATCAGCACGTATCTGCTCACTCACCTGCACCACGTGTTGCAACGGGCTGAATACGGTGCCGCCCAGGAGGGCAGAAATTCCCAGGCCGCCAACTACGCCCAACTGCGCAAGGTGCTTTGCATGGATGCCCGCAGCATGGAAGACGCCTCCGCCCTTGGACAACGGGAAGATGTGCTGGACCAGGCAGCCTGACGATTGTCGAGCGACTGAATAGCGTTCCAGCAGCCGCATCAATGACCATGGCCGGCCATGCCGCCGCTCTCTACGAGCGCATCCGCAGCAACCCAGAACAGACCCAGGCCTTATTCCGGCAGGCGCTGCAGGATCCCTCCGGTGCCATGGCCTCCATCTGCCAATTCGGAGAAGACCAGGGACTCCCTGTCACCCCGGATGAAGTCAGACAGCATCTGGCCAGCCTCGATGACGAGGCCAGCCCTCGCTGGGTCGTCAAGGCACGCGGCGGGCTGTAAGCAGCTTGTTCTCCACGATCCGCTCGCCGGACACCTGCCCTGATGTCGGCCTGCGGCGCTCGTAACCGCCGCCACCGGCCCAGCTGAAGAACAACAAATAACTCACGATGGCCAGACCGGCGGCCACCACAACCGCTGCCAGCTGCTCCAGTTTCAGCACGGCCTGACTCCCAGGTGTCCCATTCACCAGTCTGCCGGCAGGGATGATGGAAACTCAATGCTCCCGGCCGGTGCTGCGACTCGAAAACGTCAGCAAGATTTATCCGACCGGGGAGGTGCTGCGCAACGTCACCTGGGAGGTCAAGCCAGGGGATCGCATCGGCCTGGTCGGCGTCAATGGTGCCGGCAAGTCGACCCAGATGCGCCTGATCGCCGGGCAGGAGGAACCCAGCAGCGGCCAGGTGGTGCGTCAGGGAGATCCGCGAATCGCCTTTCTGCAGCAGGAATTTGACGTCAATCCTGAGCGCAGCGTGCGCGAGGAACTGTTTCAGGCCTTCGGGGAAGCCGCCGTTGTTCTGAACCGCCAGCGGGAGGTGGAGGAAGCGATGGCCTCCGACAAGGCAGCCGAGGATCCTGACCACCTCGATCAGCTCATCCATGAGCTGGGAAGGCTGCAAACCCGGTTTGAGGCGCTGCACGGCTACGAGCTGGATGCTCGAATCGACAAGCTCCTGCCGACGATCGGCTTCACGCCTGAAGGCGCAGAACAACTGGTCAGCGACTACTCCGGCGGCTGGCAGATGCGCATCGCCCTGGGGAAGATCCTTTTGCAGGACCCAGACCTCCTGCTGCTGGATGAGCCCACCAACCACCTGGATGTCGAGACGATCCAATGGCTGGAGGGTTACCTGGTGGAGCAGACCGCTGCCCTGGTGGTGATCAGTCACGACCGCACCTTCCTGGATCGGGTCTGCAACCAGATCGTGTCCACCGAACGCGGCATCTCCCGCAGCTATCTGGGCAACTACACCGCCCACCTCGAACAGAAACAACTGGAACAGGAGGCCACCCAGGCCGCCTTCGAACGCCAGCAGAAGGAGATCGCCACCCAGCAGGCCTACATCGATCGCTTCCGCGCCAGCGCTACCCGCAGCACCCAGGCCAAAAGCCGCGAGAAACAGCTGGACAAAGTGGAGCTGGTAGAGGCTCCGATCGAATCGGTCTCAGGCCCCAGCTTTCGCTTCCCACCGGCCCCCCGCTCCGGGGCGCAGGTGGCGGTGATCGACAACCTCTGCCACAGCTATGGGGAAAAGATCCTGTTCCTCGGCGCTGAACTGGAGGTGGAGCGCGGCGATCGGATTGCCTTCGTTGGCCCCAATGGAGCCGGAAAATCCACCCTGCTACGCCTGGTGATGGGGACCGAAACCCCTGACGAGGGCAGCGCGCGACTTGGGGAACACAACGTGGTGGCCCGCTATTTCGAACAGAACCAGGCCGAAGCCCTTGACCTGAGCAAAACCGTCATCGACACGATGTTCGAAGCGGTGCCCGACTGGACGCAAACGCAGGTGCGCTCCCTGCTCGGCAATTTCTGCTTCAGCAACGATTCCGTGTTCAAGGAGGTGGGCAAGCTGAGCGGTGGCGAGAAGGCTCGTCTGGCCCTTGCCCTGATGCTGCTGAGCCCCTGCAACCTGCTGGTGCTGGACGAGCCCACCAACCATCTGGACATTCCGGCCAAACAGATGCTGGAGGACGCGCTCCGTGAGTTCGAAGGAGCTGTGCTGGTGGTCTCCCACGACCGCTACTTCATCTCCAGAGTTGCCAACCGGATCGTGGAATTGCGCGACGGCGAACTGGTGCTCTACCGCGGCGATTACGCCTATTACCTCGAGAAAAAAGAGGAGGAAAGGGTTGAAGAACGGGAGAAACATCTGGCTGCGGAGCAGGAGGTCAAACGCAAGGCCAACCGGGACAAGCAAAAAGCACGCCAGGAGCGCCGCAAAAAAGCCGCCTGACCAGCGTCCTGGCCAAATCGGGGGAAACTTCACAGACCCTTAGGCAGGACAACTCATTTCGCTTTACCCAGCCATTACGTGTGCATAGGCTGACAAAACCGATCCCCGCCGCGATGACAATGGTCTCCCGCCCCAGCAGCCAAGGCCATGCCGCGAATGGGGGCGCCCCCCATGAGCAGACCTGGGACGCCGTAGAGACCTACTTCGAGTGCATCACCACCTGCTCCCTCGATGACGGGGAATGCATCACCCGCTGCGTTGATCAACTGCGGGACGACGACGCCTGAGCGCAGCACGACAGCAACGACTTAAGCGGCGAGATCCATGGGCGTCAGCGACACCGTGAGCGTTGTCTCGCCCCGCTTGATCGACAGGGTCAGCTGCCGTCCAACACCATTGCGTTCGACGGTGGCCACCACCTGGGTGGGGCTGGCTGTGGCCACACCATTGATGGCAGTGATCACGTCACCCGGCTTCAGGCCAGCGCCGGCCGCGGGAGCACCGGGCTGAACGGAACGGATCACCGGGCCCAGAGGGCCAGCTGCCAAGCCAACGCCGATCACGGGATGACTGGCTCGCCCCTTGTTGACCAGTTGCTGGGCGATGCTGCGGGCCCGGTTGATCGGAATGGCAAAGCCGAGGCCAGCCCCGGGCCCCGAGCGGACCAGGGTGTTGATGCCGATCACCTCACCCTCCGCATTGAGCAGCGGACCGCCGGAGTTGCCGGGGTTGATCGCGGCATCGGTCTGGATCAGATCCAAGCGCTTTCCGGAAATCCCCAGCTGGGCCACATTCCGGTTGAGATTGCTGATGATGCCCATGGTCACAGTGTTTTCCAATCCGTAGGGATTGCCAACGGCAATCGCCCAGTCTCCGACCTTCAATCGATCGGAATCCCCCAGGGCGGCGATAGGCCAAGGCCCCTTGCCCTCCAGCCGCACCACGGCCAGGTCCGTGAGACTGTCCTTTCCGATCACCTTGGCTTCAACGCTCCGCCCGTCGGTGAGCTCCACCTGAAGCGTGTCAGCCCCCTCCACGACGTGGGCATTGGTGAGCAGCAGCCCCTCGGCATCGAAGATCACACCGCTCCCCTGACCGCGTTGCACCCTGGAACGTGGGGCTGAAGCCCCAGGCACACCAAAGAAATGGCGGAAGAGTGGATCCATCAGCAGTCCCTTCGGCAGGCCCGTCATGCCTGAACTGGTAACCGTTCGAGCCGTTTCCAGCGTGACCACCGCCGGACCGCTGCGCTCCACAGCCGCCGCAACGAAGGACTGGCGGGACAAGCCTGAAGGGGCGGATATGGACTGGGCGCGTGATGCCAAAGGCAGCCATCCCTGAACAGTCACAGCACCAAGAACAGCTCCCCCGAGCAGCAACGAGGCAAAGGCGGACATGGTCTTGGCAGGGGGAATCGACGTCACGGATGTCATGGATGCCGCTCTGACCGTAGGAAGTGTTTTGGGCTGCCAACAAGCCCCGAAACGGTCAGAGCTGTGACCAGGTGCAACCACCTCCGCCCTCGGCCCGTCAGGATGAGTGTGCTGGACGTGCCGGCTCACGATGCTCAGTTCCCTTTTTCCTCTGCTCTACGGCACGCTTTTTGTGGCCCTGCTCTGGCAAGCCTTCCGGGTGATGGGAAAAGGCTTCCGCGCCGCCAGTGGACCGATTGCGGAACCAAACGATCGGACGGGCCGCGTCACCGTGCACCCTGAGCTCTTGGACAACGAGGGCAAAATCACCGATGAAGCCTTGTTGACAGTGCGCTTCAGTGGCGACGATGACTCCCAGGAGGAAGCTCCCGGACCTGACGCTGAATAAGTTGGGATATTGATGCCCGAATGGGGTATCAACCAGGAAACGATCAGGGGACGTCCGAGTGGATCAGAAAACACGCATCGTTGCTGCCGTCATCAAAGGGGTGAAGTTGCCTCCCCGTTTCAGGTTGCGCCTGCTGAAGGAAGACCCCGTGCGGTTGGAGCTGAGCCTCACCCCCGCCTACGGCAAAGACCCGGTGACGGTGGGATTGGTGGAGTCACTCGACCTGGTGGCCCGACGCGACCGCGAGGGGCGAATCCCTCGGGACCTGCAGGGGACCTGGGACTGGACCGTCCGTCATGGAAAGGTGAGCACCGGGGGCTGGAACCCTTATCTGAAGGAGGCCCTGCAGACGATGTTTGAAACCGGCCTGCCCGCCATTGTTTTCGAAGAATTGACCGGCGAGGAATACCACCCCGTTGATGGAACCCGGCACGTGCGCTGAGGCACCCAGGCGACCCGGATGTGAAGCCGTGCGAACGGCGACAGCAGAAGCGCTCAAGCCGAGCTAAGACGGAATGGCTTCGGCCTTTAAGGTTTTCTTCATGGCCAATCTCACGATGTCCATGGGCCCATTGGTCCGGCTCCTGACCGCCCTTGGCGCCATCAGCAGCTTGCTGCTGATGGCGGTGCTCAACCTTTTGCGTTGACGCTCAAACCCAGGCAGGACGCCTATCCGATCGATGCGCTCCTGCCTGAGCTGTGCGCCCGATTCCAGCCAGGGCGCACGTTGTTGCTCCAAGCTCCGCCTGGCGCAGGAAAAACCACCCGGGTTCCGCTTGCCCTGATCGGTGCCCTGGGGGACCAGGTCCGCAGGGACGGGCGGATCTGGATGATTGAACCCCGCCGGCTGGCGGCTCGGGCCGCTGCAGACCGCCTGGCCTCCAGCCTCGAGGAACCGGTTGGACAGCGGATTGGCTTCGCCGTGCGCGGTGAGCAGCGGCGATCCGCCCGAACCCAGGTGGAAGTCATCACCGACGGCCTCTTTCTGCGACGGCTGCAGGCGGATCCCTCTCTGGACGGGGTGAGCTGTGTGCTGTTTGACGAATTTCACGAACGGCGCCGCGATGCCGACCTCGCCTTCGCCCTGCTGCGGGAAGCCGCCGCTTTGCTGCGGCCGGACCTGAGCCTGATGCTAATGTCAGCCACCTTGGACATCGCCGACCTGCGCTCACGGCTGCCCGAGGCCACGCTGCTGACCAGCCAAGGCCGGGCCCACCCTGTCGACACCCTGCACCAACCCCCACGGGCGGACGAACCACTGCCCCAGCAAGTGCTCCGTGCCGTGGAGACCCATGGCCTTGATCTCCCGACAGGCAGTGGAGTGTTGGTGTTTCTGCCTGGACTGGCAGAGATCGAGCGCTGCCGGGAACGGCTGGAGCACGCCGATGCCCTCAGGCACTGGCAGATCTGCCCCCTCCATGGCCAGCTGCCTCTGGAGCGCCAGAGCGATGCGCTGAAACGCTGCCCTGCAAACCGCGACGGCAAGCTGGTGCTGGCCAGTGGTATTGCCGAAAGCTCGGTCACCATTGATGGCGTGCGCCTCGTGATCGACAGCGGCCTGAGCCGGCAGCTGCGCTTCGATCCGAACACCGGCATGGAGGGTCTCGAGACCGTGCCCGCCAGCCTTGCGAGTGCGGATCAACGACGCGGCAGGGCGGGTCGCCAGGGACCTGGCTGCTGCGTCCGGTTGTGGTCGCCAGCCGAGCAACAACGACGCCCATCCTTCAGCCCACCGGAACTGCTGCTGGCGGACCCCCAACCGGTGGTGATGGAGCTGGCGGGATGGGGCGCAGGGCTGGGGGATGCGCTTCCCTGGCTGGATCCACCACCCCAAGCGGCCCTGCGGGAGGGGCAAGGGGAGCTGAAAAGCCTCGGCATCCTTGACAGAGACGGCCGATTAACCGCCATCGGCCTTCAGCTGACGCAGCTGGGGGTCCACCCACGCCTTGGTCTGCTGATGGTGGAAGCTCAGCGCCATGGCCGCAGCCGGCTTGGCTGCGATCTGGCCGCCCTCCTGAGTGACCGGGATCCCCTGTCTGCAGCGGAGGTGGGCTGCGACCTTGAAGCCCGCCTCGAGGCCATGGGCGAGCAGAAGCGTTGCAAACCCCTACGGGAGCTGAGCCGTCAACTGGAGCGGCAACTGGAACGCCTGGGGATCGATCCCGATGCCGAGGGCACGGGCATCGACAGCGCCCAGTTGATCCTCACCGCCTTCCCAAAATGGCTCGCTTTACAACGGCCCGGACAAACGGGGCGCTACCGACTGCGCCAGGGTCGTGGGGCCATCCTTCGTCCAACAGACCCCCTTGCCGGCTCTGAGGCCCTGGCGGTGGCCAGGCTGGACATGGGCCAACGGGACACCAGGATCCAGCTGGCGGTGCCCCTCAGCCGTCAACGGGTGGAGCAGCTGGCCCTGCAGCAAGGGGAATGGCTGGATCAGGTCAGCTGGGATGACAAATCAGAGCGGATTCGAGCCGAACGTCAGCTGAAGCTGGGGGCGCTGGTGCTTCGCCAGGAGGCGCAACCGGCTCCACCGGCCGAGCAGTGCCGAGATCTTCTGCTCGGCCGCTTCAGGGAATCCGGCCGGCTGGAGCTGCTGCCCTGGTCAGACAGCTGTGAACAACTGCGTCGACGTCTGGCGCTGGCGCACCGCCACCGAGGGTCTCCATGGCCGAACCGGGATCGCATCCCACTGATTGAGCATCCCGAGCAGTGGCTGGGGCCCTGCCTGGAGGGCTGTCTCAGCTGGCGAGACCTGGATGAACTCAGCCTGCAGGAGGCCCTCTGGGGTGAGCTGAGCTGGGAGCATCGCCAGCAGCTGAATCGGCTGCTGCCCCTGCGTTTGAGCATCCCCTCCGGCCGGGAAGCAACGCTCCGCTACGAGGATGAGGAGGTAGTGCTTGCTGTGAAATTGCAAGAGATGTTCGGCTGCCAGGAAGGGCCGACCGTTCTTGACAACCGGCTGGCGGTGACCGTCGAATTGCTCTCTCCTGCCGGTCGTCCTCTGCAACGGACCCGCGATCTCAGAGGCTTCTGGCAGGGCAGCTACAACGACGTACGCCGCGAGATGCGCGGCCGCTATCCCAAACATCCCTGGCCCGACAACCCGCTCGAGGCGATCGCAACAGCCTTCACCAAGCGACGATCCGATACCAGGGAATGAACGCGTCCGAGTGTCGTCGCAAGCACTGGCAACAAAAGTCCAACCTTTGTTACATTTAGCGAAACCACAACCGGTTCACCCCCATGTCTGACAACGCACGCTTCGGCTTCGTCAACTTCGCTGAAACCTGGAATGGCCGACTGGCCATGATGGGCTTCGTCATCGGCCTCGGCACTGAGCTGCTGACCGGCCAAGGCATCCTGTCCCAGATCGGCCTCGGCTGATCCATCGCGATCTAAAAAAGCCCCTTCGGCCTGGCCGGAGGGGTTTTTGCTGTCTGCTCATCCGCTCGCTGATGGTCCACAGTGGACCTCCACGAACCAACAGCCTTGGCACCGCTTTACGTTCAGAACCGTCGTGATGGCTCCAGGTTGCTGAGCAGTGCCCTGGTTATTTTCACTATCGCCGCAACCCAACTCCACCAGGCCTGGGGAGCAGCCGTGGCCATGATCAGCGCCGTGGTTTGCCTCTACTGGGGTTTCGCCTACCGACGTCTTGAGCGCTGATCGGATCCCCAGCTTTTCCGTCGCGGAACTCAATACCGCCATCGGCAACCTGCTGGAACGGGGCTTTGCTCCGCGCTTCCTGGTTGAAGCGACCGTCTCCAGGCCCCAGCTCAAAAAAGGCCACCTCTGGCTGACCCTGACCGATGGGGAGGCAAGCATCTCTGCGGTGGCGTGGGCATCTCAGCTGCGGCAACTCCGTTATCGCCCGGAAGACGGCGACGGGGTGACCGTGGTCGGCAAGCTGAATTTCTGGGCGGCACGAGCCAGTCTCAACGTCCAAGTGCTGGACATCCGCCCCAGCCTGAGCACCGTGCTGCGGCAGTTCGAACTGGTGCGTCGCCGGCTGGAGGAGGCGGGGTTGCTCGACATCACCCGCCGGCGACCGCTTCCAAGGCAACCAAGAACACTGGCGGTCTTGACCAGCGTTCCCAGCTCCGCCTTGGCGGACATGCTTCGTACCGCCTCCGAACGTTGGCCGATGACACGCCTGCTGGTGGTGCCGATCCCTGTTCAAGGCAGCGTGGCAGCGCGAATCCGAGAGGTGCTGGGTCGCCTTGCCGAAGAAGCGAGCGCGCTGGGATTGGACGCCCTGGTGCTGGCCCGCGGCGGCGGCAGCCGCGAAGATTTGGCTGTCTTCGATGACGAAGATCTCTGCCGTGATCTGGCGGCCTTTCCGGTCCCCGTTGTGACGGGGCTCGGCCATGAGGATGACCTGACCGTGGCCGACCTGGTAGCGGATCATCGGGCCGCCACCCCGACCGCCGCCATCGTGGCTCTGCTACCGGATCGGCATGTGGCGCTGCGAGAGCTGCAGCAGCAGCGCCAACGGCTGCGGGAGCTGCGGAGCCGCTGGCTGGAACGCCAGCATCAACGCCTGTTGGATCGTCGCCAGGCACTGGCCCTGCTTACACCGCAACGACGGCTTCAACAACTGCGGCAGCAGCTGGAACAGCGCCGCGCCCTGCTGAGGGCCCTCTCGCCGCAGCGCTGGCTGAAGCAGGGGCTTGCCCTCGTCAGCAATGGCCAGGGCATGACCATCGATGGCGTGAAAGGTGTGCGCAAGAAGGACACACTGACCCTCAGCTTCCACGACGGCAGCATCGAAACCGTGGTGACCCAGGTGCGTCCACAAAACTCGTCTTCAACGCCATGAGCCAACCCAACGACCTGCAAGCCCAGATCGAAACCTGGCGCGAGGATGCCGCAGGCCTCAGCTACGAAGAAGCTCTGCAAGCCCTCGATCTGCTGCTGGCTGAGCTACAAAGCGACACGGTTCCACTGGCTGAGCTGCAGCAGCGTGTAGCGCATGGTGAGGTGTACCTCGACCACTGCGAATCACTGCTGAAGTCTGTGGAACGTGCCGTCGACACCCTCGACCCCGACAGCCTTGAACCAACCACTGATGCGTAAAGCTCTCCCCTGGATTTACCTGGCCCTGGCCGTACTGGGCGCTGTTCTGCCCTGGAAAGCAAACCTGGAGTTCATCGCGGAGAGCGGCGGCCAGGCCTTCGACCTGGCGCGGTTTGTGGCCGATGCCTCCAGCACGGCAGCAGCTCGGTCCCTCAGCGCGGATTTGTTGATCGGGGCTACCGCTGTGACGATCTGGATCTGTGTGGAAGGACCACGACAGAAGATCAAAGGCTGGTGGCTGGCGATCCCCCTCAGCTTTGGCGTTGCCTTCGCCTGCGCAGCTCCGTTTTTCCTGTTTCTGCGCGAACGTCAATTGCAGGCTCAGGAATCCGAGTTGACCTCCTGAGCCGTCACGTCGATGGTGACATCGCTGGCGGGAACAGCATCGTTGGCTGAAGCCGACGCAGTTGAACCCACAGGCATGGATATGCCACAGGCGGGGCATCGCTCAACACCCTTGACACTGGCGGTTCCGCAGGCTGGACACGTGACCATGCGCGACTGAAGAACCTTCCATCCGATCCAGCCAAGCCCCGTCAAGAGCAGAGGGAGCGCCAGCAGCACCAATGCCACCCCACCTACAAGATCCAGCAGGACGCGCCCAGCGGCTGTTGGCAACAGCAGCAGTAACAGAACGGCGAACCAAAGCAATGCTGGTGGACGATTCATCAATCAGGCAGACAGGGCTGTTCAGATCAAATCCAGCTTCGCAAAGTCGGCCTAAAGATCAAGCAGATGTGAGGTTCGGTTGTCCTTGAGCAGGCTGACGCAATCGAAGGCTCAATTCAACACTCCAACATTGGCCAAAATACAAAATC
This sequence comes from Parasynechococcus marenigrum WH 8102, assembly GCF_000195975.1. Lineage (GTDB taxonomy): Bacteria > Cyanobacteriota > Cyanobacteriia > PCC-6307 > Cyanobiaceae > Parasynechococcus > Parasynechococcus marisnigri. The sequence continues at coordinate 2,076,689 of NC_005070.1, forward strand.
AATCCCACCAGCCAGACCCATAGCGTTAAGACCAAAACACCGCCAATCACGCCATAGGCCTGGTAGCGATTACCCAGTGAAATGATACTGAGACTGAGAACACTGTTCAGGATCGTGAGACTGAATCCGATCAACAAAGAGCCGGGGATCAGTGGCCTCAATGGAACGCGACGGCTAGGAAGAACGCGCTGAAGCAAAAGCGCCAACAACGACAGAAACAGGGTTGGAACAAGGATCTGTCCCAGCCGTGTCACTGGACCCGTCCGCAGCACCAGTGACAACTCCGGCGCGAATTGCTGAAGGGTGGCAAGCAATTCATCCGGCAGCTGGCGAAAGCCCACCACGACCTGCTCTACCAGGAGCAAGGATGCCAGCAACAACACAATCATGAAGGCTTCAAGACGACTACGGATGAACTGAATCGCCTGAAAAGAGAACGATTGTGACTGCGTTGGGGATGGCATCCACTCCTCCCACAATCGATCAGCTCCACGCTGAAGTGTCAAAAATGCATTGCTCGCGGTGACCAGAAGAACAACAACACCGAACAAGCCTGCTCCGAAACCTTGGTCCACAAGGCCGCGCAATGTGGTTTCCACCAGGTCGAGCGCTGAAGGAGGCAGAACAGGCGACAGACTGGAAAAGAGATAGTCGAGGCTGTCAGCCTTGCCGATGACGTTGGCAAAGACAGACAGCGCAATCAACAGCAACGGAAAAATTGACTGAAGCGTGAAATATGCGAACGCAGCACTGAGATCAACACATTCATGACTCACCCATCGTTGACCCGCTCGCCAGAGGCTGACGACAATCCAGCGGATACGAGCGCGTCGACGCACGGTGAATTCTTCACTTATGAGAACGTTAACACCAGCGACTCACTAAAAAACTGGTGAACGAAGAGCAAAGCAAAGCACAAAAAAACCACCTCATAGTGAGGTGGTTTCTTCGTGGGGGTGGATGTTGGCCGCAACGGCTCAATCATCAACTCCCGTATTGAGGAATGTTTTACCTGGCATTGAGCTATTTTCTCAGGGGGCTACCCCCCAAATATCGTCGCCGCTGATGCGTTTCACAACCGAGTTCGAGATGGATCGAAGTGGGACCACACCGCCATGAACACCAGGATAAAAATCATTCCCAAGGTGTGAACCCTGAGAACTGCATAGGATCTGCAACCGTAGTTGCGCGTCTGAATCAAACAAAGAATGTTGTCTTAAGGCAAGAACCAAAATGTTGGTCAAGCCCTCGGTCTATTAGTACTCCTCTGCTGCATCCATTACTGGACTTCCACATAGAGCCTATCAACGGGTGTTCTCCCCGTGACCTTACTGGGTTACCCCATGGGAACACTCATCTTGAGGTGGGCTTCCCACTTAGATGCTTTCAGCGGTTATCCACTCCGCACATGGCTACCCAGCGTTTACCGTTGGCACGATAACTGGTACACCAGAGGTGCGTTCCTCCCGGTCCTCTCGTACTAGGGAGAAATCCTCTCAATGTTCCTACGCGTACACCGGATATGGACCGAACTGTCTCACGACGTTCTGAACCCAGCTCGCGTACCGCTTTAATGGGCGAACAGCCCAACCCTTGGGACCGACTTCAGCCCCAGGTTGCGATGAGCCGACATCGAGGTGCCAAACCTCCCCGTCGATGTGAACTCTTGGGGGAGATCAGCCTGTTATCCCTAGAGTAACTTTTATCCGTTGAGCGACGGCCCTTCCACTCAGAACCGTCGGATCACTAAAGCCGACTTTCGTCCCTGTTCGACTTGTGGGTCTCACAGTCAAGCTCCCTTCTGCTTTTGCACTCGTCAGCTGATTTCCAACCAGCCTGAGGGAACCTTTGCGCGCCTCCGTTACCTTTTAGGAGGCGACCGCCCCAGTCAAACTGCCCACCTGATACTGTCCGCTCCCCGGATAACGGGTGAACGTTAGAACCCTAGCTCTGAAAGAGTGGTATCTCACCATTGACTCAGTAGCACCCGCAAGCACTACTTCAACGTCTCCCACCTATCCTGCGCATTCAGAGCCCGGGCACAATACCAAGCTACAGTAAAGCTTCATAGGGTCTTTCTGTCCAGGTGTACGTAGTCCGCATCTTCACAGACAATTCTATTTCGCCGAGCCTCTCTCCGAGACAGCAGCCCTGATCGTTACGCCTTTCGTGCGGTCGGAACTTACCCGACAAGGAATTTCGCTACCTTAGGACCGTTATAGTTACGCCGCCGTTCACCGGGGCTTCAGTCGCCAGCTTCGCTTACGCTGACCGGCTTCCTTAACCTTCCGGCACTGGGCAGGCGTCAGCCCCCATACATCGTCTTGCGACTTAGCGGAGACCTGTGTTTTTGGTAAACAGTCGCCAGGGCCTCTTCACTGCGACCACCTTGCGGTGGCACCCCTTCTCCCGAAGTTACGGGGCCATTTTGCCGAGTTCCTTAGAGAGAGTTACCTCGCGCACCTCGGTATTCTCTACCACCCCACCTGTGTCGGTTTCGGGTACTGGCAGTTATGCCTTAACGGGTATAGAGCTTTTCTTGGAAGCATGACGTCACCAACTTCGCTGCCGTAGCAGCTCGTACTCACGCCTTAGCTCGGAACGTTTTCACCGCTCCTCAACGCCTCGAACGCTTGAACCAGTAACCAACATCTGGCTTGGCTAGCCTTCTCCGTCCCTCTTCCCAAAACATAACCGGTACAGGAATGTTGACCTGTTATCCATCGACTACGCCTTTCGGCCTCGCCTTAGGTCCAGACTAACCCTCCGCGGACGAGCCTGCCGGAGGAACCCTTAGGGTTTCGGTGCATGGGATTCTCACCCATGTTTTCGCTACTCAAGCCGACATTCTCACTTCTATGCAGTCCACGCCCGCTCACGCTAACGCTTCGCCCCACATAGAACGCTCCCCTACCATAAATCCGCAGCTTCGGTACAACACTTAGCCCCGTTCATTTTCGGCGCAGGATCCCTCGACCAGTGAGCTATTACGCACTCCTTTGAGGATGGCTGCTTCTAGGCAAACCTCCTGGTTGTCTATGGAATCCCACCTCCTTTATCACTTAGTGTTGATTTGGGGACCTTAGCTGGCGGTCTGGGCTGTTTCCCTCTTGACCATGGAGCTTATCCCCCACAGTCTGACTGCCTGACTACACACAGGGTATTCAGAGTTCATCTCGATTTGGTACCGCTCTCGCAGCCCGCACCGAAATGGTGGCTTTACCCCCCTGCTGGAGCATCAGACGCTACGCCTCAACGTATTTCGGGGAGAACCAGCTAGCTCCGGGTTCGATTGGCATTTCACCCCTAACCACAGCTCATCCGCTGACTTTTCAACGTCAGTCGGTTCGGACCTCCACTTGGTATCACCCAAGCTTCATCCTGGCCATGGTTAGATCACCCGGGTTCGGGTCTATAAACACTGACAAGCGCCCTATTCAGACTCGCTTTCGCTATGGCTCCACCATTTCCGGTTTAACCCGCCAGTGCCTATAAGTCGCCGGCTCATTCTTCAACAGGCACACGGTCACCCTATGAGTAGGGCTCCCATTGCTTGTAGGCTCACGGTTTCATGTTCTATTTCACTCCCCTCCCGGGGTTCTTTTCACCTTTCCCTCGCGGTACTGTTTCGCTATCGGTCACACAGTAGTACTTAGCCTTACGAGGTGGTCCTCGCGGATTCACACGGAATTTCACGTGCTCCGTGCTACTCGGGATACAGCTAGCTCAGTTCAGTTTTCGGTTACGGGGCTTTCACCCTCTGTGGCGTGTCATTCAAACACTTCTCCTAACATCCCTGATACACGTTGCTGTCCCACAACCCCGATACTCGAAAGTATCGGTTTAGGCTCTTCCCCGTTCGCTCGCCGCTACTTAGGGAGTCGTTTTTACTTTCCTTTCCTCCAGCTACTAAGATGTTTCAGTTCGCTGGGTTGGCTCGCGCCAGCCTATGGATTCAGCTGGCCGTACTAGGGGTTGCCCCATTCGGAAATTCCCGGATCAAAGCGTGCTTCCAGCTCCCCGAGACTTATCGCAGGTAACCACGTCCTTCATCGCCTCTGTGTGCCAAGGTATCCGCCGTGAGCCCTTTGTAGCTTGACCAATTAATCTCCTGAACGCTTACCGCCGTTGAAAGCAGATTCTCAAGTTTTAATCATCAACTTTCGCTGATTCCTAAAACAAGATCTAACTCTGATTCGCTCGACACGAATCAAAGAACGCTCAAGAGTCTCGGCTCTTGCTCAAAAGAATTTTCATTGTTCTAGATCCAATCTCCCTTTCAGAAGATCAGATTCAAAACAATGCATCTGTAAGATGCTTTGTTTTTTCCAGACTTACCTATGCAGTTGTCAAGGTTCTGCCAGAACTTCAAATCCAATGACCAATTGCTTGATCACTGAAATCGAGCCCAGCATCTTATCAACCAAATTCAATTAAGTAAACTAACTTACTTCGATTTGGAATGACAGGAAGCTGGGGTCATCCAGCGGACACATCTAAATCACACTTCACAATCGAGTGGTTCTCCATCTTTCAATGCAAAACCGGAGATTGAGTTCGGTCAGTGGAGGTTAGGAGACTCGAACTCCTGACATCCTGCTTGCAAAGCAGGCGCTCTACCAACTGAGCTAAACCCCCAACACCGAATGGGCCATCCTGGACTTGAACCAGGGACCTCACCCTTATCAGGGGTGCGCTCTAACCACCTGAGCTAATGGCCCAGGAAAACTCAACCCTTGTGGGGTGTGACCTAGACAAAGTTTAGGAACTGATCATCTCCACAACACGCATCAACATCTCTGTTAACTCTGTTGCTTCAACGCTGAGGTACCGATCGACCTAAGGTGACAGGATTTCGGCCTAAGAATAAAAGTACTCAGGCATCAAAATCATTGTGTTGTCTCCCTGTTAGGAGGTGATCCATCCGCACCTTCCGGTACGGATACCTTGTTACGACTTCACCCCAGTCATCAGCCCCACCTTCGACGTCCTCCTCCCGAGGGTTGGAGTAACGGCTTCGGGCGTGGCCAACTTCCATGGTGTGACGGGCGGTGTGTACAAGGCCCGGGAACGTATTCACCGCAGTATGCTGACCTGCGATTACTAGCGATTCCTCCTTCACGTAGGCGAGTTGCAGCCTACGATCTGAACTGAGCCACGGTTTATGGGATTTGCTTGTCCTCGCGAACTTGCTGCCCTTTGTCCGTAGCATTGTAGTACGTGTGTAGCCCAGGATGTAAGGGGCATGATGACTTGACGTCATCCACACCTTCCTCCGGTTTATCACCGGCGGTCTCTCTAGAGTGCCCAACTAAATGCTGGCAACTAAAGACGTGGGTTGCGCTCGTTGCGGGACTTAACCCAACATCTCACGACACGAGCTGACGACAGCCATGCACCACCTGTCACTGCGTTCCCGAAGGCACTCTCTCGTTTCCAAGAGATTCGCAGGATGTCAAACCCTGGTAAGGTTCTTCGCGTTGCATCGAATTAAACCACATACTCCACCGCTTGTGCGGGCCCCCGTCAATTCCTTTGAGTTTCACACTTGCGTGCGTACTCCCCAGGCGGAACACTTAACGCGTTGGCTACGACACCGAGGGGGTCGATTCCCCCGACACCTAGTGTTCATCGTTTACGGCCAGGACTACAGGGGTATCTAATCCCTTTCGCTCCCCTGGCTTTCGTCCATGAGCGTCAGTGATGGCCCAGCAGAGCGCCTTCGCCACTGGTGTTCTTCCCGATATCTACGCATTTCACCGCTACACCGGGAATTCCCTCTGCCCCTACCACACTCAAGCCCAACAGTTTCCACTGCCATGATGGAGTTAAGCTCCACTCTTTAACAGCAGACTTGAAGGGCCGCCTGCGGACGCTTTACGCCCAATAATTCCGGATAACGCTTGCCACTCCCGTATTACCGCGGCTGCTGGCACGGAATTAGCCGTGGCTTATTCATCAAGTACCGTCAGATCTTCTTCCTTGATAAAAGAGGTTTACAGCCCAGAGGCCTTCATCCCTCACGCGGCGTTGCTCCGTCAGGCTTTCGCCCATTGCGGAAAATTCCCCACTGCTGCCTCCCGTAGGAGTCTGGGCCGTGTCTCAGTCCCAGTGTGGCTGATCATCCTCTCAGACCAGCTACTGATCGATGCCTTGGTAGGCCTTTACCCCACCAACTAGCTAATCAGACGCGAGCTCATCCTCAGGCGAAATTCATTTCACCTCGCGGCATATGGGGTATTAGCGGTCGTTTCCAACCGTTATCCCCCTCCTGAGGGCAGATTCTCACGCGTTACTCACCCGTCCGCCACTAACCCGAAGGTTCGTTCGACTTGCATGTGTTAAGCACGCCGCCAGCGTTCATCCTGAGCCAGGATCAAACTCTCCGTTGTAGATCAAGTCCTCTTGATAATCTTCATCATCTCAACTTGATTTGCGTCACCCATTACTCAGTAAAACCAGTAACAGTTGAAGCCTCCTTCCCGCTGACACAGAAAGGGTTCTTAAGAGTGCACATCTAGATTTCTCTATCTATGACTTTCCAGGATCTCAGATCCGGTTGTTGCTCCACATTGCGCACACCGGCAACAGAAAGGATCGTGAAAACCTTCCCGTTGCAAGCACAATGCTTCGACGCAACGAAATTTTTTGACGGGACCTCACACCTTCATCGCTTCTTCATTTAGTCCCTCACCTCACCTTGCGGCTCGGTTCAGAACCAAACGCGATGAAAGCGTCAGTTCCTAAACTTTTCAATTGTCCAGGTGCGATCAACTCCCTAACCCCTTCCTTTCAGAAGAGTGGTAACTGATCAACGCGGCCTCTCGCGACCGCTTGAAGAACTTACAACACCGTGGGATCGCTCCCTCTTTGTCTTGTAAGTGAACCAAGACACCTCAAGGCTTTCGCCCCTCAGGCTTCGGTCTTGCGCTCTCACCTCTCGGCTCCTGCGCAAGACAAAACCATAACACTCCTCACACCTAAGGCGCAACCACTAAGGCTGAAGCAGGGCTTCCCCCCAGGGCAGAAAGCGCGCCAGCTCAGACCAAGAGCTTGCAGCAAGCATTGGAAAACTGGTCTGAGACAAGTCCTGACCCGGCGACAGCTCAGCGGGATCAATATCCAACCAACGGATCGGACAGCCCAATTCATCGAGAACCAACCAGGCAGCCGCCAGATCCCAGATCTTTGGGGTGGCCTCAAGGGCAGCAATGGTCTGCCCCATCGCCACGCTCACCAGATTGAGGCTGGCCACGCCGAACAGCCGGATCTTTCCAGGAAAAGGCTGATTTGGTTTTCGCTGCAACACACGGATCGAACGACTGCACAACGACACACAGGCGCTGTTGACGTGCTGGCGGGTCGCTGTGGTCAACGACTGTTCATTGCGCATGACACCACGCCCCCGCAACGCCACGAAGCGCTGACCCAGGGCAGGAACATCAAGGAACACCTCACTGGGGCGGCCATCAACAAAACGCGCCACGGAGATTGCCCACACTGGAATATCCGTCGCGAAGTTCGTGGTGCCATCCAGAGGGTCCACAACCCAGTAAGCCCTGCTCTGGGGAACACGCTGGGACCCCTCTTCACTGAGAACGCCCTCACCGGGTGCAATCGAGGCCAGTCCCTTGACCAGCTCTGCATCACTCCAGCGATCACAGGCCGTGATCAATGTGCCGTCTGGTTTGACATCAGAAATGATATTGCCGAAATCCGAGCGCTGACGCTCTGCAATGCGATCCAGCAACTGATGAATGGCGCTCAGTTGTTCTGAACTGAGTACCGACGTCACCACAGGGGCTACACAGGCTAGGGGATTGCTTCAGTCTGACCTGCGACGGCACCCATCTGGCAAGCAGTTTTCAGGGGTGTGGGTTCAATCGGAATCACCATGCCCTCAGCTTCCGGCTTTTGCGCAGGGAGTGTGTTGGCAGGGCAGGCAATCAATGCATCAAGACCCGTGCGACGCTGCAGTTGAGCCAAGCTTGTGTTGTATTCGCGTATCGCGCGGGCATAGCGGATCTCAGCGTTGGTGAGATCGCGCTGGTTGTCTACGACTTCCCGCTGTGTGCTGACACCCGCCTGCACCCGCAGTTGAGACAACCGCAGTGACTCTCGGGAGGACAAGACTTCACTCGATGTGGTCTCGATGTTCTGGATGGCTGAGCGCAGGTTGATGAAGCTCTGCTCAACCTCAAACCGGATGCCATCACGTGTCGACGCAAAGTTGTAGGCGCTCTCCTCGGCGGCTCGCTTGAAACGGCGGTACTCAGCCCTGGCCCGTCCACCATCAAAGAGTCGCCAGGTTGCCGTTAAAGCGGTGGTGTTCTGGGCACCCCAGGTGTAATCGTCCATGTCGATGTCTCCGAGCGAGCTCACACCGGACTGTCCTTCGCTGCGGAAACTGGTTGTGGTGTTGACGAAACTGAGTACCGGCTGGACTGCAGCCAAGGAAGAATTAGCTCTGCTGTTGTCAATTGAGATATCAAGAATCAACTGATCAAGTTCTTCTCGATAGTTGTAGGCGGCGACGATGCTCTCTTGTAAAGAGGGCTCCCACAATCCCAGGGGGGCTGACGGTGTAGCCGCTGTTGGGGTGATGTCCTGAGGCAGTGCAAGTTCACGGGCCAAGCCGCGACGGGCAAGATCCTGTGATGCGAGACGATCTGTGAGCAGGTTGCGGTCTCGAGCCAACTGCGTCTCAGCTTCGAGCACCTCCAGCTTGGTGTTGACACCCGCGTTGAAGCGGGCTCTGGCATCTCGGAGGCTCACCAGAGACGCTCGAACCGATGCCTGTCCAATCCGAACCCCTTCATCAGCCTCCTGCAGTTGGAAATATGAAGAAGCGGTTTGGAGACGCAGGTCCCGCAGGGCAATCAAATATGCATCTCGAGATTGCTCGTAGGCGTCACGTTGTGATGCGATCTCAGGGACACGTGCAGGGTCAATGATGTCCCAGCGGACACTCAGGCTGACATCAGCACGCTTTTCGCGATCGTAAGTTTCATTTTCACCAGCGATGCCGGGGACGAAATCTGGATTTCGATAGTTGTATGACTTCAGATAACTCGGAAGACCGTTAGCTGACAGATCAACCGTGGGGTACCACGCTGAAATCGCTGCGCGCAATGACGACTTGGCCTGATCAACCTGGCTAGCAGCGGCCTTCAGAGATGGGCTGTTGACCTCGGCCAACGTCAGAGCTTCATCCAACGTCAGCGGACGGAGCTCGTGAATTCGAACCTGATCAGGACTGTCAGGGAGAGCAAGGCTGGGGGGAGTCCCAAGATCCCGGAGCTCAGCCGGCATCTCGGTAGCAGCAGCAGGGATGACCGATGAATCCGATTGAGGACGCTCTCCCTTCAAATCGAGCGCGTTTGGAAGGGTGGTTTGATCCACCAACGCTGAGGTGGAGGATGTCGGTTCGTCCTGACTAAATCCAGGAGTTGGAGCTGCCGCCAGAACACCAGCAGTCAGGACAACAGTTGCGGTGAACCGACGCACAGCATTTCGCTATCTGGGCGGAGCATAGGGAGTTTTTCCTAGTCAACCGAGAACGGAGGCCACGATGTCAGCCGCCCCATAAACAATCCGGACCGGAACCGGCAGCTGCTGTCGCAGCTCTTCCAGGCTCATGTCGTCGAGGAATACAGGCTGTCCCTGCCGCAGCATCACCGACGGCAAGAGCAGCTCATCCCCGAGATCCAGCCCGGCCAAACCACTCAACAGGTCTTCTCCCGTGAGCAGACCGGTCACCACCTGATCCTGCCCCCAATAGGGACTGGGCAAGCCCAGCAACTGGAGATCAACCCCTTCAACACGATTGAGGCGGTCGCAAACCGGACGCAACGCCGATGCCACGATGCGACCCACCACCCAGGTGCAACGGCGCGGTTGTTGGATCCGTTGCGGCAGATTCTGGGTGGCCTGATCCAACGCCTCGAGAAAGGCCCGGATGGTGCCCACGCCGTTTTCCTGCTGGGGAAGGTCTTCGTAGTCAGGTCGTGGCGGCAGGGCTTGCCCAGCCATCAGGTACCACTCATCCGACAACCAGGCAAAACGGCTGCCGAGGCGCGCCTGAAACTGTTTCTGCCAAGCCTCCACCTGGGTAATCACGGTGCGGGCGCCGGCGGGATCCACCGGACGCAACCCATCATCCGGCGGGCGAAAACGGGTCAACCCCACGGGCACAACAGCAGCTGACAGCACCGCTGGCCACTCGCCTTCGGCAAAGCGGGCCAGGTCCTGCAGGCTGCGATCCAACGCGGCACCGTCGTTGATGCCGGGACACACCACCACCTGGGCATGGATCTGAAGATCCCGTTCGGCAAACCAGGCCAATTGCTGCATCAGCAGTCCGGCCCGAGGATTCACCAGCAACCGTTCCCGCAACTCAGGCTCCGTGGCATGCACAGAGACATACAGAGGTGACAGTCGCTGCTCGTCGATGCGCTGCCAGTCGGCATCCGTGAGGTTGGTCAGGGTCAGATAGGACCCGTACAGAAAACTGAGCCTGAAGTCGTCGTCCTTGAGGTAAAGGCTGTCGCGGTGGCCTGGGGGCTGCTGATCGATGAAGCAGAACGGGCAGTGGTTGTTGCACTGCCGCAGCCCATCAAAGAGCGCTTCTGTGAAGGCCAGACCCAGGCCGTCGTCGGCGTCCTTCTCCAGATCCACCTGATGGAGAACACCGGCGGCATCGCGCACCTCAAGGTGCAGGTCTTCCTCGACGCAGAGGTAGCGGTAATCAATCAGGTCCCGCGGCCGGATGCCATTGATGCTGAGCAGCTGATCGCCAGGTTCAAACCCCAGGTCCTCGCCGATGGAGCCCGGCTCCACGCTGTCGACCACGGCCGGCAGGGGCTGGCGGGCCACCGCATCTGGATTGAGGGCCGAGACCGCTACCCCGGCCGAGGGCTCATTCCACAAGGGTCGAACAGACGATGGGCTCCTTTCAGTGTGCGCCGTGGATGGACCACCAGGCCAGGAGGCCCACACCAAAGAGCAGTCGGTAAGCCACAAACAACCAGGTGCTGTGGCGCTGCAGAAACTTGAGCAGCCAGTCAATCGCCAACCAGGACACCACCGTCGCCGCTAGGATCCCGATGACGAGTGGTAGCGGTCCGGCATCGGCCGTCGCAGCCAGAGCATCCTTCAGCTCGACGATGCCAGCGATAGTGATCGCCGGAATGCCGAGGAGAAATGAAAAGCGGGCGGCATCGGCCCGCTGCCAGCCATCCAGCAATGACGCGGTCAGGGTGCTGCCGGAGCGGGAGACCCCTGGGATCAGTGCCAGCACCTGGGCCAGACCGACCACCAAGCCATCGCGTCCAGAAACGTCCGACAACTGCTTGCGCCGCGGTCCCATCCGTTCAGCGACCGCCAACAGCAACGCCATCACGATTGACACAACGGCAATCGAGGGAACACTGCGCAGCGGCGATGTCTCATAGCCCTCATCCCAGAACAGCTTGATCGCCAGCCCAACGGCAAGGATCGGAAGTGTGCCAACCGCCATGGCGATGCCAAGGCGCGCTTCCGGTTCCCGCCACTGACCATGGCGAAATGCCTTTGAGATGCCTTGCATCACCTGGGCAAGGTCCCTGCGGAAATAGGCGATCACCGCAACGATGCTGCCCAGTTGAATGGCGGCCGTCACGGACACTCCAGGGTCCCCCCAGTCCAGTAGCACTGGCACCACCTTCAAATGTGCCGTGCTGCTGATGGGGAGGAATTCCGTCAGTCCCTGCACGATGCCAAGCACCAGATCACGCCAACAGGCCTCCCAAAGGCCAAGGGAAGCGGAGGGGTCAGCCATGCAAACGGACCAGTGGTGAGGACGTTATGTCAGGCACGGGGTCAGGAGATGTCTTCTAAGGTTTCGAGACTTTCTTGTTGATGGGCGGATTTGATCGGAGGCACCTGGCAACTCACAGCCCCCGATCGGTCCTGGACCCTGGCGGTGCCTCGTTTAGCGGCAGCCATGGTGGTGTTGCCTGTATTTCTGCAAGCCCCCTGGGTGAGGTTGCACCCCTTTTCCGCCACGCTGTTCACTGCAGTGCTGATGGCGGTCGGCATCGTTCTGGGGCAGACCGCAGATCGACAGAAGGCTGAAATCGGCCAGCTTTTGGTGGGATTCAGCGGCAGCTGGTTGGCCGGTTGCCTGTTCTGGGGTTGGCTGCGAGCCCATCCTCTCTTACACCTGCCGGTAGAGGCCTTCGCATTGCCCCTGGCACTGACTGGACTGAACAGTCGCTGGAGGCTGGCAGCAGCCTTTTACCTCTCCTCATTGCTGGGGACAGCCTGCACCGACCTGATGATGGCGGTCACCGGAGTGATGCAAGCCTGGCCCACGGTGGTGATGGCTCCGATCGATCTGGCGCCAGGGCTTCTGCATCAAGCAGGCCTTCAGCTGCTCCATCCCCTGCCGATGCTGCTTCTAGCCCTTGCCGCAGTGTTGATCCTGGGCCTCGGCCGCAGGTGGAGCCAGATTGGTTCCACCTGGAGCATGGCCGGGGCAGTGTTGGTCACAACGGTTTGGGTGGACGGCCTCTTTCTGATCACCGCTCTGCTCCAACCAGGCCTCAGCGGCCTGATCGAGTGAAACGAACTGCAAAAGCTCCAGCGCGGGCTTGATCGAGACGGCAGTGACACTTGTAAGGTTCCCTGGCCGGCTCCTGCCGGATAACCCAATCCGATCCCGACGGAGAGCTGAGATGAAGCGGCTGCTGAGCTGGCTGACCGGTGCGTTACTGATGGCAGGCCTGCTGGCCGGTCTGATCCTTCCCGGAAGCGTTCATGCTGACGAGGACCTGGTTGGCAAGTATTCCGGTAACGAGATCCGCAACATCGCGGACGACAAGATCGCTGCACGGGAGGGCAAGGTGGACCTCAACAACTCCTCCGTCCGCCGCTTCCAGCAGTTCCCCGGGATGTACCCAACCATGGCCGGCAAGATCGTGCTGGGCGGCCCTTACAACGACGTTGATGAGGTGTTGAACCTTGATCTGAGCGAGCGTCAGATCGAATTGTTCAACAAGTACAAGGAGAATTTCACGGTGACCCCACCCGAAATTGCTCTGAACGAAGGCGACGATCGGATCAACGACGGTCAGTACCGCTGATCCCACCACAATCAACCCATCACCCGAAAGCCGTCGGACTATCCGGCGGCTTTTTTTGACTGCCTGGATGGACCCTTCCCGCCCACTTGATGCCATCGATCCCGGCCCCTGGGATGTTGTGGTGGTGGGTGCTGGGGCAGCGGGTTTGATGACCTGCCTTGAGTTGCCAGAGGGGTTGTCGGTGTTGCTGCTGAACCGCAACACCGGACGCCGCTCCTCCAGCCGCTGGGCCCAGGGGGGCATCGCCGCCGTGACCCGCCCTGAAGACTCAGCGGGCAGCCATGCCGACGACACCCTGAACGCCGGCGCTGGCCTATGTGACGGCGATGCCGTGCGGTTTTTGGTGGACGCCGCACCGCGTTGTGTGGATCGCCTCCAGCAGCTGGGGATGGCCTTTGACCGCGACGGCCATGGCCTGGCCACGACCCTGGAAGCAGCCCACAGCCATCGACGTGTGCTTCATGTGCAGGACCGCACCGGACGCGCCCTGGTGGATGTCCTGCGTGAGCGGGTCGAACGACGGCCCGGCTTGCTGCACCGGCGGGGCGTGCGGGTCACCAGGCTTGATGTGCAGAACGGCCGCTGTTGTGGGGTGCAAGTGCTGGATGGCCGCCACCTGCAACACATCCAGGCCCGCGCCGTGGTGCTGGCCAGCGGCGGCGGTGGACATCTGTTTGCCAACACCACCAATCCGGCCCAGGCCTGCGGAGAGGGCATTGCCCTGGCCTGGCAAGCCGGTGCAGCGGTAGAAGATCTGGAATTCGTGCAGTTCCATCCCACGGCCCTGCGGCTGGACGATGCCCCCTGCTTCCTGATTTCAGAGGCAGTGCGCGGGGAAGGCGGGGTGTTGGTGGATGCCCAGGGGGGAAGTCCGGTGGACCACCTGCTGCAACGTGACCTGGCCCCCAGGGATCAGGTGAGTCGGGCCCTGGTGCAGCGCATGTGGGAGCAGGGCGTGGCCCAGATGTGGCTTGATTTTTCCGCCATTCCCCGTGCCCAGGCGGAAGCGCGTTTCCCCACGATTCTCGACCGCTGCAGCGAATTCGGACTCAACCCCCTCGAACGGCCAATCCCTGTTGCGCCTGCGGCGCATTACTGGATGGGCGGTGTCGCAACGGATCTGCAAGCCGCGACAGACCTTCCCGGCCTCTACGCCGTTGGCGAGGTGGCCTGCACTGGGGTCCATGGCGCCAACCGGCTGGCCAGCAACTCCCTGATGGAATGCCTCGTGTTCGCCCATCGCCTGGCGGAGATCGACCTGGGGCCTGCCATCAAGCCGTCGAACCCTGCCCCGCCGCAGGCTTACGGGCAAGCACTGGAGGGAGCGATCACCAGCGCGGGGTTGATGGAGCAGATCGAGCAGCTGCGCCTGTTCTGCTGGCAACGGGCTGGCGTGGACCGCAGTGGACGCCGGCTCAACGCCGGCCTGGATCACTTGCGCTGCGAGCTGGAACGCCTGGATCAACAACCCTTGCTGAACTGTCTGCAGCGGGATGCTTTGTTGCTGGATGACAGCAGTCGCCGCGATCTGAATCTGTTGCTGGATCTCCGCCACCGACTGGTGACCAGCAAGCTGATGCTGGAGGCCTGCCTGTTCCGCCAAGAGAGCAGGGGAGGACATTTCCGCACGGATGCCCCCTCATCGCAGCCCCAATGGCAATGCCACTCGCGTCAGAGCCGAGCCCGGGGTCTCCACACCCGGGCTGTTCGCCCTTGAGAAGGGCTCAGAACTCTCGGTCGCCCTGATAACCGCTCAGATCCGCCAACACCTCGAGGGGCTTCACACCGGAGTCAAGTTCACCGTTGATCTCCCAGCTGGGGAAACCCTCAAGCCCCTTGCTGCGGCAGAGGTCTGCCTGGTTGTTGCGGCCATCGGGCGCGCACTCCACCACCTTCAGCTGTTCGGTGGCCTTCTTGCCGAACAACTCCTTCTGCTCGTGGCAATGGGGGCACCAATAGGCCGAATACATCACCGCTCCCGAGGCGGTGAGATGGTCCGCCAAAGCCAGCGTTGCCGTGGAACTGGCGGTGGTCACCACTGGAGCGACACCAGGACCCGTGGCCGTGGCTTCCGGCCGGTCTGGATCCACAACGGAGGCCCAGATCAGGCCCCCCAGCAGCACCGCCAGGGCCAGAAGAATGCCGCGGAAAATCAACTGACCGGGATCGTCCCAGCCACCGCCGATCACCGACAGCAGAAACAGGCTGAGCGAGAGAACGGCGGACAGAACGCAGAAGAAGCAAAAGGCCTGGATCTTGAACACCATCAGGCCGAGCAACACGCCGCTGAACACCACCATCCCCAGAGAGACGCTGAACATTCCCCACCAGGTGCGGCGGGAGAGATCGCTCTTGTTTTCCGCCAGACCCGGCAGCAGCGGCAACAGCGCCATCACCAGAACAGCGATGTAGGCCAGCAGTCCGACAAACGACAGCGGAATGCCGTCCGCCACCGTGCCCCAGGGGCTGTTGAGCACCTTGTCGCAACCGTCGGCACCCATCGGGCAGCTGAGGTTGCCCAGCAATCCCCAACGCTTGAGGGTGATCGAGCCGGTGTCGATCACACCGACGGTGGCGAGCACCGCCATGGCGATGCGAGCCCACTTAGCACCGGCATCCTGACGGCGGCGACTGACCAGACGGGTGGTGCCCATCCATTCCCTATTAAGTGGCTGAATTCTGTCAGTTCTGATGAAAACAGTCCTCTCCGTAGGGTGATGAATGGCAGGCGGCGCAGTGATGACAAGCACCCCGACGAAACCAACGGTCGCGTTCGCCCACCTGGGCTGCGAAAAGAATCGTGTGGACACCGAACACATGGTGGGTTTGCTGGCGCAGGCCGGCTACGGCGTCAGCACCAACGAAAACGATGCGGCTGTGGTGGTGGTGAACACCTGCAGCTTCATTCAGGACGCCCGCGAGGAATCGGTACGCACCCTTGTGGGCCTGGCGGAACAGGGCAAGGAACTGATCATTGCCGGCTGTCTGGCCCAGCATTTTCAGGATGAACTGCTCGAATCGATTCCTGAAGCGAAGGCGATCGTTGGCACCGGCGACTACCAACACATCGTGGAGGTGTTGCAGCGGGTGGAGGCCGGCGAGCGGGTGAACCGCGTCAGCGCCGTGCCCACCTTTGTCGGGGATGAACACCTGCCGCGTCAGCGCACCACGGACCAGGCGGTGGCGTTCCTCAAGGTGGCGGAGGGCTGCGACTACCGCTGCGCCTTCTGCATCATTCCCAAGCTGCGGGGCGACCAACGCAGCCGGCCGATCGAATCGATCGTGGCCGAAGCGCACCAACTGGTGGAGCAGGGGGTGCAGGAGCTGATCCTGATCAGTCAGATCACCACCAACTACGGCCTGGATCTATACGGCAAGCCAAAGCTGGCGGAACTGCTGCGGGCCCTGGGAGAGGTCGAGATCCCCTGGATCCGCGTGCACTACGCCTACCCGACGGGTCTGACACCAGAGGTGCTGGCGGCCTACCGGGAGGTGCCCAATGTGGTTCCCTATCTGGATCTGCCGCTGCAGCACAGCCACCCGGAGGTGCTGCGGGCGATGAACCGACCCTGGCAAGCGGATGTGAACGACCGGCTGCTGGATCAGATCCGCGACCAGCTCCCCGATGCGGTGTTGCGCACCACCTTGATCGTGGGCTTTCCAGGCGAAACGGAGGAGCACTTCCAGCACCTGATGGAGTTCCTGAGGCGCCAACGCTTCGATCACGTGGGCGTGTTCACTTTCTCGCCAGAGGACGGCACCGCCGCTGCTGAGCTTCCCAACCCGGTGGATCCCGACGTCGCCCAGGCCCGCAAGGACGCCCTGATGGCGCTGCAGCAACCCATTTCCGCCGAACGTAACCACAGCTGGGTGAGCCGCACCGTGGACGTGCTGATCGAGCAGCACAACCCCCAGACCGGGCAGATGATTGGCCGGTGCGCCCGCTTTGCGCCGGAGGTGGATGGGGAGGTGCATGTGCAGCCTGGAGAGGACGGCCAGAAGGCCGCCCCAGGCACAATGGTGCCGGTGCAGATCACGGGTGCCGACGTCTACGACCTGAGCGGACGGATCGTGGGGGCCCGCGACATGGTGGCGGCAATCAGAGCCGACGCTTGAGAGCTTTCCCCCTCCGCCTGGACCAGCAACGCAGCCTGTTCCTGGTCGTGTCTGGCATCAGCACCGCAGGCTCCTTCGCCGGCATCACCGCCAAGGGCTGGATCCTGCTGCATGGCAGCGCCGACCCCTTCGTGCTGGCCTTGAACTTTGCAGCCTTATCACTCCCCAGCCTGTTGATCAGCGGTCCTGCCGGGGTGCGCACCGACCGTTTGGGCTGTGAAACGGTGCTCGTGCAAGCGCAGTGGGGGCTGCTGGCCGCCGCTGCCCTGGGGGCCCTCTCGATCCCGCTGCTGGAGGGAACAGCCCAGCTGCTGCTGCTGTTGGGCAGCACCTTGATGGTGGGCATCGCCGGCGCCTTCGAGCTCACCGCACGCAACAAGTATTGCTCCCTGCTGGTGGAGGAGCCCAAGCAGCTGGCGGGATACCTCACCAGCTTTTCGGTGGTGTTCAACGTGGGCAAATTGGTGGGCCCCCCGATCGGCGGATGGCTGGTGGCCATGGCAGGACCGGCATGGGCCCTGGGCATTGACGCCGCAAGTTATCTGCTGCCGATCGCCAGCGTGATGTTTTTACTCCAGCCACGCCGGGACATGGAACAACGCAGTCGTGGTGATGGCGATGCCACGTTGCTCAAGGCTTGGAAGGATTGCGGGTCCACCCTGCGGGGGGTTCTGACCCTCACCGCTGTGCTTTGCGTGGTGAACTTCTTTCACCCGGGCCTGGCTCCACTGATCGCAGATCAAGTACTGGGACCGGATCCACGGGATCTGGGGCTGTTCACCAGTGTGCTGGCGGCCGGCAGCATTGCCGGCGGCATCGTGCTGCAACGCTGCAGCACCCGCTTCAGCCGGCGACCATTCCTGACGCTGGGCTGCTTTGGACTGATCACAGCGATCGCCCAGCTGGGCATGGCGGGGAGCTCAAGCGTTGCTATTAGCTTGAGCATGGCCTTTGCAATCGGTGCTGGTACCGCTGGACTGCTGAGCAGTTGCAACCTGATCACGCAGATCGGAGCGCCTCAGGTGATGCGCGGACGGATGGCCGGATTGAGCCAGATCGCCTTTCTTGGCGGGGGTGGCATCAGCGGACTGCTAGCGGCCTTGCTGGTGATGGCCACCAGCCTGTCCGCCACCTTTGCCCTGACCGGCGGAATCGGTGCTGTGCTTGCGCTGCTCTGGATCCGCCGACGGGGGGGAACGGTGCTGGAGCCGCTCAGATCAGCTTGATTCCCTTGAGAAGTTTGGTGAGCACAACAGCGACCACCAGACCGGATCCAACAAGGCCGAGATAGATGCCAACGCCCATGTGCGAGTAAGGAGGTGACCACCATTAGATCAGACATGGATCAGCTTCTGGGCCATAGCGCTTAGGGTTTGTGAACGACTGACACCTGCGTGCGGGTGACCGTCAACCGGGCCGACCGGATGCTTAACCCTCCACGCCCGAGCTGATGCGCACCCTCTTCATTTACCCCGAGTTCCCGAAGACCTTCTGGAGTTACGAGAAGATCCTCGAGCTGGTGAACCGCAAGGTGCTGCTGCCCCCTCTGGGGATGGTGACGGTGGCGGCCCTGCTTCCCCAGGACTGGGAGATGAAGCTGGTTGACCGCAACGTGCGGGACGTAACAGAGGAGGAATGGAACTGGGCGGAGATGGTGATCATTTCGGGAATGATCGTGCAGAAGGACGACATGGCCGTGCAGATCAGCAAGGCCAAGCAGCGCGGTTTGCCGGTGGCAATCGGTGGCCCCTTCGCCAGCTCCACTCCGGATGCACCGGAACTCGATCAGGCGGATTTCAAGATCCTCGATGAGGGTGAAATCACCCTGCCGATGTTCCTGGAGGCCCTGGAACGGGGTGACACCAGTGGCCGCTTCACCGCCGAAGGCGACAAGCCGGATGTGACCGTCACTCCGATCCCCCGGTTTGATCTTCTCGAGCTGGACGCCTACGACTCAATGAGCGTGCAGTTTTCGAGGGGCTGCCCATTCAACTGCGAGTTCTGCGACATCATCGTGCTCTACGGCCGTAAGCCGCGCACCAAGACCCCCGAGCAGTTGGTGGCGGAGCTCCAGTCCCTCTATGACCTGGGCTGGGGCCGTTCCATCTTCCTGGTGGACGACAACTTCATCGGCAACAAACGCAACGCCAAGTTGTTGCTGCCGCAGATCCGCACCTGGCAGGAGGAGCGCGGCTATCCGTTCAGCTTTGCCACGGAGGCCTCCGTTGATCTGGCGGATGACGAAGAGATGATGCAAATGATGCACGACGCCCGCTTTGAAAGCGTGTTCCTCGGCATCGAAACTCCGGATGAATCGAGTCTCGAAACGGCCCGCAAGATTCAGAACACCCGCAATCCCCTAGATGCAGCGGTGGATCGGATCACCGCCAACGGCATCCGGGTGATGGCGGGCTTCATCATCGGTTTCGATGGTGAGAAGGATGGTGCAGGCCACCGCATCGTTGATTTCGTGACCCGTACCGGCATCCCCGCCGCGATGATGGGCATGTTGCAGGCCCTGCCCAAAACAGCGCTGTGGGCGCGGCTGGAGAAAGAAGGCCGCCTGATTCAGGGAGAAGATGCCGCCAAAGGCGTGAATCAGACCAACCTGCTGAATTTCAAACCAACCCGACCGATCCGCGATATCGCGAATGAATACGTGGACGCGTTCTGTGCGCTGTACGAACCCAATGCCTACATGGATCGGGTGTACAGCTATTACTTGAAAATGGGCGCACCCCGTTGGAAGGCGGCCGCCAAATTGCCGACCTGGACGGACATCAGAGCTCTGAGCATCGTGATCTGGCGCCAGGGCATCAAGCGCGACACCCGCAGTCGCTTCTGGAAGTACCTACTGGGGATGGCACGCCAGAACCCGGCCCTGCTGGAGCAGTTCCTGGTGGTGCTGGCTCACAACGAGCACTTCCTCGAGTACCGCTCGATCGTGCAGCAGGAAATCCGCGAACAGTTGGAATCACTTCCGCCTGAGGAACCCTCGGCGCAAAAGGAACTGCAGCCTGTTTAAGGATCAGTCCTGCACGTAGGCAGAGCCATTAAGCAGACACTGCTCGGCTTTCTGCAGTTCCCGCCCCAGATACAGAGCATGATCCAAACGGCTCAGCGGATGCGGCCCGTCCCCTTCGGTGAGTTGGATGCCGACTTGCTTGGCGCTGCTGCCGCGATAAATCCTTGAGGGTTGTCGGAGGCCATTGCCGCCTTTGCAGCTCAGCACCTCACCGGTGTCGGAATCTCGGGCCAGTCCCTTTTCATCAATGGTGTTGCCGTAGTGCTCGAGCACCAGCTCACCGGCATCAGCATCAACCTTGATCAGGAAATAACCGCTGGGATCGAGCGCGATGAAGCGCTGGGAGAGGCGTTCATCCAAAGCATCGATGGCCACAGTCAGCGATGCGGGGGCTTCAGGGGTCTTGACCATCTATTCAACTTACAAACTCAGTGATGGAGCGTCTGCCTTGAAGGGCAGCTCCGCATTGATCGCTTCGATCTCCTCCAGCATCAAGCCATTCACCTTGGGCAGCCAAGCCCGGATCAAACCATCCATCTGCGGTTGATACCAACGGTGCAGGCTGGCGTGGGGGCGGGCCACAAACCCCCGCCGCCGCTTATGGCTGCCGCCGGCCCCGGGATCAAAGCTGTCGATCCCCTGGCTGATCGCCCATTCAATCGGGGCGTAGTAACAAACCTCGAAGTGGAGACAGTCGATCTCCTCCTCGCTGCCCCAGTAACGGCCCCAGAGGTGGTGGTCGTCGCGCACGCACATCGACATGGCGACGGGCTCGCGCGGATCACCGCGATGGGCCGAGAACAACACCACCTGCTCCCGGTGCAACCCCGCCAGCGCCTCGAAAAAACCCTGCTCCAGGTACTTGCTGCCCCACGGCCCCCAGCGTGCACAGTGCTGCTCATAAAAGCCATGCATGATCTGGAACAGCTCCAGATCCAACTGCTCTCCCGTGAGGGGCGTCACCGTTAGCCCAGCTTTGGCCACCGCCTTGCGCTCCCGTTTGATGTTGCGGCGTTGGTTGGCGTTGAAGCCATTGAGGTAGTCGTCGAAGCTTTGATCGTCGCCTCGGCTCCAGAGGCTCTGCTGATTCAGCCAGGTGGCACAGCCGGCCGCTTCCGCCAGGGGGCGCCACTGGGGATCCACGTAGAGAAAATTGCAGCTGAGGATGCTGTTGTGCTCGCAGAAGGCATCAATCGCCCGCAGCAGCACCGCTGTGAGCTCCGCTTCATCTTCACCAGGGAGCACATGGAAGCGGTAGCCCAGCACCGGGCTCACCGGGCTCATCCCCAGCAACTTCGGGTAATAACGCAGCCCCAGATCCCCCGCCAAACGGGCAAAGGTCTGGTCGAACACGAATTCGCCGTAGCTGTGGCCCTTGAGGTACAGAGGCGCAACCGCAATGGGGACATCCCCACGCCACAGGGCCAGATGCAATGGTTGCCAGCCCTGCTCCGGAATAATGCTGCCGGAACTCTCCAGGGCCTCCAGCCAGCTCCAGCGATAAAAGGGAATGGCATGATCACTAACCAGAGCCTGCCAGTGCTGCTCGGGGATCTCCTGAATCGAACGATGCCAGCGGGCCGTAAGTGACGACATCGGTGGTCTGCCGCAGGCAATACGTCAGACCTTAACCAGAGCCGTGTTTCCAGTGATCAGGCCAGAGGATCAGCGACCATGGTGATGATCGCCTGATCGAAGTCGATCTGGAGATCAGCAGCGGTAACACCCTTCACAACAGCTTTCACATCGTCGTTCTTGACGATCCAGGCGTTCTTACCGCGCTGCTCGATGCGGGTGGATGCACATCCGCAAAACGTGATCGAGTCGCCAGCTTCAAAATCCATGATTTTCATGAATCCCTTCCCTCCATCGAGGGTCTTGAAGGTGTCGTTGTCTTCGCCACCCCAAACACGGTATTTGCCCTCACCTGTGGCAATCACATCGTCGCCTGCCAATCCATAAACCTGGTTTTTGAGGCGAGTTCCCGTGAGCTCATCTGGACCGTTCGTTGGTTCCGCGAAGCTTTTTACGTTTTTTTGCCATCGAAAAGATTTTTTACCTCAGATTAGGGATGAAATCCTGCGTCGCACTCCCTCAGATAAGGGATTCTGAGCACAAATCACTCCGCGCTCTCCCGCAGCCTTCGGTAGCGCAGCAACCACTCTCCGCTGCCCAGGGGTTCTGCCCCCACAGCACGCCAGGCCTCCGCTTGTGAAAGAGCGTATGGCAGCCCTGGAGATGTTGTTGGCAACCAGGTATTGCCCCCGCCCAACACCCGTGGAACAACAGTGAGCTGCAGCTCATCAACACAGTCACCCGCCAGCAGATCAGCCGCCAGATGAGCCCCACCAAGCAGCACAAGCCGCTGAATTCCTGCGGATCCCAGACCCACCAGCTGCTCGGTCCAGGACTCGGCTAGAGGAAACCATCGCTCAAATCCCCACTCCATCGGTGCCGGCGCCAGCAGCCATCGCTGCAACGGCTGCTGAAAAAACCGCCAGGACGATGAAACGTTGCCAGAGCGGCTGGCCACAACTGCAGCAGGCTGAGCAGGACGGCCAGCGGCTAAGCGTTGGTCGACAAGGGTCTGGTTGCGGATCAGGCAGGTGCATTGATGGGCCCGCAGAGTGCCCGCACCGATCAGACAGGCATCAGCCCAGGCCAAGGCCTGCTCCAAGGCGATTCGATCACCATCTCCACCAAGCTGTGCGGCACCGCCCTCTGCCGGTGCAAGCCGGCCATCAAGGCTGATGGCCAGCACCAACCGAACCGTGGGGCGCTCACCCTGCAAAGCGGTGGTCAGACCGCGGCGACTGATTCCAAAGCAGCCGGCATGCGATCCAACTGAGGGGTCTCGGCATAGACCTCAGCGGCGTTGTTGGGGCTTTCCTGCAAGCGGATCTTGTGTAGATGGGCTCCAATCGCCTTCACCGGTGTGCTCAGCCGATCTGCGATGTGGAGGGCGATGTTCTCGGCCGTCGGTACACATTCGGCAAAAAAGGCAACGTCCTTGTTGAGGAAGGTGTGATCGAAGGGCTCCACCACCAGATCGTCCACCAGACGCTGCAAGGCGGAAAGATCGCAAACCATGCCCGTGCGGGGATCGATTGCACCACGCACGGTCACATCCACGAGGTAGTTGTGACCATGTCCATGGGGCCTGGCGCACTTGCCGTAGATGGCTTCGTTCTCCTCCTGACTCAGTTCTGGGCGGGCCAGTCGGTGAGCAGCGGCGAAATGGGTGCGGATGGTGAGGAAGGCGTCCATGGGATGTCCGAGGTAGTCGGCCCAAAGGCCCGGTTGTTCGTAGAGGCGCAATGCCGTGATCGGCAGATGCGGGCTGAGGCGCTGCCAGATCACCCGCACCAGGGCTTCGGTGGTGGGCAGACAGCCAGAGGGGCCAGACACATCGAATTCCGGCCAGGCCTCGTTGAGGAAGCGGAAGTCCAGCTGACCCGTTACTTCCTGGCGGATGGCGTGCTTCACCTCTGAAAGGTTGAGCACCATCCCATCGGCATCGAGGCCGCCGGCCATGGACACGATCAGCTCGTAGTTGTGGCCATGGCCAGGGGCGATGGCACAGGGCCCGAAGCGAGCCGCGTTGTCGTCAGCGGACAGCTCAGGCAGCCAATAACGATGACTGGCACTGAAACAGGCCCGCCGTGTGATCACACAGCCGCGACCCTGGCCGTGGCGTGGTGGTGACTTCATTTCAGTCATGTGACGTTTCGGCCGCGAGGCATCCTAATGAGCTAACGGCGATCTCGAGCCATGTCGGACGCAACTCTCTCCTTGAAGCAGCGCCTGGGCGGCCGCAGCCTGTACCTGGTGGGAATGATGGGCAGCGGTAAAACCAGCACCGGTCGCCCCCTGGCGGAACAACTGGGTTACGGCTTTGTGGATGCCGATGCCGTGATCGAGCAGGCCGCAGGCTGCAGCATTCCTGAGATTTTTGAGCGGGACGGTGAAGCAGGATTCCGGGCCCTGGAAAGCCAGGTGCTCAACGCCATCGGCCAACGTCACTCCCTAGTGGTGGCCACCGGCGGCGGTGTGGTGACGCAACAGGAGAACTGGGGGCTACTGCACAGCGGCATCGTGGTCTGGCTGGATGTGGTGCCAGAGCAGCTCATGCAACGCCTCAGAGCGGACAGCACGGTGCGGCCACTGCTCCAAACCGAAGATCCAGACGCTGCGCTCAACGCGCTGCTCAACCAACGCAGGCCCCTTTATGCCGAGGCCGATCTCACGGTGGTGATTAATCAAGAAACACCCCTCGCCGTCGCCGACGGGATCCTGCAACTTCTGCCAAGCCTGCTGAAGGATCCAACCCAGCGCCGAACCGACTGAGTTCAAGCCGTTGGCGGCTCCAACCGCACCGCAAACCACTGCAAAGTGATCCCAGGGCTGATCTCCAGATCACAGGCGGTATCGATCAACCGCTGAGCAGCTGCATCAAGATCGGGTTGACCCGCCAGATCGGCCGGCAACTGATCCAGGCTCCGCAACCAACCGCTCAGCCATGTCAACGTGTCGGCTGCGCTGAGCAGCTGTTCCGGCTTGCCGGGCTCCAGCACCACGTAGTCATCAAGGGCACGGATCAGGGGATCAGACATGGAACGGCGCGTGTGGATGCTGCTGATCGGCCTCACCATCCTGCTCAGTGGCGGCCCCGCCTGGGCAGAAAGCAGCCTGGAACAGCGGTTGAACAGCTGGCCCGACTGGAGCCTGCCGGCACCATTGCCGCGGCCCTCGAATCGGGACGATCTGATCTATCCCGACTGGTTTGAAGGGCTCTGGCAGGTGGAGAGCATCGATCTTGATGCCCCAGGCGATTCACCGCTGCTGCACCAGGCACGGTTCGAAACGGATCGCCGCGGCCGGCTCGTTGGCGATCGCAGCTTCAATGCCACCGCCATCGGCCGCGCCCTGCTCGGCGACCAATTGCTGCGGGTGGAGGACGACCCCGATTCCGCCAACCGTCAGATCGCCCGACTCAAAGGAGATCTTTACCTCGAAACCACGGTGACGGGCCGCCGCCAGGACTCCCCGACGACTGACACCTTCCTGTCCGATGAACTGGTGCTGCAGATCCTGCACACCCCCGGAGCACCCCGACTCAGCCGGATCGAAACCCTCAGCCGCTACAGCCGCTGCGATGACGACATCTGCGCCGAGCAATGGCAGGGGCGCTACGCCTCCCCCGGCGAAAGCCTGCGGGATCAGGCCATCGCCCATCACCACTACCGCCTGCGTTTCACACTTCTTCCAGGGTCCGCTCCATCAATTTGAGTTCGATCTGATCACGCCACTGGAACAGCGGCTGCAGCTTGGGGTGATCGCTCAGGCCCGGAACCCCCTTGCCAGCAAGAGCCGCACCGGCGGATGAGGGGAAGCGCAGCAACGACAGCTGAGCAGCCACAGCGATATCTGCCAGGGTCATGCTTTCGCCCACCAGCCAGGGGGACACCTCAACCGAGGCCGCCAACTGGTCCAGGCTCGCCAGCAGATCAGCACGCTCCCCTTGGTTCACCAGTTCGGTGACGTTGTTCACCCAGCCGCCGGGGATGGCTCCCATCACCGACCGCACGGGGTCGGGCAGGTCATCGGGAAGCAGCGCCACCCGCAGCTCTGGATCCAGCGCCGCCGCCTGCACCAGGGCCGTGCGACCGGCCATGGCCAGGGTGGTGTCAGCCCAGTCTTCGATCAGATGCATCTGAGCCGCCTGACGCGGATCGGCAGGAATCAGCGCCGGATCGGCTTCGCGCTGTTCCAGATGACGGGCAACTGCAGAAGAATCGGCAATCACCTGGTCGCCATCAACGAGCACCGGCACCTGCCGTTGTCCCGAAAGGCGGAACACCGCCACCTGACCGATGCCCGGCGTCACCTCCACGGTGCGGAAGCTGAGCCCTTTGGCCTGCAGCACCATCCGCACCTTTAGGCAGAAGGCGGAGTGGCTGAATTGATGGAGCTCCAGCATGGCCAATGGATCCATGGGCCCGGCAGAGTAGCCAGCAGATTGCACCAGTCGCCAGCACATGCGGGAGTTCTTCCTCAACGTCACCCGCTACCCCCGCTATCTGGTGGCGTTCACCCTGGGCGTGATGAATTCCGTAGCGGAGCCCCTGGCCCGGCGGCGCAGCAATCCCGTCACCGCCGTGGCCTTGATCGGTGCCCTGATCAGCGGTTTCATCAGCCTGAGCCTGGTGCTGCGTGCCATGGTGACCTCAGCACCGATGGCGTGATGGCACAGGGGCGTCGAGTCGAGCGGGTGGCGGCCCTGATCCGCAAGGAAACCAGTGAACTGCTGATCAATGGCATCCGCGATGAACGGGTGCATCAGGGGATGGTCAGCATCACCAACGTGGAGGTCTCCGGAGATCTGCAGCACTGCAAGATCTTCGTGAGCATCTTTGGCGATGAGGCCAGCCAACTACAGGTGATGGAAGGGTTGCAGGCCGCCAGCGGCTACCTGAAGGGAGAACTCGGCCGGCGGCTGCAGATGCGTCGCGCACCGGATGTGGTGTTCCAGCTGGACCGCGGCATCGAGAGGGGCACCTCGGTGCTGGGTCTGCTCAACAAACTCGAGGACGAGCGCAAGGAGCGAGGGGAGATTCCGGCGGGAAGCGATGAGCTGCCAGCCGAGTGATCCTCTGCAGCGGCAGGTGGCAGAGCTGCTGGTGGTGCGCGCCAGTGGCCACCTCGATGATCAACATCGTCGTTATCCCCAGTGGGAGCTCAGCAATGGCGATCTGCAACGGCTGCTGAACGCCGGAGTTGGCGGGGTGATCCTGTTGGGGGGCAGCGCTGTGGAACTGCAGCAGCGCACCCGGAAACTCCAAAGCTGGAGTGATCAGCAGCTGCTGCTTTGCGCTGATGTGGAGGAAGGCGTCGGTCAGCGATTTGATGGCGCCAGCTGGCTGGTGCCACCCCTGGCCCTAGGGCGATTGCACCAGATCGACCCAGAACAAGCCATCACCCTGGCGGAACGCTACGGCTACTGCACCGCAGACCAGGCCAGGCGCTGCGGCTTGAACTGGGTGCTCGGCCCGGTCTGCGACGTCAACAACAACCCGGCCAACCCGGTGATCAACGTGCGGGCCTGGGGTGAGGAGCCCACCACCGCCGGCGCCTTGGCCGCTGCCTTCCAACGGGGCCTGGCCCGTGGCGGCGTGTTGGGCTGCGCCAAGCACTTCCCTGGCCATGGCGACACCGCCAGCGATTCCCACCTAAACCTGCCCGTGCTGCCCCACTCCCGTGAACGGTTGGAGCAGGTGGAATTCCCGCCCTTCCGCGCAGCCATCGCCGCCGGCGTCGACAGCGTGATGACCGCTCACCTGCTGCTGCCGCAGCTTGATCCCCAGCAGCCCGCTACTTTGTCAAGCGTCGTGTTGAGCGATCTGCTTCGGGGAGCGTTGGGCTTCAACGGCCTGGTGGTGACGGACGCCCTGGTGATGGAAGCCATCACAGCCCGCCATGGCCCTGCGGATGCTGCCGTGCTGGCCTTTGAGGCCGGCGCTGATCTGATCCTGATGCCCGCCGATGCCGATGCCGCCATCTCCGGCATCAGTCAGGCCATCGCCCAGGGACGCATTCCCATCCAACGGCTGCATGCCGCCCTCAGGCGGCGGCGCGAGGCGCTGGCCCGGGTGCAGCCGTCATCGCCTGGGCTTCCCTTACCCACCCCAGCGGAACGGGAGCTGGAACAGCGCTTGGTGACCGCCAGCCTGGAACAGTCATTCACCGCTCCCATTCCTCCAGGCGAAGGCATCAACCTGATCCGAATCGATGCCGCCTGGCCCTGCCCAGCTTTGAACGGTGCAGCCCCAGCGCTGCATTTGCCGCAACAGCATGGATTTCGCAGCGTTGTGATTCACGGCCAGGGGGTCTCCCCCTGGCAGGACGACCCAGAGGCCCCCTTGGCGCTGGAGCGATTGGGCGATGGCCCGGTGTTGCTGCAGCTGTTTCTGCGGGGGAATCCCTTCCGCGGTGAACGCGACCGGCAGGAACCCTGGCGCGCTGCAGTGCAACAGCTGCAGCGGCTGGATCGGCTGGCCGGCCTGATCGTGTACGGCAGTCCTTATCTCTGGAGTGAGTTGCGCTCTGTGTTGGCCCCCTCGATCGCGGCAGCCTTCAGCCCAGGGCAGATGCCAGAGGCCCAGCGCCAGCTGCTCAGCAGCCTGCTGCAACACCCGTCAGACAGCCTCCAGAGCCGCGACTTCACCGACTGAGCGGCCTAACCTCCCGCCAATCCGAGCCGCCGGCGATGCTCAGTTTCTCGATGATTGTGCGCAACGAGGAGGCGCGGCTGGCGGGCTGCCTGGCCTCCGTGAGGGATCTTGCCGACGAGATGGTGGTGGTGGACACCGGATCCACCGACGCGACGATCGCTGTGGCTGAAGCGGCCGGCGCTCGGGTGGAACAGGTGGAGTGGCCAGGTGATTTCGCTCCCGCCCGCAACACCGCCCTCACCTTCCTCAACGGCGACTGGGTCCTGGTGCTGGATGCCGATGAACAGCTGCGACCGGAGGTCATCCCCAGCCTCAAGGCCCTGATGGCACAACCCGATGTGCTGGTGATCAACCTGCTGCGTTACGAGGTGGGAGCCGCCATGGCGCCCTACTCCAGCGTCAGCCGTCTGTTCCGCCGCCATCCCGCCATCCGCTGGAGCCGGCCATATCACTCGATGATCGACGACAGCGTTGGGGAGCTGCTGGCCAGCGAACCCCAATGGCGCATCGCTGACTGCAGCGAACCAGCCATCCTTCACGACGGCTACCGGCCGGAACTTCTCGCCGGTACCGATAAAGCCGAGCGTTTGCGCCAGGCCATGCAGAGCGAATTGGACCGCCATCCCGGGGACCCCTACGCCAGCGCCAAGCTCGGCGGCCTGATGATCAGTGAAGGGCAGCACGACCAGGCGATCCCACTCCTGCGCCGCGGCCTGGATCAAGCCACAGGCGACAGCACGGAACGCTACGAGTTGCTGCTGCACCTCGGTTTGGCCCTCAGCCCCAGCGATCCAATCGGTGCCGTGGCCTGTTACCGGCAGGCTCTGGAGATTCCCCTCGATGCCCGGATCAGCCTCGGGGCACGCCTCAACCTGGCGGCCCGGTTGATGGAACAAGGGGAACTCGATGAAGCCATTGCCCTGACCCAGACCGCCACCCAACGGGCCCCGGAAGTGGCGTTGGGTTGGTACAACCTGGGTTTGATGCTGCGCCGCCGCGGCGACATCGCGGCGGCCCTTGAGGCCTACAGCCGCGCTGTGGAGCTCGACCCCAACAACGCCGCCTGCCATCAGAACCGTGCTGTTGCCCTGCTGCTGGGGGGCGACATCGAAGGCTCCCGAGCGGCCTTCCGCACCGCCATCACCCTGCTGGAGACCCAGGGGCGACCAGTCGACGCCCAGGCCTTGCGCACCAAGGCCCAGGGCATCGTCAAGCTGGACCTGGAGCCCATCGCTTGAGCCAGCCTCTGCAGAACTGCACGGTGGTGGTGACCCGCGCCGCCGACCAACTGGGGGAAGCCAGGCGACTGTTGGAAACCCAAGGCGCACAGGTGCTCGACCTCCCCGCCTTGGTGATCGGCCCTCCCGACGACTGGGGACCGCTGGATGATGCCCTCTCAGAGCTGGAGGACTTCCACTGGCTGGTGGTGTCGAGCGCCAATGGCGTGCAGGCGGTGGAGCAGCGGTTGCAACGCCTCGGCCGCAGCCTGCTGCGGCGTCCCGCCAACCTGCGCATCGCCGCTGTGGGTCGCAAAACCGCCAGAGCCCTGGAAGACCTTGGCGCCACAGCCGATTTCGTGCCGCCAAGCTTCGTCGCCGACAGCCTGATCGACCACTTTCCCGTCTCCGGCTATGGCCTGAGGATGCTTCTGCCACGGGTGCAGAGCGGCGGCAGAACCGTGCTGGCGGAAGCCTTCGGGGAAGCTGGGGTGAGGGTGGTGGAGGTGGCGGCCTACGAGTCCCGCTGTCCCGACGCCATGCCCGAGCGCACCGCCGAAGCCCTTGAGGCTGGAACGGTGGACGCCATTTTGTTCAGCAGCGGTAAGACGGCCGCCCACACGGCACAACTGCTGCTGCAGCGCTTCGGTCCTGGCTGGGAGCAACGGCTGGAGACTCTGAAATTGGTGTCCATCGGCCCCCAAACCAGCCGCAGCTGCCGCGAATGGTTCGGCCGCATCGATGCGGAAGCTGACCCCCATGACCTGGAGGGCCTGGTGAGCGCTTGTCGCTCGCTACTGCGCTGACAGATCAGCTGAGGCAGATCTCCTCCCGCGGCTCTCTGTCCTGCGCCAACTGCAGGCAACCGCGTTGCACATCGATGCCCAGCACCGACCAGGTCTCCGGCAACACCGGCAGATCATCGGCCGTACAGCGCCCATCCGCGCCGATGCACAGCACAGCACTTCCGGAGGGAGACTGAACCAGAGCACGGCGCTGCTGACCCACCAGCATCACGCCGGTCAACGTCAGACCGGAGGAGGGGTCGATGGCTCCATCGGCATCAGGTGCAGTGCCATCTCCGGGTAGCCCTGGCAACGGTTGAAACGGATCCGGGCGGCCAGCCGGTGACGCCTCACGGACCTGCTGAACAGACGGCAGAGGGATGAGGCCCAGATCCGGAGCTGCGGTTATGAGCGGAACCTCTGGCTCCACCTCTGGGGCCGGCACGTTGGGCGGCGTGATCGTTGCCGCCGGAGGGTTGTCGCCGCTGCAGGCAGCAAGGGCCAGCAATCCCACCAGCAGGCACGTGTTCAGGGCTTGTTTAGCCCCCCTTCTCCACCAGATCCCGGAAACGGTCAAGGTTGGCCTGCAGTTCCTTCGT
The DNA here is from genome assembly GCF_000195975.1 of Parasynechococcus marenigrum WH 8102. Taxonomy (GTDB): domain Bacteria; phylum Cyanobacteriota; class Cyanobacteriia; order PCC-6307; family Cyanobiaceae; genus Parasynechococcus; species Parasynechococcus marisnigri. Next base: position 2,107,786 of record NC_005070.1, read on the forward strand.
GACAATCCCCCCCAGGATGCTGGGCTCCATCAACGGTGCCAAAACCCTGGGCAATTCATAGCTGACGCTGAGCTTCACCAACGTGCGCTCAGCCGACTCGGGATAAAAGCGCACAGCACCTTTTGTCGGAAGCCCACCGACGGACTCCCAGTGCAGTTGCTGGGCCTCCACCCGTTGGGTGATCCGCGCTTTCCAGTGGAACCGAAAACCCTGGGCCGCCAGGGTCCAGTCGGTGAGATCCGGATCATCCAGGGTTTTCACCGATTCGATCCAGCGCATCCACTTGGGCATGGCCTCAAGATCGCTCCACACCGCCCAGACGTCCTCGGCCGGTGCCTGAACCTCAGTGGTGACGGAGTGGTCTAGCCAGCGTCCCATCAAGCCACTGCAGCATTCGTGGCGAGCCTAACGGGCTGATCCAGGATGGCGGCCGCCGCCAAATGACCACTCATCGTGGCGCCTTCCATCGAATCGATGTAGTCCTGACGGGTGTAACTGCCGGCCAGGAAGAAGTTCTGGATCGGGGTGCGTTGATCCGGCCTGTAGGGCTCCATGCCGGGAGCCTCGCGGTACAGCGATTGAGCCAGCTTCACCACATTGCTCCAGGTGAGCTTGAGATCCCGGGCTGACGGGAACAAGGCACGCACCTGGCGATCGGTGTGGGCCACGATCTCGTCAACGGATTTGGGAATCCAGGGATCACCGGGCGTCAGCACGCACTGCAGCAAGGAACCTTCTCCCTCCTTGCGGTAGTCCTCCGGGCTTGCCAAGGCCAGATCCGCAAAACAGCTGAAATCGGCATCGGCGGTGTAAAGCAGGTTGTTCAGCCCCGTAGGCGTCGCCACATCCCGGCGCTGCGCGTCCTGGGACTCACCCAGCTCCGTCACCCAGCCGTCGTAACGCAGCTGCACAGTCGCCACAGGAACCGCCTCCAGTTGGTGGATGGCATCGAACTGGGGGAAACGGCGCCAGTCCTCCGGCAACAACTTCTGAATCCCGGGCACATCACAGGCGGCGAGATAGGCATCCGCTTCAACGCGGATGTCCCCCTCCGGCGTGCCCAGATGCAGGCCCGTCACTTCGGGGGACTCGCCATCGCTGAATTCCACCTGCTTCACCCGGTGGCGCAGGTGCAATCTGCCGCCGCGCTGCTGGATGTACTCCAGGATCGGGCCAGTGAGCCAGCGATGCGGTGATCCCTTCAACAGATTGAGTTTCGAGGCCTCGGTCTTGGCCGCAAACATCATGAAAATGGTGAGCATGCAGCGGGCCGAAATGGCCTCGCAATCAATGAATCCCAGCGCATAGGCGATGGGATTCCACATGCGGCGGATGCTTTCCGGGCTGCCGCCATGGCCCACAAACCAATCCTGGAAACTGACGGAGTCCAGGGCGCGGATGGTGCGCATCGCCCCTTCGTAATCCACCAGACCCCGCACGATCGGACTGGTGCCCAGGGCCAGGGCATTGCGCAACTTATCGATCCAGCTCAGCTGCGGCGTGGTGAAGAACGCCTTGAGGCCATTGAACGGGGCTCCGATCGGGAAGCGGAAATCCAGTTCCCGCAGATCACCGCCCTCATTCACAAACAGATGGGTGTGCTGCTTGGGCAACAGATTCTCAAACGCACCCACTTTCCGCATCAGCGCGAAGAGATTGGCGTAGTTGAAGAAAAACACGTGCAACCCCATTTCGATGTGGTTGCCGCCGTCATCCACCCAGCTGCCCACCTTGCCGCCCATGAACGGACGGGCCTCGTAGAGGTTCACCTCATGGCCAGCATCCACCAGGTCCACCGCAGCGGAGAGGCCCGCGAGACCGGAACCGACAATCGCGACCCGCACCTTCTGGTGTGCAACTGATGGCGACTCTATGTATCAGGCTCCATAAAGTGAGGGAACGAGCCTGCGTCACCGATGACCTCAACCACCAGCCCAGCGCCGGCCCACACCGCCAAGGACGGCAAGGGCATCCTGATCACGGAGCCTGCGATGCAGCAGCTGGCGAAGCTCTGCAGTGAACAGGGTGATCAGCAGGTGTTGCGGGTGGGTGTGCGCTCCGGTGGCTGCAGCGGCATGAGCTACACCATGGATTTCGTGCCCGCCTCTGACACCCTCGAGGACGATGAGACCTACGACTACGTGGCCGCCAACGGCCAGGGCTTCCGCGTGATCTGCGACCCCAAGAGCCTGCTTTACATCTACGGCATGCAACTGGACTTCAGCACCGCCCTGATCGGTGGTGGGTTCAACTTCACCAACCCGAACGCCAGCCAGACCTGCGGTTGCGGCAGCTCCTTCACAGTCTGACCCCAAAGCGCCGCGTGGGAATCTGAAGAGGTGTTCAGCACGCCTCGCCATGGAGTCCAGCCAGGAGAACCTGTTCGACCAGGCCATGGCCCGCTACCAGGCCGGAGCCAGCGCCGCCGAGATCCTGCCCGACTTCCTCAAGATCACTGAAATCGCTCCTCGCCAGGCGGCGGGCTGGACCTGCCTGGCCTGGTTGCAGCTGCTCTGCGACCAACCCGAAGAAGCCCTGCGGTCAGCCCGGTTCGCGGTGAAGCTCAGTCCCCAGGATCCCCAGGCCCGTATCAACCTCAGCCTGGCACTGCTGGAGACGGATTCCAAGGGTGTGCGCGATCAGATCCAGATGGTGCAGCAGGTGCTGACCATGGCCCCCCAGATTTCCGATGACCTCAAAGGGGCTCTCGAGGACGGCCTGGTGCGGCGCCCGGGCTGGAAAGCGCTCGAAAAAGTGAAGTCCTGGCTGAACCTCTGAATCCATCACACAGCAGCACATCCGATCCATGGGACAGATCCTGCTGCTCAGCAATGGTCACGGTGAGGACGTCTCCGGTGCCCTAATCGGCCAGGCCCTGCGATCCATGGGGCACAGCGTGCAGGCCTTGCCACTGGCGGGGCTGGGCAGTCCCTACCAACAGGCCGGGATACCCCTGCTGGGACGCAGCCATGAATTCAGCACCGGAGGCATCGGCTACACCAGCCTGCGCGGCCGGCTGACGGAACTGGTTCAAGGGCAGATCCTTTACTTGTTGCGGCGCCTGCTGCGTCTGCTGCGCCACGGTCATCGCTTTGATCTGATTGTGGTGGTGGGGGATGTGATCCCGGTGATCGCCGCCTGGCTAACCCGCCGGCCGGTGGCCACCTATCTCGTGGCTTACTCAAGCCACTACGAGGGACGGCTGCGCTTGCCCTGGCCCTGCGGCGAACTGCTCGCCACCCGTCGTTTCAAAGCGGTGTTCAGCCGGGATCAGCTCACGGCGGACGACCTCACAGACCAGCTGCAACGCCCGGTGCAGTTCATTGGCAACCCTTTCATGGACCCGGTGCTGACGCCGGATGATGCGTTGCCAACCGCCCGTCGCCGCATCGGACTGCTGCCCGGCAGTCGCCGGCCGGAACTGGAGGAGAACCTACTGCTGCTGTTGCAACTGATCGAGCAGCTCCCCCGCGATGCGGATCTGAGCCTGGATCTGGCCCTGGTCTCCAGCCTTGAGGATGCGGCACTGCAGACCCTGGCCGGCCGCGTTGGCTGGCATCTGGAGCGAGGGGTCCTCAGCCGAGAGGGAACGCTGCCGCTGAAAGTGCAGCGAGGGGCTTTTCAAGCCGTGCTTCAGCACAGCGATCTGATCATCGGCATGGCTGGCACAGCGATCGAACAGGCCGTGGGTCTCGCCAAACCAGCCCTGCAACTCCCGGGCAAGGGCCCCCAGTTCACCGCCCGATTCGCGGAAGCCCAGCGCCGCTTGCTGGGGCCGACCGTCTTCTGTGCCCCCGGCAAGGCCGCTTCCCGCGACAATATCGAAGCCACGGCCGCTCTGGCGCTGGACTTGCTGGAACGCTCCCGCAATGATCACGAGCTGCAGGAGCAGTGCCGACGGGAGGCCAGCCGTCGCCTCGGAACGTCGGGAGGTGGCACAAGAATGGCCGCAGCCATCAGCGACCTCCTGCCATGAGCGCGTTCTCGGAACCGACCTGGAAACGCTGGTTAGATCGGCTGCTGATGCTCAACGTGCTCGTGGTGATCCTCGGGGCCGGCTTCTTCGGGGTGGCCGTCGCGGCCCAGACCCAGGGGCGCAGCGCACTGATGGATCTGTTTCAAGCCCTCTGGCAGCCGCTGTTCACCCCAGCCATCAGCCTGCTGATCATGGCGGCCCTGCTCAGCGGAATTCTCAGCTGGTGGCAGCGGCGAGTGCTGAAGACAGATCGGGATAGCGGAAGCTGAACCCAAGGCTGTCCAGCCGCTCCGATTGCACCTGCTGACCCTCCAGCACCACCTTGGCGCCATCCCCCAACAGCACCTGCAGCACCGGACCGGGCACAGGCAACAGGCTGGGACGCCCCAGGCTGCGGCCCAGCTCCCGCGCGAACTCATTCATCGACACCGGCTGAGGGGCGACACCATTCACCACACCGGTCCAAGTCGGATCCTCCAGACCGCGCTGAATCAGGGCGCAGAGATCACTGCGATGGATCCAGCTCATCCACTGCTGCCCCGAACCGATGGGTCCGCCAAAGCCGGCGCGGAACACCGGCAGCATCTTGCCCAGCGCACCACCACCGGCGGCAATCACGATGCCGATCCGCACGGTCACCAGGCGGGTGCCGGTTGGAACCGCTGCTGCCGCGGATTCCCAGCGTTCACACAACGAGGCCAGGAAATCGGAACCGGCGGCACTGGACTCCTGGAAACAGGCCTCGCGACTGGTGCCGTAAAACCCGATGGCGGAGGCATTCACCAGCACCTGAGGTGGCGTCTTCAGATCCGCCATCGCCTCCACCAACAGGCGCGTGGTCTCCAGTCGACTGTTCTCGAGAATCTTCAGGTGGGCAGCGGTCCAGCGCTGCTCGGCGATCGGCTCACCGGCAAGGTTCACCACACCATCCGCATCACTGAGGGCGCCTTGAAGGGAAGAGTCCTGCCAGCTGGCGGCCTGTGCCGGGTCAAGCTGCAGCCAGGTCAAGCGACCATCGCTCCGTTCAGCGTCGTAACCCCTGGGCAGGCGACGGCTGACCAGGGTGAGCTGATGGCCGGACTGGATCAACTGGGGAACCAGCTCCTTGCCCACAAATCCAGTGCATCCCAGCAGCAGCAGTCGCATGGGTCCTCGAAATCCGCGTCGGGGAGGCTAAGGCGAATCTCCAGCCACTGAAGAGACCAGCCTGGATCGATCGTCGATGGCATTTAGCCTTTTGGAAAGTTCTGCTAGCCCAGATGGCCGAAACCGACAGCAAGGCCCCCGCCAAGGCCAAACCGGCGGCCCTGCGCAAGGGCGCCCTGGTGAAAGTGAACCGTTCGGCTTACAACGACAGTCTTGAGGCGGCCGCCAGCGACCCCACTGCACCGGATTACATCTTCGAGGGTCCTGGGGAGCTGCTGCTGGTGAAAGGTGACTACGGCCAGGTGCGTTGGAACCGGCCCGTACCGGATGTCTGGCTGCGGATGGATCAGTTGGAATCCTGCGGCTGACTCAAGGCGCCCTCCACCATCTCCACCGCCTTGGGCACGCTGCTGATGGCTGAGGGCAAACGCCAGACGGCACCCCCGAGAACACCACTCAGATCGGCCAGCGCCATCAGAACGGGATTGTTCTGCTCGAACATGGCCTGATCTGCCACGGCCGATGCCGACCAGGGCATCCAGCCTGCGAGGAGCACCACGCTGCGATACGCCGCAGGCCAGGGACTCTGTGGCTGCAGCCTCTGCAACACAGCGAATTGTTCAGCAGCGGCAGCCGGGCGGTTGGCCAGCACCGCCAGCAGCGCCAGGCTCCAGCGAGCCTGCGCATGGTCAGGGTCTGCGGCGAGATGCTGCCGCGCCTGACGGTCCACCTGCTGGCGGTAGCTGAAATGGCCATCCAGCATGTGCTCCACCGCCACAGCGGAAAACACCGGATCCAGGCCGGCGGGCCCCGCCGCCAAGCCCTGCGCCAGGGCGGGAAACGCGTCGGCGAAACCCACCGATACCGGTCGGTCCGAGCGGCGCCGCCAGAGGGAATAGCTGCCATCCTTCGGACGCGGGAAGCGCTGCACTTCCTCAAACACCCCGCTGCTGCGAACGGCACGGTCGAGCTTGCGCGCTGCCTTGCGAACTGATCCCTGATCCCCCTCGGCCAGCACCACCCACTCCGCCCGGGCCAACACAGGGGTCCGATCCCGGCGGCTGCCCCCCAGCTGACGACCGACCAACCGACCGCCACCCCGACGGCCGTAATAGCTGACGTTGTGCTGGTTGAGATCCGGTGTGCTGGGCACCACGATCAGAGTGCGGGGCTCCACCGCGGGATCGGCACCACCGGCAGCCTGCACCAGGGCCTGCAGCGGCCCCCGCGGCCGATCCTGCAAGCGCTCCAGTTGCAGGGTCCAACCCGCTGGAACACAGGCCAGAAGCCCCAACCCCAGGATTGGGGTGGTCCAGCGAGAACGCCACTGCTGCAACCAGAGGCCCCACTGCCACCAACCGCGGCTGAGCAGCAGCAACAACGCCGGCAGCAGAGGGGCGATGTAGCGGTCGCCTTTATTCGGACTCAGGCTGGTGAGCAGCCAGGCCGCCAGCAGGTTGATCACCAGCCAGCGCCAGCACCAGCCGTCATCACCAGCCGTCCTGGACCGCTGAGCGCACCAGAGAATCAGACCGGAGACTCCCACCACCAGCAACACAACCCCCAGCTGCTCCGGCAACAGCCGCGGATACCACAACCAACTTTCCAAGCTCAGCAGGCCGGGATCTCCTTCACGGGCGGCGGACTCGAACACCGCGCGGTTCGTGCCCCCCAGGCTTGTGATCCAGTTGTGCCTGAGCCAAGGCAGAATTAGGCCTGACGCGAGCAACGGCAGCACCAGAGCTTGTCTCAACCAGGCTCCCCGGCGACGCAGGGCAATCCAGGCAGCCCAGCCCCCCGCCGGTGCCAGCGCCAGCAGGGCGCTCTGCTTCACCAGCACTGCTGCCAGCGCAACGACGGTTGCCCAAACAACCTGTCCCCAACGTCCACCGGTCCTGGGGTCACACCAGACGGACATCCTCCACAGAGCCAGGGTGACCACCGCCGCCAGCGGCATTTCCAGCACGTAGTCCGTCCGCAGATCCAACAGCGCCGGAGCCAGGGCCGTCAACAGACAAGCGAGCAGCGCCAGGCCTTCACCACGAAGCCGTAGCCCCCAACCGGCCACGGCCAGCAACAGCAACCCATGCCAGAGGCTGAGGCTCCAGGCGGCATTCGCCGGAGCATCACCGCTGATGGCCATCACGGTGCCATTCACCAGAGAGGCGAGCGGTGGAATCTTGGGGGAGAGATCCAGCAGCGCTAACCAACCGTTCCAATCGCCACCGGGCAGCAATCCCAGGGCCCGGCCATGGTCGAGGGCACTGTTGAGGTAGTCCGCCTGATCCCAGGCGGGAACTCCGGACTGCTGCGTCCACCACAGACGATCCACCGCCGTGGCCAGCAGCCAGATCACGACCACCCAAAACCAAAACCGCCAGCGCCGGTTCACGCGATCTCCAGGCGACGGCGCTCATCCTGCAAGCGCTTGCGCCGCTGCTTGGCTTCCAGCAACATCTCCCGACCGTCGTGGAGGTAATTGTCCACATAGCCCATGGTGTAGCGCTCCAGCTCCGCCAGGGCGTCCTCCACCTCCGAGAAGCAGTGATACACGCTCAACCCGAACCCGCGGGCCGCTGCAGGGGTGGGCAGACTCTGGAATAGGTCCTTCACCCGCTCCAGACGACGGCCGCTGCTCTCCAGATAGCTGCAGAAATCCTCCATCAGTGCGTCGTCGTAGGGGTCTGCAGAGAGGGCTTTGAGCTCTTTGGGGAAGGGATTGATCACCTCACCGAGAAGCCGATCGATGGGGCCATACACCTGTCGCAACCAGCGCACGAGGGCGTCATCGGCCTCCACGGCGCGGTCATGCTCCGTTGCCGCCCGGCGTCGATCCCGGGCTGCTGTTCCACCGTCTGATGAGGCGGGAATCCTGGTTCGATCGTGGGCTCGGCGCCGCTCGGGATCACCGAGCACCTCCCAGGCGGCATTGAGGGCGAGCATGCGCTGGTCATCGCCACCGGCATCGGGGTGGTGTTGCTTCACCAGGCGTCGATAGGCGGCCTTGATCTCAGCAGCGCTGGCGCTGCTGCTCACCCCAAGCTCGGCGTAGGGATCGGCCATCGGTTCCCGTCTCTGCCTCCATCGTCACAGCATCGGGTCCTGACGTGCCGGCGAAGACGCAACGCCACTGAACATCGGTGTGGACAGATACCGCTCGCCGTAACTGGCCAGCATCACCAGCACGCGCCGCCCCTGCCACTCGGAGCGTTGACCAAGCCGCAGAGCCGCAGCCACCGCAGCACCGCTGCTGACGCCGCAAAGCAGACCCTCCTGCCGCGCCAGACGACGGCCCACATCCATCGCCTCCTCATCCGAAACGGTCATCACCTCATCGATCAGATCACGCTCAAGCACAGCGGGAACGAACCCCGCACCGATGCCCTGAATGCGATGCGCACCCGGCGGCCTGCCCGACAGCACAGCACTACCCGCCGGCTCCACCGCCACCACCTGCAGTTGAGGATTGCGCTGCTTCAGCAAACGAGCACAGCCGGTGATGGTGCCGCCGGTGCCGACGCCAGCCACCAGGGCGTCCAGGTGGCCGTCGCAGTCGTGCCAGATCTCTTCAGCGGTGGTGCGTTCATGCACCGCAGGATTGGCGGGGTTGTCGAACTGCTGCAGCAGATAAGCCTCCGGGATTTCCTCAACCAATTCATTGGCGAGAGCAATCGCTCCGGCCATGCCCTGAGCACCGTCGGTGAGCTGCAGCTCAGCTCCGTAGGCACGCAGCATCGAACGGCGTTCCGTGCTCATCGTGTCCGGCATGGTGAGGATGAGCCGGTAGCCCCGGGCAGCCGCGACCATTGCCAGCGCAATGCCGGTGTTGCCGCTGGTGGGCTCCACCAGCACCGTTCGCCCCGGTTGAATCGTTCCCTCCTGCTCCGCCGCCAGCACCATGGCGCTGGCGATTCGATCCTTCACCGACGCCGAAGGGTTGAAGCTTTCCAACTTGGCGATCACATCTGCCCCGCAGCCGGACTGCAACGGCAGGCGGTTGAGACGAACCAGGGGTGTGCCTCCGATCAGGCTGGTGATATCGGAGGCAATGGCCATGGCTGCTGAATCAGAACCGGAAGACCGACTGAATCAAACCACCAAAGATGCCGAAGGTCGATGCACCGTTCTGATCCTGATCACCGCTGAGGTTGGCGGTGTAGTGACCCAGAGGACGTGACATCCAGAACACCGATGGCGTGATCTGAATGTTGTCGGTGACCTGGAAGGAGGCGTAGAGCTCCACGAGGTAATTGGCATCATTTGGGGAATAGCCACCGGCCAGCTCAGTCGCGAAGTTGGGCATACCGAAGCCGACACCAAGGTCGTTGCCGACATCGAACACGTCATCCCATTTGACGCCGACAAACCAGGACTGGCTGGCCACAGGGGAGTACTTGAAGAATCCCGAACCCGTGATCGCACTGCGGGCATAGCCGACAGAGACGGAGGGAATCCATCCGGTTTCCTGGGGGACCCAATACCCGTTCAGAGCGAAGTTGTGGCTGTTGCGCTCACTGCGTTCAGCGATGTAATCGCCTTGATAAAGATCTTCTTCCGTCCAGTTCCAAACATCACGCCAGCATTCGTTGTTGAATGAATCATCCATCATGAAATTGGTTCCACGGCGCTGGCCAGTGCCGCACTGGCCGTAGCGATACGCGAAGGCGACACCATATTCCTCGCCGCCCCAACCGGCCTGGACGAGGAAATTGCCGCGGGAATTGTTGGTGAACATGCCGCCAAGCACCGGATCACCATCACCACCGTCCTCTGCCAAGTAGTTCATCGAGACCGAGAACGCCGGATCTCCCTTGTTTTCAGTCTTCTCCTTATAAATCACACCGAACATCGCACCTGTGGCCTTGTTGTAGACATTCGGCACGCCAGCCAGTCCGGTCCAATCAAGGATGCGAGCTCCGCCACGGTTGTAGGCCGACGGCCACATCCCCAGGCTCTCAGTGTTTCTCGCCATTGGACCAACAATGAAGATCAGCGAGTGATCGATCAGTTCATCATTCTTCAGGGGGAAGCGGTAATACAAACGCCCTAAACCGAGAATATCTTCAGTACAAGGGGCGGTGCTTAGTTTTGTCAGAGACACACCGTCGCCAGCAAAGGCATTGTCGCAGAAGTTGCCTGCCGTGAAACTTGCGTAGAGGAGATCCTTTCCGGTGAATGAGGTCTTCAGGTTCAGCTTTTGCTCGTAGTTAAAGGTAAAGGCCCCGTATTGACTGTTGTAGGCGCGGGTACCACCTCCTGTGGCATCCTTTTTCCAGGATTTGTGATCTCGGAATTTACGAGAACGAATGTCTTTGTAGTGCTTCTCGAGCTTAGTTCCCTTGATGATCTCAGTACCGCGTTTGCCGTCTTTTTCCTTCAGCGAACCATCGCGGTTGTGAACGGCTCGCCAGGCTTCACGGGTCCTCTGCCAGGAGCGACTGTTCTGCGTAGAGCCCAGGGGTGACTCACGACCGTCAATTTCAACAATCTGGTGTTTCCTATCGTAATTCCAGTAATACTTGGATCCATCGTTCGTGCCATAGGCCTTGGTGGAACCCATGGTGAAGGTGGTCTTGCCCTTCAACTTTGTCGTGGTTGAAAACTGACTGGCTTCGAGGGATCCAACGCGGTCCTCCAGCAGCATGATGCTGCCCGCCACGAAGTTGAGTTCAGATTCAAATTCCTTCAGCAGCTGCTCCACCTCTTCGGTCATCTCTGTGACACGATCGAGACAGGAGGCCAACAACGCCGCCGCTTCATAACGCGTGATTGGGATGTAGCCGCGGAAGCTGCCGTTCGGATAACCAGCCACACAGCCATAGGTTTTCACTAACCTCACCAGGGCCTGATAAGCCCAATCCGTTGGGTATACATCATTGAACTGATTAACACTGGTGACCTGCTGCAGCAGTTGCTTGGCCTGTTCAAGATCGAGGGTTGCAGAGTAATCCGCAACCGAGTCAATGTTGAGGTCCGCAGCTTGTGCCGAAAGGGGAGCAATCAAAAAAGTCAGCGCTGCTGGAGCGACCAAAAGGTGCTGGAGCAGTTTCATACCAATCCCCTCAACTTCCTGCAGGAAGCGTTTCAACAACAACCCGAAGGTACCGGACTCAGAGAACGGCGCTAGCTCGTTAACCCATTGTTAAACACAAAAAGCCCCCCTGAAAGGGGGGCTGATCTGTGTGAGGAACAAGTCTGACAGCCAGACCGAAGTAGGGTTTTGGATCAGAACTTAAAGACGGTCTGAACGACGCCACCCCACTGGGACGCATCATCCACACCCTGAGACTGCTCAGGCAGGTAGAAGACTGCTGGAATGACAGATACTTTTTTAGCAACCTTCAGCTTGAGGGAAGCTTCGAAAGCAAGTTCAGGAGCATCAGGGTCATCTCCCTTCTGAGAAACAACGTACTGAGGGGCACCGAAACCGACAGCAAGCTTGTGACTTGTGTCTGCAATCTTGTCCCACTGGAAGCCAACCATCCAACTAGCCAGTGTTTCAACGTCAGAACCCTCCAAGCTGGAGAATCCATAACCAGCGCTGATTGAGGGAATCAGGCCAGTCTCAGCAGGTTTCCAGAAGCCGTTGAAAGCAAAGTTATTGGAGTAAACGTCAGTGCCTTTGACGCAATCCTGAGCCTTATAGAAGCCAGTTCCAAAACCTGCCTTGCACTGTCCGTAGCGATAACCGAAAGCAAGACCCCACTTTTTAGATCCGTAACCGATCTGAGCAGTTGTGTTGGCACGTGAATTAGAGCCGAACATGCCACCTGCTGTGGGATCACTGTTCTCGGCTTCTCCGGCATCGGCGACGTAGTTCACAGCCGCAGTGAACTTGGGTTTGCCTTTAGCTACTTTCTGCTTCCAGATCAAGCCAACCAAACCGCCGGTTTCCTTGTTGTAGACGCCGGGAGTACCCCAGTGACCACCAAACATGTTGAGGGTCTTCACTTTGTAAGCTGTAGGTTTCATACCCAAGCTTTCAGTATTCCGAGCCAGAGGACCCGCGATGGCGGTCAGGCCTTTTGCAACAGGAAAACGATAGTAGAGACGATCAATTTCCATGGTGTTTCCAGACATTCCAGAAACATCCAACTTGCGCAGTCCGCCGGAGAAAGCAGATCCATCCTTCATGTTGCCGCCGCGCAGGCGGGTGAAGAGCAGATCTTTACCGGTGAAAGAGGTCTTAAGACCCAAGCGGAGATCGTAAGAGAAACTCAGTGCGTCATAGACAGATTTATCTGCGTCGTCCTCAGAATTAATGGCACCTGTAACGAAGGTGGCCTTACCTTTCAGCTTTGTGGTGGTGGAGAACTGAGTGGCCGCCAGTTCGCCGACGCGAGCTTCCAGACCATCCACGCGCCCGCGGATCACAGCCAGCTCGGTTTCGAATTCTTTGATCAGACGACGCAGCTCGTCGGTCACCTCGGTGATGCGGTCGAGGCAAGCGTTCAGCAGGGCAGCCGCTTCGTAGCGGGTCATGGCCCGGTTGCCAGCGAAAGTACCGTTGGGGTAGCCGGCGACGCAGCCGTAACGTTCGATCAGGTTGGCGAGAGCCTGGTAGGCCCAGTCAGTCGGGTAGACGTCGGAGAACTGGGTGATGCTGGTGACCTGCTCTTCGGATGCCGCGTAGTCGGACACACCGTTGATGTTCAGGTCGGCTGCGTTGGCGCCGGAGGCCAGGAGGCCCAGGGCGGCAGGCGCAACCAGCAGTTGCTGGAAGAGTTTCATGAGATTCCTCACACCTAAATTGAGGGAAGTGGACAGCAGTCCATAAGGAAAATACAGGCACAAGAAAACACTGCACAGGAGGCCGCGCTTTTATGTGTCCATTACTACGCCTTAACTAATTTAAGCTTAGGCTAAGAACCTAGATCGCTGATTGATGGCCAAAGACGACCAAGCTCACAAAAGGTGGGTTGAGGAAGAAAGCACAAGTGGAGATTCTTCGTTGCTAATTGGAAAATTAAGTTGGACTTTACTTTAAGTAAGTACCGTCAACATAATGTTGAGATCCTGAGCTTATGCTGTACGGGAGCAATCAAAATGTCAGGGCTGCCGGAGCGACCAAAAGGCCCTGGAGCAGTTTCATATCAATCTTCTCAAGCTCCTGCAGGAAGTGTCTCAACAAACCAAAGGCACCGAGAATCAGTAGTGGTGCTAAATAATTAACCCATTACTAAACGCAATAGAAAAGCCCCCCTTACGGGGGGCCGATCTATGTGGGGAACAATTCAGAAACCCCACCGAAGGCTGCTTAGGAATCAGAACTTGAAGACCGTCTGAATAACACCGCCCAGAACACCAACGGACTTGTCGTTGGGGGTCTCGAATCCATAAGGACGAGAGAGCCAATAGATGGCAGGGGTCACAGCAATTTTATTGGTGACTTGGAACTTGTACCAGAGCTCCATGGCATAGTTGCCATCGGCGACAAAATCACTTTCACCCCTGCGCTCAACTTTAGTCACGAACCGTGGCTGACCGATAGCAGCTCCAAGCGCGTTCTTCTTCTGGAAAACATCGTTCCAAGTGAGACCCACCATCCAAGAGGCCATTTCACGGATTTCAGTCGCACGCTCCCAGTCATCGTTGCCGTTGCTGTAGGAAGCACCAACACCTGCACTGATGGAGGGAATCATTCCTGATTCCTCAGGGCGCCAGAAGGCATGAACGGACCAGTTGTGACTATCGGCATCTGAACGAACTTCGTTGCCGTCTTTGTTTTCGACGGTGCAAGAAGTGTCGCCCTTACCTGCGAACTCTGTACCAGTACGGAATTTAGCTCCGCACTGGCCGTAGCGATAACCAGCTGCAAGGCCCCATTTCTGGGTTCCATAGGCAATCTGGCTGGTGATGTTCGCTTCAGAGTTGTCGGTCATGAAGCCACCCGAATTGGGGTTGCTATCTTCACCTTCGCCGGAGTCAGCAACGTAGTTGGCTGCAAGAGTCCAGTAAGGATTGCCCTTGCCGGCGCTCTTCTTATTGGTGTAGATCAGACCGAAGCCACTTCCAGTTTCCTTGTTCCAGACGCCAGGAGTTCCCAGGGAACCACCGAAGAAGTCGAGAACCTTTTGACCACCCTTTGCATAAGCACTGGCTTTGTAGCCATCATCTCGGTGTTGCGAGTCAGAGCACCGACCTGAGCCTTGAATCCGTTGCCCAGGGGGAAGCGGTAATACAGGCGATCAATCTCAACAGCGTTGCCACCGGGAGCACCAGTGTCAAGCTTGTTCAAACCAACACCTTCGCCATCCCAAGTGGAAGAACCACCTTGGTTGCCAACGCGTAGGCGAGTAAACAGCAGGTCCTTGCCGGTGAAGGAGGTTTTCAGACCCAAACGCAGGTCGTAGCTGAAAGTGAAAGCGCCCCAGTCGGCGTTGTAAGAGTCGCGCATGCCTTTGGGGTTATCACCAAGAGCATTGGTGGCACCCATGACGAAATTCGCCTTGCCTTTCAGCTTGGTGGTTGTGGAGAACTGAGTCGCCTCCAGTTCGCCAACGCGAGCTTCCAGACCGTCCACGCGGCCGCGGATCACAGCCAGCTCGGTTTCGAATTCATTGATCAGACGACGCAGCTGGTCGGTCACCTCGGTCACGCGGTCAAGGCAAGCGTTCACAAGGGCAGCCGCTTCGTAGCGGGTCATGGCCCGGTTGCCAGCGAAGGCACCGTTGGGGTAGCCGGCGACGCAGCCGTAACGCTCGATCAGGTTGGCAAGAGCCTGGTATGCCCAGTCAGTCGGGTAGACGTCGGAGAATTGGGTGATGCTGGTGACCTGCTCTTCGGATGCCGTGTAGTCGGACACACCGTTGATGTTCAGGTCGGCGGCGTTGGCGCCGGAGGCCAGGAGGCCCAGGGCGGCAGGCGCTACCAGCAGTTGCTGGAAGAGTTTCATGAGATTCCTCACACCAAAATTGAGGGAAGTGGACAAAAAGTCCCTCTGAAAGTTACTGGTGACGCAAAAGCATCCTTAAGCGGCCGCACAATTTTGTGTCCATTACTACTCTTTTAATAATTTAAAAAAAGTTTAAGAGTCTAAGTAGCGATTAAAAGACGAAAAAAAACCCACCGCAGAGCGGTGGGTTTAGGAATAAAGAACGGTTGGGAATTAACCGTTGATGATCAGAAGGTGAAGGTGGTCTTCAGGTAAGCACCGTGAACATATTCACCAGTGAGGCTACCGGAATACTCATCAATGATGAAGTAGGTCGGGGTAACGGTGATGTTGTCGGATACAGCAAACTTGTAGAAGATTTCCCACATTTTGTTGTAGTCATCTTCAACCTTAGGAGCCTGGCCGATGGCTGTACCGAATGAGTTGCCTGCTACGAACACATCAGACCACTCAAGGCCAACGTACCAGCCATGAATGTTTTCATCGGTGCCCTCAGGGTCAGACATTGACCAACCACCACTCACAGAGGGAATGATGCCAGCATCTGCAGGAGCCCATGCGGCTGCAAGGCTGTAACCATTACGGCTGTCGCCTTCCACAGCGAAAGCTTTGTTGGTGCCAATAGTAAGGCCTACATTTTGTGCGTAGGCATAACCAGCTTGGGCCAAGAAGCTACCTTCAGCAACTTCACCTGAGTAGAAAAGCTGCCAAGAAGATGTGGATGCAGTTTCATCTTGACCGATGCTTTCTGATCCACTCCAAGCGACGTAGTTGCCGCTAAGTGAGAAGCCAGAGTCACCAAACGAGTAAACGCCGCCCACGCCAGCACCAGCACCAGCCAAGTTGTTGGAGGCCCAAGCACCGCCGTAGGTGAAGAAGTCCAGCAGCAGGTCGGAAGGATAGAAGGTTGCATAGCCGGCGTACATACCAGCATCATCTGTCCGCACCACAGGACCAGCCGTTACGGTCAGGTTCTCACCAACTGGGAAGGTGTAATACAAGCGACCAATCTTGACACTGCCGCCAGATGACATGGCAGTTTCAACAAATGTCAGACCTTCATCCCAGACAGAGGGACCAAAATTACCCGCCCGCAGGACGGTGGTCAGCATGTCTTCGCCTGTGAAGGACGTCTTAAGGGCAAGACGAAGGTCGTAGTTGAAGGTGACAGCTTCACCCGCATCACCATCGAAACCTTCAGCAGCACCAAGAACCCACGCTGAATAACCCTTCAACTTGGTGGTGGTGGAGAACTGAGACGCTGAGAGTTCCCCAACGCGAGCCTCTAGACCGTCCACTTTGCCGGCGATCATTGCGAGTTCCTTCTCGAACTCAGTAATAAGGCTCTTAAGTTGATCCGTCACCTCGGTGACGCGGTCGAGGCAGGCGTTCAGCAGGGCAGCAGCCTCATAGCGGGTCATGGCCCGGTTGCCACGGAAGGTGCCGTTGGGGTAGCCGGCCACACAGCCGTACTGCTCCACCAAATTGCTCAAAGCCTGATAGGCCCAGTCGGTGGGATAAACGTCAGAAAACTGGGTGACACTGGTGACCTGATCCTTTGAGGAAGAGGAGTACTCAGCAACACCATTGATGTTGAGCTGGGCGGCGTTAGCACCGGTGGCCAGAAGGCCAAGGGCAGCAGGAGCCACCAGCAATTGCTGGAAAAGCTTCATGGGGGGTCCTCACACAGAAAATGGGCGCAACAGCGCCACATAAACCTCATAAGGCTTTACCAAGGGTTAACCAATAATCCCTGTGCCAGCTCCCTTAATGACTGGTAACAGGTGTCACAGAACACGCCTGAAAGCGTTCGCTACGAACATTAAATCGATTCGTGTGGGTGGCCACCCACAGTGGTACGGCCCCTTGTGCGCTCCATGTCCCCCCGGGTCCTGCGCGTCGCCGTTCTCTTCGCAGCCGTTCTGCTGGCGCTGCAGGCCTGGCGGTCCTGGGTGCTTCTGGCCAGTTACGACCAGGGAATCTTTCAGCAAGTGCTCTGGAACTGTCTCCAGGGTCATCCGTTTGAAAGCACCCTCTCCTCGCAGCTCTCCACGAATGTGATCCACGCCGGGGAGCTGCCTTCGGTCGATTACGAGCGGCTTGGCCAACATTTCACCCCCACTCTCCTGCTCTGGGCACCCCTTCTGGGGCTGATCGGAGGTGCCGCCCTGCCCCTGGTGCAGGTGGGACTGATCACGGCGGCTGGCCTCACATTGCATCGACTGGCCTTGGGTCTGCTGCCGGAACGCACTGCCAACTGGCTCACCTACGGCTTCTTTGCCGGCAATGCCCTGATCGGCCCCACGCTGGGGAACTACACCGACCTCTGCCAGCTGCCCCTGGCCGTGTTCCTCATGATGCTCGGCCTGGTGGAACGTCGCCGCTGGTGGATCACTGGGGCAGCCCTGTGGATCCCTTTGATTCGCGAGGACACCGGTGTGCTGCTGGTGGCTATCGGTCTGTGGCTGCTGCTGCGGCAACGGCAGCGCTGGCCATTGGCCATGGCCTTGATCGCCTGGGGTGGTGGTTGGGTGCTGATCTGCACCAGCCTGCTGATGCCGCTGTTCTCCGACGACAACGCCAAGCGGTTCATGGTGGAAAACTTCGGCCAGTACCTGGGGGACGAGAACAGCAGCTCAAGCCTCGGAATGGTGGGACACGCCCTGCGCCAGCCCCTGCTGCTGCTTCAGCAGTTGGTGGATCCACCGGGTCAAACCCTGCTGTATCTGCTCGGCCACGGCCTGCCCTTTCTGTTCGTCCCTCTCATCAGCCTCGACACCTGGCTGCTGGCGGGCCCCAGTCTGCTCGGGCTGTTTCTGGCCCAGGGGGCCAACGACCCCCTCTCGATCACCATCCGCTACACGCTGCTGGTGGTGCCGGGATTCGCCCTTGGCGCTCTGTTCTGGTGGCAGCGTCGGCCAAAACCCAACCCTGGAGCGCGAACCCGCCTGGCCTGGGGAGCTGCCCTCAGCCTCTCTCTGCTGCTGACGGTCAGCAGCAACCCTCACCGCAGCCTTTCCTTCCTGATCCCGGACAGCATTGATCCCTGGGTGTACAGCGCCCCATTGCGTCAGTGGAACCATGGCGTCACCGCTCGCCAGGCCCTGTCCGTCATCCCCGACGATGGCTCGGTGGCCGCCAATACCCCCCTGGTGCCGCTACTCGCCAGACGCGCCGTCCTCGTGCGTTTCCCATTCGCCACGGGCTATCTGGATCGATCCGGATCATCCCAGCAGGTGGACTGGATCGCCGTTGATCTCGAGCAGCTCGAGCAATACGGAGTTGCTTTCAGAGGCGACTGGAAACAGCTGCGCAACGCTCGCCGCTGGCTGGCGGCCCACCGCGACAGCCATCGGGTGCAGGCCATCAACAGTGGTGTGGTGGTGCTGCAGCGCAATGGGATTGAGCATCCCGACCTTGAAGCCGCACTCGATCGACAGCTGGATCGACCACTCCCTGCCGACCCACGTCGGCGTTCCTGAACAAAACGATGCCCCCGATCGGAAGACCGACCGGGGGCTCTCGCCGAGTCCGCTTTTGCCGCGGAACCGGATGATCAGTTAGAAGGCGCCGTTCAGCCGGCGTTCTCCGCGATCAGCAGACCCTGCATGAAAGAACTGGATTGCATGGACACCTCCTCCTGAAAGGGTTGATGAGCGCCGGTGATGCATTCGGTGGTGTCCAGGACCCAAAGGTCCGAAGATGCCACCACACCACTGCGGTCGGGACCCTTGAACCCTAACGGAGGTGTCAAAACTTTGGCGAAGCTGCTGGATCAACAGCGCTGGCTGATGCCACTGCTGCTCTGGCTGCTCACGCTGATGCTCTGGCTGCCGGGTCTGGGCAACCTGCCGCTGCGCGACTGGGATGAAGGGCGCGTGGCCACGGTGGCCCGCTCCAGCACCAACCTGCTGCCGATGAAATGGCAGCAGCCCTACCTCAACAAACCCCCCGGTCTTCACGCCCCCATGGGCCAGCTGATCCGTGCCCACGGAGAGCAGGACGCCCTGGTGCGACTGCTGCCGGCCCTGCTCTCCACGCTGGCGGTCCCCCTGATCGTGCTAATACGCAGGGATCTCAACGGTCCCGACCGGCACCGCCGGGCCCTGCTGGCGGGGGTGGTGTTAATGACCCTGCTGCCCATGGCCCGTCACGGCCGGCTGGCGATGTTGGACGGCACGCTGGTGAGTTGCAGCCTGCTGCTGTGGTGGAGCTGGATCCGGGGCCGTCAGCATCCCCTGGCTGCTCTGAGCGCAGGGATCGCCGGCAGTGGCGTGTTGCTGCTGAAACCACCGGCACTGCTGGGGTTGGGCCTGATCGCCCTGGTTGTGGGCGGCCGCAACAGCTGGCCGCGCTGGCGCGGCTGGATCGGCCTCAGCCTGGGACTGCTGCCCGGACTGAGCTGGCATCTCTGGCACTGGAGTGTGCGCGGCGACGATGCGCTGCTTATGTGGGGCGGCCAGGGACTGGCCCGGATCACCAGCAGCGTCGGCGATGGCCACGGCTGGTGGACCCCATGGGTGGAGGTGCTGGAAGGTGGTTGGCCCTGGCTGCTGCTGCTGCCCATCGGTCTGCACTGGGCCTGGCGGCAACGCCACAACAGCGCCGGGCGCTGGGAACTGGGGCTGCTCCTCGGCAGTGCCGCCCTGGTGCTGCCGCTCCGCACCCAGTTGCCCTGGTACAGCCACCTGCTCTGGCCGCCTCTGGCCCTGCTCTGCGCCGAAGGGCTGGCTCAACTGCTCGACTCCGGGGCGCCCCGCTGGGTGGGCCGGTGCTGGCAGGTTCTCGGCCTTGGACTGAGCCTGGCTGGATTGGGCACGTTGGTGATCCGCGAGCCACAACTGCCGAGCCTCAGCCTGCTGCTGGCGGGGTTCGGGCTGTTGGCTGGAGGCCAAGCCATCAGACATCCCCAGCCCCAGCGGCGGCGACGCGGGCTGGCGATCCTGGTGATCGCCTGGGGCCTGGCGCTGCTGGCCCTTTGGCACAGCCGCCTCTGGCTGTGGGAGCTGAATGAAAGCTGGGATCCACGGCCTGTGGCCGCTCAGGTGCGAACACTGCCGGCCGATGCGTCCGTTTGGCTGAAGGGGCCCACCCGGCCGTCCCTCGGCTGGTATGCGGGCCGAAACCTGCTGCAGTACCGCAAGAGTGAGCCACCCAAGGGGCCCTACTGGCTGGTGAGCAACAAGCCGATGCCGGGCTGCCTGCCGAGCCAGGACCCGGCCAGAGGTGAATGGCAGCTGTGGAAATGCCAATGAAACCACCCCGCCAGCTCTGGGGTCTTGCCGTCGGTCTGGGGCTGATCGGTTGGGGCTGCAGCGCCCTGCGGCATGCCCTACTGCACAGCAACGCCTACGACCTGGGCCTGTTTGACCAGTGGGTCTGGCTGATCAGCCAGGGGCTGCCACCGATCTCCTCGATGGAGCACGTTCACGTGCTGGCGGATCACGGTGCCTGGCTGCTGTACGGCACCGGTTTGCTCTACGAGCTGATCCCATCGGTGCAGTGGCTGCTGGCGGCCCAAGCCCTGGCCCTGAGTCTCACGGCCATCCCGATCTGGTGGCTGGCGCAGCAGGCTGGCGTCTCCAGACACGGCTGCTGGCTGGCATGCGGACTGTGGTGGCTGCAGCCCGTCGTCTTCAACACTCTGCTGTTCGATGTGCACCCGGAAACGTGGGTGATGCCCGCCTTCGCCTGGGCCCTCTGGGCCGAACGGGCCCAACGCCCGCGCCTGTGGTTGGCCCTGCTGCTGGTGATGCTGGGGGCCCGAGATGGGCTGGTGCTGGTGCTCGGCGGCATGGGGCTCGATCTGGCATGGCGCCAGCGCTGGCGGTGGAGTGCCGCCGTCAGCGGGCTGGCGGCGGGCTGGTTGCTGCTGCTGAGTCGGTGGCTCTATCCCTGGCTGCGCGATGGCGAAGGCCCCAAGGCCGCCGCTCGCATGTTCAGTCATCTCAGCGGCGGGCCGATGCAGATCCTGCAGAGCCTCGACTGGAGCGGAGGCCTTCAGTACCTGGGGCTGCTCTGCCTGCCCTGCATCTGGCTCTGGCGACGGCGATCACTGCCAACCCTGCTGATCGCCCTGCCCCTGGTGCTGGTCAATCTGCTGTCGGCCTCCGCCAGCTACCGCACCCTGGTGCATCACTACAGCCTGCCTCTGGCGCTGGTCGCCGTGCTGGCGGCCATTGATGGGGGGTTGGCAGCGGGTCGACCCCGCCATCGACTTCCCAGGAGCCTGATCTGGGCGACAGCCTGCTGGCTGGCCCTGGCCAAACCCTGGTTCTTCACAGGGCCCTACCTGCAGCGGCTGCCGCATCTGCCCTCAACTCAGGAAGCCATGGCCGAGGTGCATCCGAACGCCGCAGTGCTCACCACGAGTTACCTCGTACCGCACCTCAGCCAGCGCCGCCGGATCGCCTTCCCCAAAGCCTCCTTCAACCGTGAACTCAGCGATCAAGACTGGACGGTGCTGCTGCTGAACCCGACCGACCCAGGCTGGGGTTCCACCAGAAAGGTGCAACGGCGGCTGATCGATCAGGCTGAACGCGATGACTGGCACTGCCGGGATTGGCCCTCGGGCCTGACCCTCTGCAGATCATCGGAACCTGAGCACGCTGAACGACTCCATGGCCTCGCTTCAGACCCCAGACCCCCGTTCAGCTGAGTCGGCGCAACAGCGTGTCCATCTGGCCGCAGCACTGTTCGTGCTGATCGGCTGCGCCTTGCAGTGGTGGCGCATGCAATCCCTTACAGCCTCCATGGACCAGGGCATCCTGATGCAGGTGCTCTGGAACGGCCTGCGGGGGCACCCCTTTGAAAGCACGCTCTCGTCGCAGCTGTCCACCAACGTGATCCACAGCGGTGAGCTGCCCGCCCTCGGTTACCACCGGCTCGGGCAGCACTTCACCCCAATCCTGGCGTTGTGGATTCCGCTGGTGGGGCTGCTGGGGAAATGGGCCCTTCCGATGCTGCAGGTGGTGCTGATCACCGCTGCTGGGCTCGTGCTGCACCGGTTGGCGCAACAGCAGCTCAAGCCCGACCTGGCGGCCATGGTCACCATCGCGTTCTACGGCGCCAATGCGGTGATCGCGCCCTGCATGCTCAGCAACTTCACCGATCTCAGTCAGCTGCCGTTGTGCGTGTTTCTGCTGCTGCTGGGGCTGGAGCGCCAGCAGCGCTGGCTCACATGGGCAGCCGCTCTGGCCATTCCCCTGATTCGGGAGGACACCGGCGTTGTGCTGATGGGAGTTGGGATCTGGCTGGGTCTGCGCCGTAAGGGGCGCTGGCCGATGGCCGTGACATTGATCCTGTTCGGTGGCGGATGGGTGGCCCTGTCCACCAACGTTCTGATGCCGTTGTTCAGCGCAGACAACGCCCAACGGTTCATGGTGGAGAACTTCGGGCAATACCTGGAAGGCCGCGACCAGGCCAGCAGCCTGGAGGTGCTTGGGCTGGTGCTGCGCCAGCCCCTGGTTCTGCTGCGCGAACTGGTGTCGCCACCGGGCAACACCATCACCTACCTACTGGCCCAGGGCTTACCGCTGATCCTGGTGCCCTTCATCTCGATCGACAGCTGGCTGCTGATGGGGCTGCCACTGCTGGGGTTGCTACTGGCCCAGGGCTTCAACAATCCGCTGTCCATCAGCATCCGTTACACCTATCTAGTGGTGCCGGGGCTGTTCGCTGGAGCCGTGCTCTGGTGGCGCAGCCGTCAGGTGCTGTTCGAATCTCGCCGCCTGCGCCGGATCTGGGCTGGCGCCATCGCCCTGTCCTGTTTGTTCACCGTGACGGCCAATCCAAACCAGAGCTTGTCCTGGATGATTCCAGACAGCATCCAACCTTGGATCTACCGGGATCCCGTGGCCCAGTTCCGCCATGGCCAGCGGGCCCTTGCTTTGATCCAGACCATTCCAGATAACAGCAGCGTTGCGGCCACCACGGGCCTGATCCCCCACCTGGCCAATCGTGAAGTATTGATCCGCTTTCCTTACAACGACCGTTATCAGAATCAGGACGGCCAACCCGTTCCGGTGGAATGGGTTGCGGCCGATCTCCACAACCAACGCCTGTTTCAGACGTTTCGAAAACAGCGCAAAGGTCTGAAACGCAATCTTCGACAGATCAATAAGTTGTCGGATCAGGGGTATGGCGTTGTTGCCTTCGACGATGACGTCGTCCTGCTGCAACGACAGGCCCAAATCAATGCAGGGGCACAACTGGCGTTCAATGCACTCTCTGAATCTTTGAATTTCTGAACTGCGTCATTACATAAAAAAGCCTCCCTTTCGGGAGGCTGGTAACTATGGTCTTTGAAATCAGAGGGCGTTGCCGCGGGGCAGAACCTCTTCAGGGAAGACGAAGTTTTCGTGCGGCTGGTCAGCCGGTGCCATCCAGGCACGCAGACCTTCATTCAGAAGGATGTTCTTGGTGTAGAAGGTCTCGAATTCGGGATCTTCTGCAGCGCGGATTTCCTGCGACACGAAGTCGTAGGCGCGCAGGTTGAGGGCCAAGCCGATGATGCCAATGGAGCTGGTCCACAGACCCATCACAGGCACGAACAGCATGAAGAAGTGCAGCCAGCGCTTGTTGGAGAAGGCGATCCCGAAGATCTGACTCCAGAAGCGGTTGGCGGTGACCATGGAATAGGTCTCTTCTTCCTGAGTGGGCTCAAACGCCTTGAAGGTGTTGGCCTGCTCACCGTCCTCAAACAAGGTGTTTTCCACGGTGGCGCCGTGAATGGCGCAGAGCAGTGCACCGCCGAGGATGCCGGCGACGCCCATCATGTGGAATGGGTTCAGGGTCCAGTTGTGGAAGCCCTGGAGGAAGAGGAGGAAGCGGAAGATCGCAGCCACACCGAAGGAGGGCGCGAAGAACCAGCTGCTCTGGCCGAGGGGGTACATCAGGAAGACGCTGACGAACACCGCGATCGGACCGGAGAAGGCGATGGCGTTGTACGGGCGGATGCCGACCAGACGAGCGATTTCGAACTGACGCAGCATGAAGCCGATCAGTGCGAAGGCGCCGTGCAGGGCCACGAAGGCCCAGAGGCCGCCGAGCTGGCACCAGCGAACGAAGTCGCCCTGGGCTTCAGGGCCCCAGAGCAGCAGCAGGCTGTGACCCATCGCATCAGCGGGGGTGGAGACAGCAGCGGTGAGGAAGTTGCAACCTTCCAGGTACGAGGAGGCAATGCCGTGTGTGTACCAAGAGGTGACAAAGGTGGTGCCTGTGAGCCAGCCACCGATGGCCAGGTAGGCCGTGGGGAAAAGGAGGATGCCGGACCAGCCGACAAAAACGAAGCGGTCGCGCTTGAGCCAGTCATCGAGGATGTCGAACCATCCCCGCTGAGGCGCGCGTCCTACAGCGATCGTCATGAGAAAGGCGCTTCATGAAGCGTTACACGACAACCCTAGGTGTTGTTTTCCGTCCTGGAGCAAGAAATCCGTACCAGGGCGAAACGATGAGTAGAAATGCCCAGGCGTGAACAGTCAGGCGCGCTGCTGCTCCGCGAGAATGAGTTCCTTGAGACATCAATGCCGTGTACGTCATCGAACTTGCCCTGCGCATGAGCCCCGTCCCGGTGTCCGTACAGCGCAAGGAGGCCGAGGCCGCTGAAGCTCTTTACCAACAGATCCGACAAGCCCTGGAGAGCGGTCAACCCCGCCTGCTGGAGCTCACCTGCGAGAAAGTTGAAGGCAAGAAAGTCACCCTGCTGATCAGTGAGGTTCTCGCCGTTCAGCTTTATGAGAAGACTGCTGCGACGGGCGGCAGCAAGCGCCCCGGCTTCTCCTTTGACTCCTGAGACCGCGACCGCTGAGCTTCGGATCACAGGCCTGAGCCATAGGTGGGCCAATGGTCAGACTGTTCTTGACGATTGCAATCTCGTCATCCCGAAGCCTGGTCTCTGGATGCTGGTTGGCTGCAACGGCAGTGGCAAAAGCACCCTGTTTCGCCTGATCGCAGGGCTGATCGAACCGCAATCCGGATCGATCAGCACCGACCATCAATCGGCTCTGGTATTTCAGAACCCGGATCATCAACTGCTCCTGCCGAGCTGCAGCAGCGATCTGTTGCTGGGCATGGATCAAGGCCTCGGCAACAGCGAACGCCGCGAACGCATCCGACTGCGGCTGGAGGAACTAGGACTGGCAGGCCTGGAGCGCCGACCGATCCATGCCCTCAGTGGTGGCCAGAAACAGAGACTGGCCATTGCCGGAGCCCTGGCCAGCGAGGCGAGCCTGCTGTTGCTGGATGAACCGACGGCTTTGCTCGATCCAGACAGTCAGTCCAGCGTGCTCGCCGCCGTTCAGGAGCTCTGCCGACGACCAGAAGCCCCCCTCACAGCGCTGTGGATCACCCACCGGCTTGAGGAACTGACCTGTGCCGATGGCGCAGCGGAGATGCGTGCGGGGCGTATTGGTCCGTGGATGTCAGGAATAAAACTGCAACGACGCTTGCAGCACGGGAGCTCTGACAGGTAAGTTCTTCGGGAGTCACTCCTCGGTAGCTCAGCGGTAGAGCGGTCGACTGTTAATCGATTGGTCGCAGGTTCGAATCCCGCCCGGGGAGCTTGAAAGCCACAGCGTTTGCTGTGGCTTTTTTATCGACAAAAAAGGAATTTTCATGACAACCGATTGCCCGAAGCGGAAGACTTCCTGAACAGCCGCCTCGGCTCAGCCAATCACCATGGCGCAAGATCGCCTGCAGTGCAGTGGATCTCAGGGATCAACCTGAAATTCCTCTCACAACGCAAAATCTGCACTCACCCGAAAAGCTTGAGAGAATCCGTTCAGCGTCGCTCCAGAAGACCAGCGCTCCGTTTTCTTTTCTTGTTCCGCCCCTAGATCGATGAAGCCTTGCATCCTGTTGATCGAAGACGACCAGGACATGCGCGACCTGGTGAGCGGCCATTTGGAGCACAGTGGCTTTGACGTTCAACGGGCCGATGACGGCATCAAGGGCCAGGCCCTTGCGCTCCAGTACACCCCGGATCTGATCCTGCTGGACCTCATGCTGCCCAAAGTCGATGGCCTGACCCTCTGTCAGCGCCTGCGCCGCGATGACCGCACCTCCGGCATCCCGATCCTGATGCTCACGGCCCTCGGCGGCACCAAGGACAAGGTCAGTGGGTTCAACTCAGGCGCCGACGACTACCTCACCAAGCCCTTTGATCTGGAAGAGCTGCAGGCGCGGGTGAAGGCACTCCTCCGCCGCAGTGATCGTGCTCCCGTGGGCTCGAGCAACCACAACGAAATCCTCAGTTACGGACCGCTCACCCTTGTTCCTGAGCGGTTTGAAGCGATCTGGTTCGACACCCCGGTGCGACTCACCCACCTGGAATTCGAACTGCTCCACTGCCTGTTGCAACGCCACGGACAGACCGTCGCTCCATCCCTGATTCTCAAAGAGGTCTGGGGCTACGAACCGGACGACGACATCGAAACCATTCGTGTTCACGTGCGTCATCTGCGCACCAAACTTGAACCTGACCCGCGCAAGCCACGCTTCATCAAGACCGTGTACGGAGCCGGCTACTGCCTTGAGTTGCCGATCGGTGGCGAGCTGGACGACCTTCAAGATGTTGTTGCCATCGCCCGCAATGAGCGCAATCAAGACAGTGAACGGGCCAGCGCCTGAGCCTTACTTACCGGTTGTCAGCTCCAGCAACGCCACCTCCCAGGCGAGGCGTGGCTGAACGAAAGACAGCAATTGGCGCCGCAGTGTTTCCAGGCGTTGCAACGGTCGATCACCGGCACCACGGGCCCACAGCTGCTGCTGCCACCAGTTGATTAACCACAGCTGTTGCTCACCATCGAGGGCTTCACACACATCCCGGGCGAGAGCCAAGGCTTCCATGGGTTGATCCCGCATAGATGCCAATCGCCCCGTGAGCTCCTCGGGCAAGCCTGCCCGCTGGCGCCGATGCTCCAGCAGAGCACCCGGTGAACCAGCCGCCATGGCCAGCAGCTCCGGCGGATCGTGCTCAGCAACCGCTCCACAACCCTCCAGCACACGATTCAGATCCGCCTGGGCCAGCCGCAGGAAGCGAATCAGCTGACATCGTGAGCGGATCGTGCTCAGCAACCGCTCCGGCGCAGCCGAAAGCAGAATCAACAGCCCGTGTCCTGGCTCCTCCAGGGTCTTCAGCAGAGCATTGGCCGCGGCCTCCGGCATCGCCTCCACCGCTTCGATCACCACCATGCCCCGTTCAGCCTCCACCGGTTGACGGGCCAGGAAGCGGCTGATCGAGCGGACCTGCTCCAGCCGTAGCTGAGGCGGCGTGCGGCGGGTGATCCCGGCCTCCTCGGCTTCCTCCCGGGTCAGCAGACGACCCTGGTGCTGAAACGTCGGCTCAACCCAGAGCAGGTCGGGATGGTTGCGCTCCTCCAGCCGCCGTCGCTGCCGCTCCGCTTGTTGCCCCGCCCCCAGCACACCCTCCAGAAATCGCACGGCTGCCAGCCGACGGCCCACACCATCAGGGCCGGCGAACAGATAAGCCGGTGCCAGGCGCTGCCGGTTCAACGCGGCTTTCAGCAGATCCACCGCCAAGGGTTGACCGATCAGGTCCTCGAAAAGATTGGTCATCCCAGGCGGTCCATCAGTTCCCGTTCCAAGGCGCGGCTCACGGCCTCCGGCGGACGATCCGCCGCAATGGCCGACCACTGCCGCTGCTCGGCAATGGCCGCAAACCCGTCAATGACGCGCTGCAGAAAGACCTGCCCCTCTGCTTCGATGCGGTCGGCCTGATCACCCTGCCGGCGCCGCAGACTCTCCTCCAGCGGCAGGGTCAACCACAGGGTGAGATCCGGTTGCACACCCGCGGTGGCGATCCGTTCCAGCTGATCGATGAGCTGGCGATCCAAGCCCCGGCCATAGCCCTGATACGCCATGGTCGAGCCGGAGAATCGATCGCTGATCACCCAATCGCCCCGTTCCAGGGTTGGGAGGATCAGCCGCTCCACGTGTTGGGCGCGATCCGCTGCGTAGAGCAACAATTCCGCCGTTGGCGCCGGAGCCTGCTCCGCCCGTGTGTGCAGAAGAAGCTCGCGCACGGAACGGCCCAGCGGCGTCCCCCCCGGTTCCCTGGTGCTGATAAGCTCGGCCCCTGCCGGCATCAGTCCGCTGCCCGGCAGCCAGCCCAAAAGATGATCGAGCTGCGTTGACTTGCCGCAGCCATCAATCCCGTCGAGAACAATGAAGCGACCGCTCATGCCACCCGCAGCAGCAGGGCATTGAGCACCACCGTGATCGAACTGATGGCCATCAGCAAGGCCGCCAGGGGCGGGGACAGCAGCACCCCCTGACTCGGCAGCAGGGCACCGGCGGCAAGGGGCAGGGCGATCAGGTTGTAACCGAATGCCCAGAACAGGTTCTGCCGAACCTTGGCCAGGGTGCGGCGGGCTAGGGTCAACGCTTCCGGCAGGTTGTCCAGACGATCTCCCATCAACACCATGCCGGCGGTGTCCTGGGCGATCTGTGTGCCGGTGCCGATGGCGATGCCCAGATCAGCCGCGGCCAAAGCCGGCGCATCGTTGATGCCATCTCCCACCATGGCGACCCGCCCCCGTTGGCGCAGCTCCTCCAGACGCTGCAGTTTCTGCTCCGGCAGCATCTGCCAGCCCAGATCAGCCGCCTCAAAGCCCAGCTGCTGACCCAAGGCACGCACGGCCGGCTCGCGGTCACCGCTGAAGATCGCCAGGGCAAGGCCCTGCTGACGCAAGCGTTCCAGCGCCGGCACCACATCGGCACGCAGCTGGTCTTCGATCTGAACCAATCCCAGCAACGCACTGCCATGGGCCACCGCCACCACGGAGCCATCGGCCTGAGCAAGCCAGGTCCTGGCTTCATCGCTGAGGGCAACGCCGAATGAACCCAGCCAATCGGGACGTCCCACCCGGATCGGTTGAGGCCAACCCTCCACCTCGCCCACCAGACCCTGCCCGGACACGGTGGTGACCTGCACTGGTTCCAGCAGGGTCAGGTCCCGTCGCTGCGCCTCCTGCAGCAGGGCATGGGCCAGGGGGTGACGACTGCTCTGCTCGAGGCTTGCGGCCAGCTGCAGCAGCAGAGCCGCGTCCTTGGCCCACACGCTGGTCACCAGCGGGCGTCCGAGGGTGAGGGTGCCGGTCTTGTCGAACACAACGTGATCGAGGCCGGCGGCGGTTTCGATCACATCGCCGCCGCGGAACAACCAGCCCCGCTGCGCTGCCAGACCAGTGGCCACGGTGATCACGGTGGGGGTGGCCAGACCAAGGGCACAGGGACAGGCCACCACCAGCACAGCGATCGACAACTGCAACGCCAACCCGACCGGGGAGGTGGCACCACTGCCGAGGCCGCCGTGATGCATCGCATGGCCACTGGTCATCAGATGCCCCTGGGGCATGCCAGGTGCTGACGCCTGCATCACCTGAGGCCATTGAGAAGCGCCGAACAGCCACCAGAACAGGAAGGTGGCCAGGGCAAGAGCGATCACGCCGTAGCAGAAGCGTCCGGCTACGCGATCCGCCAGCCCCTGAATCGGGGCCCGACGCGCCTGGGCCTGCTCCACCAGGCGTATGATACGCGCCAGCGCCGTTTCCGCTCCAACCCGCGTGACCTCCAGCACGAGCGGTGCATCGAGGTTGAGGCTGCCGGCGGACAGCTCAAGTCCGGGTTCTGCCTGCCAGGGCAGCGGTTCACCGGTGAGGCTGGAGGCATCCACCGCCGAATACCCCTCCACCACAACACCATCCACGGGCACACGGTCCCCCGCCAGCAGCTGCAGCCGCTCCCCGGGGCGCAAGGCCCCGACCCGAACATCCCGGATGGCGCCATCCGGCAGTACCAGACGGGCCGTATCGGGTTGCAGCTGGGCCAACTGATGCAGCGCCTGACCGGTGCGGAAGCGGGCCCGTTCCTCCAGGAAGCGCCCAAGCAACACGAAACCCAGCAGCATCACCGGCTCGTTGAAAAAACAGGGCCAGCCCACCTGGGGCCAGATCAGTGCCACAAGACTGGCCAGATAGGCGCTGCCGACCCCCAGACCCACCAGGGTGTCCATGCTTGGCGCAGCCGCCCGGGCAGCCGCGAATCCACCCAGCAGAATCGGCCGACCGGGACCCAGCAAGGCCACGGTGGCCAGCGCGGCATGGAACGGCAGGCTGCCGATCAGGGGCAACGACAGATGGCCGGCCTCGCTGAGGTGACCAAGCACCGACAGCAGCAGCAGTGTGAGGGCCACCATAAGTTGGCGCCACTGCTGCCACCAGGTCAATCCGGAAGCTCCAGTCGCAAGCCGAGCGGACGATGGCTCCAGGGAGCGTTCACGGGCCGGAAATCCACGACTGGCCAAGGCCCCGAGTACGGCGTCGACATCGCCATCGGCTTCGCTGAGATCTAGCCATGCCGCACGGCTCACCAGGTTCACATCAGCGCGCTGCACCCCCGGCTGCTCGAGCAAGGTGCGCTCCACGGCTCGTACACAGCCTCCGCATTTCATCCCCTCCACATCGAGGACGACGGTCTGAACCGCAGGACTCACTGGCGCTTGTTCGTTACGGCAAGGCTAGGTCGGGTGCTGTTCCCGTCAGGATGGGGGCCTTCCGCCGGAGCGCCGTGCCCCGCAGTAATCGCAACGACAACTTCATCGACAAAAGCTTCACGGTGATGGCGGACCTGATCGTCAAGCTGTTGCCGATCAACGCCCGATCCAAGGAGGCATATGTCTATTACCGCGATGGCCTCTCCGCTCAGAATGATGGCGACTACGCCGAAGCGCTGGAGAACTACGACGAGGCGCTGAAACTCGAGGACAACCCCACCGACCGTGGGGAGACCCTCAAGAACATGGCGATCATCTACATGTCCAACGGCGAGGAGGAGCGGGCGATTGAGACGTACCGCAGAGCCCTGGACGAAAACTCCAACCAGCCGTCATGCCTCAAGAACATGGGGCTGATCTTTGAGAAATGGGGGCGGATCGCCGAAGAAGACGGCCGCCAGGATGACGCCGATCGCTGGTTTGACCAGGCCGCCGAGGCCTGGACCCAGGCGGTGCGCCTCAACCCCGGTGGCTATCTGGACATCGAGAACTGGTTGAAATCCACCGGGCGCAGCAACGTCGACGTCTACTTCTGACAAATGCACCTCCTAAGAATCCAGTCATAGAGCGGGATTTGACGAGGTGCGCTAAAGTTGTTCCGAGTCTGTTCCAACAGGGTCGTGCCAAAAGTCCTCGAAAAGCGGAAAGTCGCCGGAATCAAAGGTGACATCGTTTTGCTTCAACGCGGGCACAATTCGATTGGTTACTACTACCGGGAATACAGGTCGCTCACCCGTGACTACAAGTTTCAGAAAATCGAAGGCGCCAAGGACATGTATGAGGCGTGCGAGCAAGCCGTTGATATTGCATTCAAGTTTAAAAGTGAATTCTCAAAAGAGAAGAAGGTTATAAGCGAGCAAGTTGGCGTATACGCACCAAAAAGACAAAGCAGAAAAAGATATAAGCCAATTAAAGCAGCAATAGATGAATATCTTGGCGAGGAAGAGAAGAGGGCACGATCTGGTCTCATACAACCTGGCACTTTCAAGACTAAGAATGAATCCTTCAGGCTGTATATCGAACCTTATATAGCCTCAAAAGGCATTAAGTATACGCAACAGATAGATCACAGCACCTTTGAAGAATATTTTATTTATCGAGCACGAACAACAGCTCTGATGCGGCAGAGAGAACTTGCTTTCATAAAGCAATGGATCAATAATTATCTACTTCCTAACAAGCTGCTGAATGAAATGCCATCAAAAGCATGGTATCCGCGACAGATCGTCAGACAAACGGATCGAATGGCTAACCCAGCTATAAATCCAGCTGATTGGAAAGTAATTATTGATTACATTCGTGATGATTGGCGACATTATCATGAGCAGGGAGGAATGAAAGGACCTGCAACAAGAATATGGCGAGATGCCTTTTGGCATTTCTGCCTATTCATGAAAAATACCGGGATGAGTCCTGAGGAGATCTTGAAACTCAAATGGAAAAACGTCGAGATACGAGACATAGGCAGGATTGACAGCAAAGGCGAACGACAAGAATGGCTAGTTGCGTACATCAACACAATCCGAGCGAAGACACAACAGATGCGAGAAATACCAACTAACCAAGGCAAAGAACTAAAGAGATATATGCAGATGCTGAAGGACTACTGCGCTAAGTACAAGATTCCAAATTCAATAGGACCTAACACGCTGGTCTTTGGCAATCCAAATCTAAACTTCGAACCATATGGCCACTGGCGATACGGAAGGTGCTGGCGTGAAATCAGAGAAGAACTAGCCGACAAGCTCAAAGGCCACAAGTTCAGCAATCACCCATACACCCTGTACTCAATGCGAGCAACATTTATAGAAGATCATCTGCGTAGAGGCACAGACATCTTTCTACTGGCACGGATGGCTGGCCACGACGTCAAAGAATTAATGAAGAGCTACGAAAGACTTGACATAAGAGAAAGAACCAAAGAAATAACGACAATTGAATTCGGCAAGCAGAAAAGCAAGGAGGAAGACTTCCTGATCGACCTGATGCAACCAGAAGACGATCAAATCTGAGGCCTCGGCCGAAAAACAGGTTTCTCAATAAGGGTGAATTATTGACAATTCGCGCATGCGCGAAATTTGAGACTGCTCACGAAATTTGCCATATGCCAAACAAGAGGTTAATTTGGCTTTAGAGAACAACTCACAATGACTACTAGCACTACAACAAAAGATCGTCACATTACTGACGAAGAATTTGAAGATATTCTTGAATCAGATACATCTCAGAAGCTGTCCATGTCGATTGAGAGGCAGCCATCGGCTTTATCTCAATCAGATATCGAGCCTGGCCTGCAGGAAACATTCAATGAGAACTGGGAAGCCAGTATTATCAGCGGACTAACACCGGATCAAATAAGATTACTCAAAGAAAGAACATATTATGCCAATAAATATTACTGGGCTGCTGGCAAATCAATCAGAGAGACAGCCAGATACTTAGCTGAGATTAGAGAAAATTGCCAAACAGGAACATGGATGGCATTATGCGAAAGCAACAAGCTTAATATCAGCTCCTCGAAAGCCCGCGAGCTCGCTAATGTATGGGATAAATGGTTAAAGCATGACTACACTATTCCAGAGCTTGCACTCGTTGATGTCTCCACTCGTACACTCAACTTCGTGGCAAACATCAAAGACGAGGAAACAAAATTAAAAGCAGTAGGATTACTTCGTGACGGCAACAAGATTTCCGAAGATAAATTAAAAGCTATTTTGAAGGAGAAGAAAACAGCTACAGATGAAGAAAAAGCCAAGGCAAAGCTGAAAAAAGAATTGGATGAGATTGAAAAAGATGCTTCACTGACTGACTACTCAAAACTTGTCAAGAAGAGTATCAAGCAAAGTGAATTTAAACTCTCTCAAATGCCGGCAAGGATCAAGAAACTCCAGCAAGAAAACAAGGAATTAGAGGAAAAGCTCGATGCCTTGAAAGAGGCAGCCAAAGGCCCTGAAGAAGCAAAGGCCTACATTGAAAAGATACGAGCAACTGCACAAGCCAAGAGAGAAGAAACCTCCTTTGCACGCAAAGGCTGAAGACAAGGGTTCTAAAACCCTGCTTGGAAAGAATTCAAGCCTCTACATAAGCAGGGGCTTTTTCATGTTGAGCAGGCATGTTCCATGTCTTATGCATATATGTTCCAAAATTCTCTGGAAAGCCAGTGGGGATGGGGGTTGCAAAAGTCTTGGTATAACGTCGACGCCAGACGAGACTCCTAAAATTGCTAGAGCGGTGGTAGCTAATCAAATTAGTAGCCAAATATAGAGTCGCCTTGTATAAACGAGTAGAAAATATCAGAAGCAAGAATTAACTACAATCTCAACCTGCCAGCTCAACTAAATTCATCAATTTAAGCAAAAGGGTAATCACATCTGCTATCACAATATATACACAATTCAAAGGATTTTAAAAGCATTGCTTGATTTAACCCTCTATTAGCTTGAGTCACGCACAGGGCAAAAATTAGAAACACCTAGAAGGAAATATATAATCAAAACTTTTACGTGAACTGTGTAGATCTAGGTATGAAAAACTTATGACGTTACGCTCGTTACGCTCGTAGCACCGTAATCTATATAAGTGCTGTATTAATACCAGCTACGTTTACCATGCCGCCTTTCCCTCTTATGTCTTTCAACTAGTGTATTAAAAAAAGAATATATAAGGGCTTTAGCGTAACGAGTTTTATAACTTTGCAGTCATACCAATGCTTTTGCTCGTTACGGTCTATTTTGTGATTAAGCCAATTTATAAGATTAAACTTTTCCAATATCTCATCAGATATAAAAAAGTTAAAACTAAATTTTGAGATAAAGAAACCCATAAGATCATGAAAGCATTCAAAGGGTAAGAAGCAAAGTCTGTTAAAATATATGCAAAGCAGCTCAAGAAATGAATATCGAATCAATCGAGACAGCATTATCTAGAGCAAAAAGGTTTCATCTTGGTAATAATGCGAGAGCTAGATACAACGCACCTGGTGATGACACCAATATTACAATCAATACCAAAGAAAAAGTAGTTGTTGAGAAGCTTTATTTGGTTATGAATATGGATGATTACTGGGGAACGAAAGATAAAGAAAATTAAATGTACGGTAACTACGAAAAAGAGATGCAACATTACCCAACCCTGCGTTCCAACTGATAGTTAGCTTCGAAGTAATTTAATTGAATCTCATGCCACGTTTTCGCAAAGGTCAATTGACTTCAAAGACTGATTTCGAATATGCAATCTATTGGGAACATTTGAGAGCTGAATATTTCAGAGTTAAAGGAAATCAATCCCAATATGACGAGTGCTTAAGGAGAATCACAGAACTAGAATGGCGGAATGCAACACGATTTAGTGCAGACGAAATTGATATCTCTTCAAACAATGATTTACAAGATATTGGCATTGTGCCATCCGATGAAATCTCTATAAAAGACTAAAACTGATAAAAAATTTGCGAGACATCTAATATCATCTGAGATGAGTAATCCGGCTGAACAAAAAAAATAAACATCAACTATGGACAATTGATTCTTTCCATCCCAGCTTTGATTGTCTGCTCTTGTTCTCTGAGCTGCTCTATTTCAGCAAGAGCAGGAATAGCAGGCACAAAGGCATTAACTTGAACTGTGAGAAATGTAACTTCTTCATTCTTTATTTCACGCAATGCGTTAGCACCTGATAGACAAGCAAGAGTTACTGACTTCAGGTCAGCATCCTCTTTTTTCTCCACCTTCTTGATTGATGAGATAGCTGAGTGTATATTCTCCATCAGGTTTCCAGTCATTGCGAATACTGTAGTTGGAGTAAGTGCAAGTAATGCACACAGAACTATTCCTAGTAATCGGCTAATATCAGTTAGTGGCTTCAGTCAATTCTAATTTCTATAGCCATATGAGCAAGAGCTTTCAGTAAGACAACGCCGGCTAACGCCGGCTTTATCGGTTAATGTCCATTCGGAGTTAACCCGATGACATTTCAAACAGTTCCCATTGCATCAGCACAGCTCGACCAACTTGCGGACAATATCCCTGGGTTCACCAGTGATTAGCAATTACTGAAGGATACGCTACAAACAACGATCTTCGTGTCTGGAGCATCTTCTTCATCTGATGGCCGCGCTTCTTACATCCTTGGAAATGAGGGTGAACGTGTGTGGCTTCCTAACACTCTGACATGCTGGATTAACGATCTCAAGATTGTTACTCAAACCTACGAACAATATGATCCTGTTGAAAAGCTACTTGTTTATGTGACAAGTATAACTCGACATCATGGGTCTACCGAATGGGCTTTGATTCATGGGCAAGCTCGTCATTGCTTACAATCATCAAATCGATGTCACCAACAATGATCAAAAAGCGTATTCAAATTAGCCTTAGGCCTAAAGGTCGCGCTTGTTTTGTTGATGTTTCTGCAATCACAGAAGATCAATCTGATTACAAGCGTGTTCAAATCAAGGATATTGATTTAGGCCGCAAGCTCGGATACACCGAGATGCTCGATGTCATTTCGTATTTCCATTTGGCACAATCCAGCATGCAAGCCCAGATGGCTCAAGCACCTGTCGAACCCAAGCAGCTACCAGCAAGCTCCGAGAGCTCTTCAGAAGCTCTTGAAGCTATGGCTAAACCCAGGCGATCTAGGCGCAAGTCCAAAGCACCTGCAAAGGCTACAACCGCATGAATACATAGCCTCGCATTTCTAGCGGGGCTTTTTTTGATACTTGATAGCCGGTTAACACCGGCTGTTTTTTTAGTGGTCGAAATGTAAAAGATGGATAGTTCCAACCAGGATCTTGCGGCATCAACAACTTCGGCCACCAAACCCACTAGCTATGCACACTATGCGCTTCAAAATCCCAGGCCGCGACATCCAAGTTCGCATTGTCGAACGTGTCATGACGAATGACCCACAATATGACATATTTGATGTTGGTATTGAGTACCAAGATGGATCAATTGATTCACTCGTCGTACCAGGAAGCGGCTCTTACAAATCGGCAAAGGCTTTTGTCAAACGTATTGACGACAAAGCGCAGACAAAAGAATCAATTGCTACAGTCTGAATAAAATTGCCTGCAATAACTGCAGGCTTTTTTTATTTTCTATCTATCTTTAGGCTTGCATTACTAGCTGCATTTGCGAATATTTAAATAATTGGCATTGGAACGATGGGTATTTTTGCTGCCACATTGTCAAGCGTAAGCATTTTAATTTCTATTCCACTTATCCAAACGTATTTAAAGACTAATGAATCAAAACAGGCAATATTAATGGACTGTATTAGCAGGCAAATCATATCTCCGCTATGCACTGATTTGTATCTTCGAAATCCAGGCAAAACTTACGCTGGACATTAACGAACCTTTAAATTTTAAGAAGTGTTACAAACCTTAATAGGATCTGTTCCATGTCACGTTCCATGCTCTGTTCCATGTTTGTTCCGTTCCACTGACAGTGGCAAACCCTTTAGTATGACACGAACATGCACGTCTACTTCTGGTCCGTCACGTCCTCACCGAGGGCCAGCACCAGGGCCTCGGTGACCCCATCGGCCTCCAGGAGGGCAAGATCAAGACCACTGGCCAAGGCACCTAGTCCACTGCCACGGGGCACCACCGCCCGCCGGAATCCGAGCCGCGCTGCCTCCTGCAGGCGTAACTCCAGCTGACCGACCGGTCTGAGCTGCCCCCCCAGACCGAGCTCGCCGACCAGCACCGTCCCCGGCGGGAGGGTGAGATCGCGAAAACTGGCCACCACCGCAGCCGCCACCCCAAGATCCGCCGCCGGCTCCTCCACCTCCAGCCCACCGGCCACGGCCAGGTAACAGTCAAAGCGGGAGAGGGGTAACCCCATGTGCTTTTCCAGCACCGCCAGGATCTGGTGAAGCCGGTTGGTGCCGATGCCCGTGGCCGTGCGTCGAGGGCTGGCATAGCTGGTGACATTGACCAGGGCCTGCAGGTCCACCACCAGCGAACGTGATCCCTCACAGGCCACGATCGTGGCGACACCCGAGGCACGGGTTTCACTCAGGAACAACTCGCTGGGATTGCTCACCTCCTCCAGGCCCTGGGCCTGCATCTCGAACAGTCCCAGTTCATGGGTGGCTCCGAAACGGTTTTTCACGGCCCGCAACAGCCGGTGACTGGCAAAGCGGTCCCCTTCGAAGGTGAGCACCGCGTCCACCAGGTGTTCCAGCACCTTGGGTCCAGCCAACATTCCCTCCTTGGTCACGTGGCCCACCAACAACAGGGCTGTGGTCTGGCGTTTGGCCAGCCGTTGCAAGGCGGCGGCACATTCCCGCACCTGACCAACCGAGCCGGGAGCACTGGGGAGGTTGGCGTCGTGAAGTGCCTGGATGCTGTCGATGATCGCCACGGCAGGACGCAGGGCCTCCAGCTCCTCCAGCACCAGCTCGAGGTCGGTTTCCGCCAGCAGCTGCAGATCAGAGGGGCCACCCGCCAGGCGCTGCCAACGCAGCTTCACCTGCTGGGCCGACTCCTCAGCACTCACATACAGCACTGAGGTTTGAGCAGCCATCGTCGACGCGCTCTGCAGCAGCAGGGTGCTCTTACCGATGCCCGGATCTCCCCCCACCAGCACCAGGGAGCCCGGCACCAGCCCGCCACCCAGCACCCGATCAAATTCACCGGAACCCGTTGGCAATCGCCGGATCGGCTGATCCTCCAGCGAGGCCATGGCTGTGGAGCGTTTCGGCGTCGATGGTCGGTCTGCATCGGGCGCACGGCGACGACGGCCGCCGTCATTGGCGGGCTGGGACTGCTCGACGAGGGAATTCCAGCTGCCGCACTCCGGGCAGCGCCCAAAGAACTGTCGTGACTGGGCTCCACAGACCTGGCAATGGAACACAACGGCGGATTTAGGCACTGCGAACTGTGAAGAAAGTTGCCGTTAGATGAACGGACGGGGGGGCAGGTCTTTTATTTGTGACCAGAAGAACAAAACGCCCCAGGCGTCATGACGGCCACGACCCCCTCCAAGGAAACAATCCTCGTGGTCGATGACGAGGCCTCGATCCGACGGATTCTGGAAACCCGCTTGTCGATGATCGGGTACAACGTCGTCACGGCCTGCGACGGCACCGAAGCGCTCGAGCTGTTCGAAAACACGGCTCCAGATCTGGTGGTGCTCGACGTGATGATGCCGAAGCTGGACGGCTACGGCGTCTGCCAGGAGCTGCGCAAGGAATCCGATGTGCCGATCGTGATGCTGACGGCCCTCGGCGATGTGGCGGACCGGATCACGGGTCTTGAGCTCGGGGCCGATGACTACGTCGTCAAACCGTTCAGCCCAAAGGAGCTGGAAGCCCGCATCCGTTGCGTGCTGCGTCGGGTGGAGAAGGAATCCGTGGCTGGCATCCCCAACTCGGGGGTGATTCAGGTGTCGGATCTCCGCATCGACACCAACAAACGCCAGGTGTTCCGGGCCGACGAGCGGATCCGACTGACCGGGATGGAATTCAGCCTGCTGGAATTGCTGGTGAGTCGCTCCGGTGAGCCATTCAATCGGGGAGAAATTCTCAAGGAAGTCTGGGGATACACCCCGGAACGCCATGTGGACACCCGCGTGGTGGATGTCCACATTTCGCGGCTTCGCTCCAAGTTGGAGGATGATCCTGCTAACCCCGAGTTGATCCTCACGGCTCGCGGTACCGGCTACCTGTTCCAGCGCATCATCGACTCCGTTGCCTCCGAAGGACCCTGACTCCTCCCGGACCCCAGAGTCCAGGAGCAAGAGCAACCGACCCCGGGCGATCCGCCGCCTGGTGATCTGGTATCGCCGCAATGCCGCGGTCACCTCCCTGGTGGATACAGCGACCAGCTCCGCCTCAGCAGCGGGAACCGTTGCGGGAACGGTGGCCAATTCCATGCTGCAACCGCTGGTGTTTGACCCATTGCGCTGGCTGCAGGGCAACACCGACGATGAAGAGATCCAGGAGGCCGACCGCCTCTGGGTGGCCGTGGATGGCATGGGCGGGGACCACGCCCCCGGCCCGATCCTCGAGGGCTGCCTCGAAGCCATCGAGCGCCTGCCTCTGAAAATCCGCTTTGTCGGCGAAACCGACAAAGTTCTCGAAGCGGCTGATGCTCTGGGCCTGAGCGAGCGCCTGGCCCAGGCGCAAGCAGCGGATCATCTCGACCTGGTGGCCAGCGGCCCCTCCATCGGCATGGACGATGAAGCCACCGCCGTGCGACGCAAGCGCGACGCCAGCATCAACCTGGCGATGGATTTGGTCAAAAAGGGGCAGGCCCTGGCCGTGTATTCCGCCGGCAACTCCGGCGCGATGATGGCCTCCGCCATTTTTCGACTCGGACGGCTGAAGGGCATCGACCGACCAGCCATCGGTGCACTGTTTCCCACCAAGGACCCTGGACAACCGGTGCTGGTGCTCGATGTGGGCGCCAACATGGATTGCAAACCGGCCTATCTGCACCAGTTCGCCCTGTTGGGCAACATTTACAGCCGCGATGTACTCCAGGTGGAGCAACCACGGATCGGCCTGTTGAACATCGGGGAGGAGGACTGCAAAGGCAACGACCTCGCCCTCAAAACCCATGCGCTGCTGCGAGATGAACGTCGTCTGCACTTCGCCGGCAACTGTGAAGGGCGGGATGTCCTGTCCGGCGCGTTCGATGTGGTCGTCTGCGACGGTTTCACCGGCAATGTCCTGCTGAAGTTCCTGGAGTCCGTGGGCAGCGTGCTGCTGGGGGTTCTGCGGGCTGAACTGCCCCGAGGCCGGCGCGGCAAGGTGGGCTCTGCCTTCCTGCGCAGCAACCTGCGGCGAATCAAGAAACGCCTCGACCACGCCGAACATGGAGGTGCACTGCTGCTGGGGGTCAACGGCGTCGCGGTGATCGGCCACGGCAGCAGCAAGGCCCTGTCGGTGGTGAGTGCCCTGCGCATCGCCCATTCCGCCGCCAGCCATGGCGTGATGGAGGATTTGGCCGCCCTGCAGAGCGGCTGTGATTGACTGACGCCACTCGTCTTCCACCGCGCTTTGGTCGAGCAGCTCCACAGGACCGGCGGTGTGATGTTCCGTGGCAGCGGTAGCGCTACTCCACAGCGTTCCATCAGCAACACTGAGCTGGGACAACGGGTGGAAACCAGCGATGACTGGATCCGCAGTCGCACCGGCATCGCAGCCCGACGTGTCATCGGGGCCGACGAAAGCCTGGGTGAACTGAGCGGCCTTGCGGCAGAACGTGCACTGGCCATGGCGGGATGGTCGGCGGACAGCCTGGATCTGATCCTG
Source organism: Parasynechococcus marenigrum WH 8102 (assembly GCF_000195975.1). Taxonomy (GTDB): domain Bacteria; phylum Cyanobacteriota; class Cyanobacteriia; order PCC-6307; family Cyanobiaceae; genus Parasynechococcus; species Parasynechococcus marisnigri. The sequence continues at coordinate 2,148,646 of NC_005070.1, forward strand.
CTGGCCACCTCCACACCCGATGATCTGTTCGGATCCGCACCGCGGCTGCAGGCCCGCATCGGTGCGGTGAACGCCGCGGCCTTCGATCTCACTGCCGCCTGCAGCGGTTTTCTGTTCGCAGTGGTCACGGCGGCCCAGTACCTGCGCAGCGGGGCGATGCAACGGATCCTGGTGGTGGGCGCCGACCAGCTCAGTCGCTGGGTCGACTGGGACGACCGCCGCTCCTGTGTGCTGTTCGGGGATGCCGCCGGTGCCGTGGTGATGGAAGCCTCCGATGAGCAGGACGACCTCCAGGGGTTCCTGCTGCGCTCCGATGGCGGCCGCGGTGCGGTGTTGCAGCTGCCCCAGAGCAGCGAACGAGCACCTCTGGTGGGCGATGCCAGCCATCAGCGCGGTGGCTTTGAGCCAATTCAGATGAACGGACAGGAGGTCTACAAATTCGCCGTACGGGAAGTGCCGGCGATTTTGGAAGCGCTGCTGCAGAAAACCGAGACCCAAGCGGATTCCCTCGACTGGCTGTTGTTGCATCAGGCCAACCAACGCATCCTCGATGCCGTGGCTGAGCGGTTCTCGATTCCGAACGAAAAGGTCCTGAGCAACCTGGCCCACTACGGCAACACGTCAGCCGCCACCATCCCCTTGATGCTGGATGAAGCGGTGCGGGACGGACGGATCGAACCGGGCCACCGCATCGCCAGCAGCGGCTTCGGCGCAGGACTGAGCTGGGGTGCAGCCCTGCTGCGTTGGAGCGGGCCCGCGTAATCTCCCCGCACATCGGTGCGGACACATCATGGCGATCGCCTGGGTTTTTCCCGGCCAGGGCTCACAGAAGCTGGGTATGGCGGATCCGGTGCTCAGCCTCAGCGGCGCCAGCCAACGCTTTGCCATGGCCTCCGAGCTGCTGGGCCGTGATCTGCTGGCCATCTGCCAGGGCAACAGCGTTGGCGGCAGCGGTCCCGACGACCTCAACGACACCCGCAACACGCAACCAGCCCTGTTCGTCGTGGAGTCCCTGCTGGTGGACAACCTGATCGAGCAGGGGCGCGACGCAGCGCTTGTGGCTGGCCACAGCCTTGGGGAACTGGTGGCGCTCTATGCCGCCGGCGTGTTCGACCTGGAAACGGGCCTCAAGCTGATGCAGACCCGATCGGAACTGATGGCAGCCGCCGGTGGCGGCGCGATGACCGCCGTGATCGGCTTCGACCGCAGCCAGCTCGAAGCATTAGTGAACGACACCGAAAGGGTGAGCATCGCCAACGACAACAGCGACGCCCAGGTGGTGATCTCGGGGCAGCCGGACGCTGTTCAGAGCGTGAGCGAGAAGCTTAAGTGCAAACGGGCTATTCCCTTGGCGGTTTCCGGAGCATTTCACTCCCCGTTCATGGCCGAGGCGGCAGAGGCCTTCGCCACAACGCTGGATGGCGTCAGCTTCCGCGATGCCCGGATCCCGGTCTTGAGCAACAGCGATCCCAGCGGTTGCAGCGATGCAGCCCTGCTCAAGCAACGCTTGAAGCAACAGATGACCACCGGCGTCCGCTGGCGGGAAACCATGGCCTCGATGGCGGAGCACGGCATCGACACCCTGGTGGAGATCGGTCCGGGCAATGTGCTCAGTGGCCTGGCCAAACGCAGCATGAACGGGGTGACCACCGCGCAGATCGCCAGCTCTGGCGATCTCGGTCAGTGAGCAGCGCCCCACTGGCCCAGGCACCTAAGCCCAGCCTTGCCTACCGGCTAGTGAGTGAGCTGCTGGTGTTTCCACTCTTCCGGGGGCTGTTCCGTGGCTCCACCCGCGGCCTGCACCATGTGCCGAAGCAGGGAGCGGTGGTGGTGGTGTCCAACCATGGCTCCCATTTCGACCCACCCCTGCTAGGTCATGCCCTGGGGCGGCCGGTGGCCTTCATGGCCAAGGCGGAACTGTTTTCAATCCCGTTGCTGGGGGCCGTGATTCGCGCCTGTGGCGCCTATCCGGTGCGGCGAGGGGGCAGTGACCGCGAGGCCATCCGCACGGCCACCGCGCGACTGATGGAGGGATGGGCGACAGGTGTCTTCCTCGATGGCACCCGCCAGCCTGACGGTCGAGTGAATGCACCACAGCCTGGCGCTGCGCTCCTAGCCGCCCGCAGCGGTGCTCCGCTGCTCCCCGTGGCGATCGTCAACAGCCATCGAGCCCTGGGAACGGGCCAAGTTGTACCGCGGCTGGTGCCGCTGCAGCTGCGGGTGGGGGAGCCCGTGCCAGCGCCGGCGAGTCGCCGCCGTGCTGATCTCGACGCCACGACAGCCATTCTTCAGCAACGGATCAACGCACTGCTGGAGCTGGATCCGCTGCATCCCTGAGGTCCCGGCCGGTCACCACCCAGGCCACGGCTCGCAGCCAATCCCGCCAACGCCGTAAGGCACTCTCCTCACGGCAGGTGGGTTCACAGTCCACCGGCACGCCCGTGAGGTGGATGCCAAGACTGCCGGCCACCACCTGGCCCACCGCCAGGGAGCGTTCCAGATGGTCGGCGCTGGTCACCACCAACACATGGCGGACGCCCTCTGACGCCAGGTCATCAACTACTGAGGTGAAGTTGCTCAAGGTGTCGCGAGCCCTGTAGTCCAGCTGCACCTGATCGGTCGTCAACCCTTCCTCCTGAACCAACCAGCTGGCGTATTCAGGGTTGCTGCCACCACTCACCAAGAGCGGTTTATCCAGCTGACGTGCCAACCGCGCCCCGACCCGTTCGCGCTCAACATCACCCCCCAGCACCAGCACCTGCTGGGGCGGTGCTGTGTCCAGCAGAGCCTGGCGATAGGGCGCCAGGGGCCCTCGGACCACCAGCCATGTCAGCAATCCTGCGCTGAGCAGAACTCCGGCCCGGACCCCTGCCATCAGACCGGCCCCACCGGAGAGGTTGGATAGATGGGGAGAACGGGTTGCCAGGGCAGCGGCTCACCCTGTTGAAGGGCCTGCCGCAGACGCCCCAGCAACGCCTCCACGTCGGCATCCACATCGACAGCGGCCTCGATGGCAGGGCTCACGATCCTGTCGGCCTCAAGCAGATGCGGAGCCTCAAGCTCCTCAACCACGGCAGCCCCCACGCGGTATCGGCCAGCGACCACGCCCCGCCGGGGCAGCGGTTGCGTGATCCAGAACGGCTGCTCATCAGGCGCCAGACGCTCGGCCATCAGGGCAAAACTGCTGACGCCCAACAACGGACAGCCGAGTTGCTGGGACAAAGTTCGTGCCATCACAACCGAGAGACGTGTGCCGGTGAACCCTCCTGGCCCGGTCGCAACGGCCAAACCCTTGAGCTCACCCCAGCGGCCGCTGGGCAGCAGGGTCGAGACCCGCTCAATCAGGCTGTTGGAGAGACCTCGTCCGTCATCGAACCCCATCACCCGCGGGCGGCCCTGATCGGTCTCTGGATCCTGCACCGCCACTCCGAAACGTTCGGTGCAGCTGTGCAGGGCCAGCAGTAGAGGGGAAACAGTCATCAATCCGGCACGGCTTGTCCTGGGCGCAGTCGGCCCCAGCGTCCGGGATCAGGCGTGAAGCTGGAGCAGGCCCGTACATCCCATTCGATTCCCGCACCACCCCCGGGTAGATCCATCACAGAGACGTGGATCCTCGGGGAGCGAGGTTCAAAATCCGGCACGTCACTGAGGTGGTCCACGCCATGTTGTCGTTCAACTGCGTGATAGGCCTGGCAGCGGTCGACCCAGCGGCAGTCCACACAAATGCACATGCCCTCCAACCCACCAGCTACCGCCATTTTGGAGCGCCTGGCACCCGAGCGCTGGCCCCTTCCCCTGGATCTTCTGCCGGCGGAGGCGGTGCTGGTGGGGGGAGCGGTCCGTGATGCCCTGCTGGATCGGCTCAAGCCCCAGCCGGATCTTGATCTTGTGGTCCCCAGCGGTGCCCTCGCCCTGACGTGCACCCTGGCCAATCGGCTGGGGGGCAGTTGCGTGGTGCTCGACCAGGAGCGGGACATGGCCCGTCTGGTGCTGCGGGGCTGGACCGTGGACATCGCCCGACAGGACGGTGCAAGTCTCGAGGCGGACCTGCAACGCCGGGATTACCGCATCAACGCCATCGCCCTGCCGCTGAATGGGCCTGCACAGCTGATTGATCCCACCGGCGGCCTGGCTGACCTCCAGCAAGGCTGGCTGACGGCCGTACGCGAATCAAACCTCACCGACGACCCGCTGCGGCTGCTGAGGGGCCTGCGGCTGATGGCTGAGATCCCCCTCAGCCTCGATCCGATGACCGCTGGCTGGATGCGACGGCACCGGCAGCAACTGACGCAAGCAGCGCCGGAACGGATCCTGGCGGAACTGCAGAAACTGGTGGCGGGTCCCCTGGCTGATCAAGCCATCGAGCAGCTCTGCCAACTCGAACTGATCCAACCCTGGGCGGCCGATCAGCCACTGCCGACGTCCGTCGACACGATTCAGATGACGACAGACGAACAGGAGCAGGCTCTGCCATTGGCCCGCCTGACCGCCTTGATCAGCGACCAGGGGCTGGAACAGCTGAGGGGCAGTCGAGCCCTGCGTCAGCGTTGCCGGCGACTGCGCCAGTGGCAGCGACGCTTACCGGATGACCCGGAGACGCTGCCGGAAGGGGAGCGGGTGCAACTGCATCTGGATCTCGATCGGGATCTGGCGGCATTGATCCTTCAGCTCGAACCAGCCCATCAGACCTGCTGGCTGCAGCGCTGGCGGGACTCGGAGGACCCGTTGTTTCACCCGGCCAGCCCCGTGGATGGGACCACGCTGCAGCGTGAACTCAAGCTGGCTCCAGGCCCTCGGCTCGGGGACCTGCTGATGCATCTGCGCCAGGAGAGAGCCTTCGGCCGCTTGCAGAGCCGCGACGATGCAATCCAGGAAGCGCACCGCTGGACCAAACGGAATCAGAACGCTCTGTGATTAACTTTGCATGTGTCAACGATGACGGTCCGACACCGACGAATCGCATTTCCCTTCTTTCATGAGCATCCGCCTGTACATCGGCAACCTGCCGCAGACCTTTGACGAACAGGAGCTGGCTGCTCTGATCAAGAGTGTTGGAGAGGGAATTCGGTTCAAATCGGTTCTGGATCGTGAGACCGGAGCATCCCGTGGTTTCGGGTTCGCCAACGTCGATGACGAAAAAGTTGCTGATGCTGTGATTGAACAGCTCAATGGCAAAGACTTCGGCGGCAGCGCCCTGCGGGTTGAGCGCTCCGAGCGCCGTGAGAATGGTGGTGGCGGCAATCGCCGCGGTCCCAACGGTGGTGGCAACGGTCAGCCCCAGGTGGCCCGCAAGGCCGTCAACAAGGTTGTCCATAGCGACGCACCCGGTGAAGGAGCTCCGGACCCCCGTTGGGCTGGTGAGCTATCCAAGCTGAAGGATCTTCTGGCCAATCAAAAGACAGCCGTCTGATTGCTGCCGATCAATCATTTCTTAAGCTCAATTAACCCCGGATGTCCAGGCCTTCGGGGTTTTTCGATGGGCCGATCAGCGGGCCTGCGCCAGAACGAAGGAACGCGGCAGATCCAGCAATTTGCTGACCTTGCCGACATAGGCACGGTTATTGAAAACGTCGTAATCCACCCGCTCGATGGCATCGAGAATGCCTCTGTAGAGACGCAGGGACGTCCAGACCGGCCAGCGCGCATCACGGGAGAGCCAGCGCACGCCAGCCTCCGATCGCGCGAACCAGTCCCTGGCCCGTTTCAGCTGGAACTGCATCAGCTCACACCAGGCGCTGTTAAGACGTCCGGCCATCAGATCATCTTCTGAGTAGCCAAAACGCTCCAGATCCTCAAGCGGCAGATAGATGCGCCCACGCCCCCGGTCTTCACCCACATCGCGGAGGATGTTGGTGAGCTGATTGGCAATACCGAGAGCCACCGCAGCATCAGAGGTGTCAGGACGGTCACTCCATGGAGCCGAGGTGTAGGCACCATCAACCCCCATCACACCTTGAGTCATCAGCCCAACGGTTCCAGCGACGCGATAGCAATAAAGCTTGAGGTCGTCAAAGCGCGGATAGCGCGTCCAGGTCAGATCCATTCGCTGACCCTCAATCATGTCGAGGTAGGGCTGGATGTCCTGGGGGAAGCGCTCGAGAGTGTCCACCATCACAGCATCGAGATCATTCTCGACCGTTCCGTTGAACAAGGCGCGGGTTTTCTCCTCCCAGCGATCCAGGCGTTCCGCCAATTCAGCAACTGGGCGGGATTGGGCCTCAGGGCTGTCCATCAGCTCGTCGGTGCGTCGGCACCAGACGTAGATGGCCCAGATGGCACGACGCTTCGCCGGGGGCAGCAGGAGCGTCCCCAGGTAAAAGGTCTTGGCCCACTCAGCGGTCTCACGACGGCAAGCCTCAAAGGCTGCGTCGAGATCCGGGGCTGCGAGGGGCATCACTCAGGCCGCAACCGGCTCGCTGACTGGGGTCGATGATGACAGCTGATCCCGCTTCTGGTCCACAGCACCGGCGCAGAGCTTGCCACTGAGCACCGCACCTTCCATGGAAGCCAGATAGCGCTGCATCGTGTAATCGCCAGCCAGGAAGAAGTTCTTGATCGGCGTGGTCTGATCGGGGCGGAGCTGCTGACAGCCCGGGGTGGTCTTGTAGACCGACAGCGGAGTCTTGACGACTTTGTACTTGAGCAGCGTGGCGGGGTTGTCACCGCCGAAGTGCATGGGGAAGAGCTTGTGGAGTTCACTCATGGTGGCTTCGATGATCTCCTCATCCGGTCGGCCGATCCAATCCTTGGCGGGGGCAAACACCAGCTCCAGCATCGACTTATCGGGATCCTCGTACTCCTTACAGGTGATGCTCATGTCGGCATAGACGCTGAGCAGAGGGGAGCGGCTGAACAGCAGGTGATCAATATCGGTGAGCTTGCGGTCGAACCACAGGTGGAGGTTGATCACCGGAACACCGCGAAGCCCATCAAGCTTTCGGAACACCTCCATCTGCTTCCAGGGCTTCGGCAGCAGCAGCTTGAACGGATCCACCGGCAGCGCACTCACATAGGCATCAGCGGTGAGGTCAAAGCTGTCCTTGCCCTTCACACCACCGATGTGGAACGCCGCCACGGAGCCGTCCTCATTGAGCTTGATTTCCCGCAGGGGGCTGTCGAGGTGCACTTCACCTCCAAGTGATTCGATGTGCTCGACCACCGGCTGGCAAAGCCGCTCCGGGGGCGCCCCATCAAGGAAAGCCATCTTGGAGCCACTCTTCTCCTGCAGGAAACGATTGAGCGCTGTGAGCACAACCGTGGCAGAAATTTCATCGGGATCGATGAAATTCAAGGCCTTACTCATCGCCAAGAACACTTCATCGTTGACCCGTTCGGGAATGTTGTGGACCCGCAGCCACTCGGTCCAGGAATATTTGTCGCACTCTTCGACGTAACCCTGGCCGCGCAGCATGGCGGGCACGAGGCCCAGACCGAAGCTGATTTTCTCGGGCCAGGTGAGCATGTCGTTGTTGCCCAGGATCGCCGCCACGCCATTCACCGGTGCCGGCAGATCGGGAAAGTCGAAACGGCTGTAGGTGCCTGGTTCGTCCTGCTGGTTGAAGATCATCGAGTGGCTCTTCCACTGCAGCCGGTCTTCGATGTTCAGCTCCTTGAACAGCTGCAGCATGTTGGGGTAAGCCCCGAAGAAGATGTGTAGGCCGGTTTCGTACCAGTCACCGTCCTCGTCTTTCCAGGCCGCCACCTTGCCGCCAAGTACATCGCGTGCCTCCACCACGATTGGGGTATGGCCTGCATCAGCCAGATATTTGGCGCAGGACAAACCCGCAAGACCGGCTCCGGCAATAGCGACGCGCATGCGGATGGTGAAAAGTTGAAACCAACCTTAAAAGGGCCTGATCCCCATTCGCTTCTTAAAGTCGACGCACGTCCCCAACGCACGCCATGGCTGACACCCTGCTGAAATGCACCACCCGCCATGTACGCCTGTTCACGGCACGGGTGGACAACCAGGATCTGGTGCCATCAGCGGATGAGCTGACCCTGGACCTTGATCCCGACAATGAATTCCTCTGGTCGGACGCCGTGGTGAGCAAAGTGCAACAGCGCTTTCAGCAGTTGGTGGAGGCCGGCGCCGGTGGCGAACTCAGCGACTACAGCCTCCGGCGGATCGGTACAGACCTGGAGGGCTACATCCGCCAGCTGCTGCAGGCCGGGGAACTCAGCTACAACCCGGATGGCCGGGTTCAAAACTTTTCTATGGGTCTTCCTCGCACACCGGACCTGTTGTGAGCCGTTCCCGCTACGACAGAGCCGACCGTTACGACAGGCCCGATCGCTACGACAGGCCTGAGCGCCGCGGTGGTGGCTATGGACGCCCCCCCGGTCCACCTCAGGGCAATGAGGGGCAGGGTGGATTCCAATTCAGCACGCTCACGGCAGCGGTGCTGGCAGGAGTGTTGGTGGTGGGCATCGGTATTGGCAGTGCGGTTACCAGCACCACCCAGGGCGATCAGGGCAACATCGCCAGCTCTCAGCAGCTGGACATGGCCGTTCCGGATCCCGAGTTCTGCCGTCAGTGGGGGGCCAGCGCCTTCGTGATGGATATTGAGATGTACACAACGCTCAACCCCTCCAGCAGCTTCGTCACCCAACCCACGCTTCAGCCCGGCTGTGTGATTCGACGGGAAAACTGGAGTGTACTGCGCAAGGAAGGAGCCATCACCGCGAACCAGGAACGCGAGTGCAAGCAGCGGATGAACACCTTTGCTTATATCGGCTCTGTACGCGACAAACCTGTGGTGCGTTGCGTTTACCAGACCGACATCAGCGAAAACAAGTTCCTCACCCGTGGTATCGCTGATGACGCAGCCGGCGTCACGCCGGAAGCCGATCAGTTCTGACCATTCAGGCCTGCAGCGGTTGGGGCTGGGACGGCTTGGCTTGGCGCAACGGGCTGTCTGCACTGGCGAACACCGGCAGCACGTCCTGCCGGAAAGCCGCTGAAGCGCGGGAGCTGTAACGGGCGGGGTGGGTGATCAGCTTCAGCTGTCGACGCACCTGGAGATCCGCCACGACCGGGCGGTGAATTGTTCCGGCCGCCAGCTCCCGCTCGATTGACACCACCGGTACGAATGCAGCGCCGAGGCCTGCCTGAACAGCGTTTTTGATCGCCTCCAGCGAATTCAATTCCATTTCGATGCGCAGCCGCTGAACGTCCAACCCGGATCGAGCCAGCAACTGGTCCACCATCTTGCGGGTGGTGGACTGGGCATCAAGGCAGACAAAGCCCAGTCTGTAGAGGTCTTCTTTGGTGAGTTCCGCCAGGCGAGCCAGGGGATGCTTCACCGGCAACACCAGAGCCAACTCGTCGCTGGCGTAGGGCACCACCTGGAGCAGGTCGTTGAGCTCAGGCGGCAATTCACCACCGATGATCGCCAGATCGATCTGGCCATTGGCCACGCTCCAGCCCGTGCGGCGCGTGCTGTGAACCTGCAGCTGGACCGCCACTTCCGGGTACTTCTGCCGGAACAGACCAATCATCCGGGGCATCAGATAAGTGCCAGTAGTCTGGCTCGCTCCGACAATCAGGGAGCCGCCCTTGAGGTTGTGCAGATCATCCAGAGCACGGCAGGCCTCATGGCACTGGCTGAGGATCCGATCGCAATAACTGAGCAGCAGGTGCCCGGCTTCCGTCAGCTGAGCCTTCCGCCCCCCACGGTCAAACAACGACACCTCAAGCTGCTTCTCAAGGTTCTGGATCTGCAAGCTGACGGCCGGCTGCGTGACGTAGAGACTGTCGGCCGCTTTTTTGAAGCTTCCTTCGCTGACGATGGCGCGAAGAATGCGGAGCTGATCCAGCGTGAAGGGCAGATCGGCCACCGCGCGCGATGCGGAAGAGCTTGGAATCTAGGTCTGCCTCGGCCGGCGTCCAGAATCACGGCGCAATGTTCAGAGGCCGATGGCCGTTTCCCACCACAGCAGCATCGTGATGCTGATCCTGCTGGTGCTGTTTGCTGTGATCCACAGCGGCGGTGCGGCCCTGCGGCAACGCGCTGAAGCCCGGATTGGGGCAAGGGCATGGCGTCTGCTGTTCGCCAGCGCGAGCATCCCCTCAGCCGTCGTTGTGATCGGCTGGTTCCTCGCTCACCGCTATGACGGCATCCGCCTCTGGAACCTGCAGGGGGTGCCGGGGATGGTGCCGCTGGTCTGGATTGGAACCGCCGTCAGTTTCCTTTTCCTCTACCCCGCCACCTACAACCTCCTGGAGATTCCAGCCGTCCTCAAACCCCAGGTTCGGCTGTACGCCACAGGCATCATCCGCATCTCACGTCACCCCCAGGCCATCGGTCAGATCCTCTGGTGCATCACCCATGCCCTGTGGATCGGCAGCAGCTTCATGTTGGTGACCTGCTTCGGACTGGTCGCCCATCATTTATTTGCGGTCTGGCACGGCGACCGCCGTCTCCAGGAACGGTTTGGCGCGGCCTTTAACGACCTGAAAGCCAATACATCCGTGCTGCCATTTCGGGCGGTGATCGATGGCCGACAGCAGTTGGATTGGCGTGAATTTCTCAGACCAGCCCAGCTGGGAATCCTGATTGCAGTCGGCGTGTTCTGGTGGGCGCACCGCTTCATTCCTACCGCCGCGGCAATGGTGCGCAACTCAGCACTGGAGATTCTGCTGAGCTGAGCTGCCTACACTCCAGGCAACCTGTTGAAAGCGGATGCCTTCGGCCGCGGAACTTGCCTGGTTAATCCCGGTGCTTCCCCTTGCGGGAGCCGTGATCACTGGTCTTGGCTTGATCAGTTTCAACCGCACCATCAACCGGCTGCGCAAGCCGGTGGCGCTGCTGTTGATCAGCTGCGTGGGTGCAGCCGCGGTGTTGAGCTACGCCATCCTTGCCGGACAGCTGGCCGGCGCTCCGCCGGTTGAAAGCCTGTTCGTCTGGGCCAGCGCCGGCAACTTCGTGTTGCCAATGGGTTTCGTGGTGGATCCCCTGGCCGCCGTGATGCTCTCCCTGGTGACCACCATCGCTCTGCTGGTGATGGTGTACTCCCACGGCTACATGGCCCACGACAAGGGCTACGTCCGCTTTTTCACCTACCTGGCGCTATTCAGCAGCTCGATGCTGGGACTGATCATCAGCCCGAATCTCCTCGAGATCTACGTGTTCTGGGAACTGGTGGGGATGTGTTCCTACCTCCTGGTGGGTTTCTGGTACGACCGGGATGGTGCAGCCCACGCCGCCCAGAAAGCCTTTGTGGTAAACCGCGTCGGAGACTTCGGTTTGCTGCTGGGCATCCTCGGACTGTTCTGGGCCACAGGCAGCTTCGATTTCCAGGGCATTGCCGATGGTTTGCGTGATGGCCTGAGCTCAGGAGCGGTTGCCCCATGGGCCGCACTCCTGCTCTGCCTGCTGGTGTTCCTGGGACCGATGGCCAAGTCGGCGCAGTTCCCACTGCATGTGTGGCTTCCAGATGCGATGGAGGGCCCCACCCCGATTTCCGCCCTGATTCATGCCGCAACGATGGTCGCCGCGGGAGTCTTCCTGGTGGCTCGCCTAGATCCGCTCTACAGCCAGTTCCCGATTGTCCAGACCGTGATCGCCGTGGTGGGCACGATCACCTGCTTTCTGGGGGCATCGATCGCCCTCACCCAGATGGACCTGAAGAAGGGGCTGGCGTACAGCACCGTCTCGCAGCTCGGATACATCATGCTGGCCATGGGCTGCGGAGCCCCTGTCGCAGGACTGTTCCACCTGGTCACCCACGCCTTTTTCAAGGCGATGCTGTTCCTGGGATCGGGCTCAGTCATCCACGCCATGGAAGAGGTGGTCGGCCACGAACCGGTCCTTGCCCAGGACATGCGGCTCATGGGTGGTCTGCGCCAGAAGATGCCGGTGACGGCCATCACCTTCTTCATTGGCTGTATCGCGATCAGCGGCATCCCCCCCCTGGCAGGGTTCTGGAGCAAGGACGAAATTCTCGGCCAGGCCTTCAACAGCTTCCCCGTCCTCTGGCTGGTGGGCTTCCTCACCGCCGGGATGACCGCCTTCTACATGTTCCGACTGTATTTCCTCACCTTTGAAGGTGAGTTCCGCGGCAACGACACGGCCATGCAGGCCCAGCTGCTGACGGCATCAGGCAAGGACCCTGGCGACCATCACGCCCTTGGCGGCAGCGTTCATGAATCCACCTGGCCCATGGCAGCCCCTCTGGCGGTGCTGGCAGTGCCTTCGGTCCTGGTGGGCCTGCTGGGCACTCCTTGGAACAGCCGCTTCGCCGGCCTTCTGAATCCAGAGGAAGCCATGGAGATGGCCGAGCATTTCAGCTGGAACGAGTTCCTGCCCCTGGCCGGCGCTTCCGTGGCCATCTCTGTTGTGGGCATCACCCTGGCCGTGCTGGCCTACGCCCTGCACCGCATTGACCTGGGTGTGTTGGTGGCAGGTCGTTTCCCCAGCATCAACGCCTTCCTGACCAACAAGTGGTACCTCGATGCCATCAACGAGAAGTTGTTCGTGCGTGGCAGCCGCAAGCTGGCCCGGGAAGTGCTGGAGGTCGACGCCAAAGTTGTGGATGGCGTGGTGAATCTCACTGGCCTACTCACCCTTGGCAGTGGAGAGGGTCTGAAATATCTGGAAACGGGTCGAGCCCAGTTCTATGCCCTGATCGTTTTCGCTGGAGTGATCGGTCTGGTGGTGTTGTTTGGCGTCATCGGCGGACCAACCGCCTGACCATTCACCAGCTCATGTGTGTCATCGCCTATCGAGGTGATGACAGTTGGGCTGTGATTTCTACGATCCAGCCAGTGGTGATCGGGACAGATCGTGATCGAATTTGCAGTCGCTGGGGCGAATGACCCCATTGCGGCGACCGTGCCCTGGCTGAGCCTCTCCATTCTTGTTCCGATCGTGGGCGCCCTGCTGGTGCCGTTCATTCCGGACTCCGGTGATGGCAAGCAGATTCGCTGGTACGCCCTCGGCGTCACCCTGATCACCTTCCTGATCACGGTGAGCGCTTACCTCAATGGTTATGACCCGAGCCTCAGCGGTCTGCAGCTGAGCGAACGGGTGAGTTGGCTACCGGACCTTGGTCTCACCTGGGCCGTTGGAGCCGATGGGTTGTCGATGCCGCTGATCTTGCTGACCAGTTTCATCACAAGCCTGGCCTGCCTGGCGGCCTGGCCGGTGAGCTTCAAGCCACGCCTGTTCTATTTCCTGCTCCTGGCGATGGATGGCGGCCAGATCGCCGTGTTCGCCGTGCAGGACATGCTGCTGTTCTTCCTGGCCTGGGAACTGGAGCTGATCCCGGTGTATCTGCTCCTGGCGATCTGGGGTGGCAAGAAGCGCCAGTACGCCGCCACCAAATTCATCCTGTACACCGCCGGAAGTTCCCTGTTCATCCTGCTGGCGGCCCTGGCCATGGGCTTCTTTGGCGGAGGAACCCCCAGCTTTGAGTACACCGCCCTGGCGGCGAAGGACTTCGGCAGTGGCTTCCAATTGCTCTGCTACGCAGGCCTGTTGATCGCTTTCGGGGTGAAGCTGCCGATTGTGCCGCTGCACACCTGGCTTCCCGATGCTCACGGTGAGGCCACGGCCCCGGTGCACATGCTCCTGGCGGGCATCCTGCTGAAGATGGGCGGCTACGCCCTGCTGCGGTTCAACTGCGAGCTGCTGCCTGCTGCCCACGCCCAGTTCGCACCGCTTCTGATCGTGCTCGGGGTGGTGAACATCATCTACGCCGCGCTCACCTCCTTCGCCCAGCGCAACCTCAAGCGCAAGATCGCCTACAGCTCCATCAGCCACATGGGCTTTGTGCTGATTGGTGTGGGCAGCTTCAGTGCCCTCGGCACCAGCGGCGCCATGCTGCAGATGATCAGCCACGGGCTGATCGGAGCGAGCCTGTTCTTCCTCGTGGGTGCCACCTACGACCGCACCCACACTCTTCAACTGGACGAAATGGGTGGTGTGGGTCAGAAGATGCGAACGATGTTCGCGCTCTGGACCGTCTGCGCCCTGGCTTCCTTGGCGCTGCCGGGCATGAGCGGCTTCGTCAGCGAGCTGATGGTGTTCGCAGGCTTTGCCACCGATGAGGCCTATACCCTGCCGTTCCGGGTGGTGATCTGTTGCCTGGCCGCCGTCGGTGTGATCCTCACACCGATTTATCTGCTCTCCATGCTGCGGGAGATCTTCTTCGGCAAGGAGAAGCAGGAGCTGGTCTCCCACACCAACCTCGTGGACGCAGAGCCGCGTGAGGTGTACATCATCGGCTGTCTGTTGGTGCCGATCATTGGCATCGGCCTCTACCCACGGCTGATGACCGACAGCTACAGCCGATCGATCGAAGCCCTGGTGGGACGTGACCTCGGTGCCATGGAACGGATCACCCAACCCACCGCACCATTAATCCGTGGCCAGGCTCCAGCGGTGCCGGCAGTCCTGAGCGCGCCATCGGTTCCAGCCTCGTAAACAAGTGTCGAGGTCTGCCCCAGAGCGCGTTGAAGTCCGTAAGTTCTGATCGCATTCGGCCCTTTCCATGCGCCAGATCAACTTCGGCCTGATCTTCGGCTTCGGACTGCTCACGGTGTTCTTCACCCTCGAGAACACCGCCCCCACCACCGTTCATGTTCTGCCCGGGATGAACTACACCCTGCCGCTGGCTGGCCTGTTGCTGCTGGTGGCGGGTGTTGGTGCTGTGTCCGCCTGGTTCTTCGCCGCCTGGACAGGGATGCTGAACAATGTGGAACGCATCACGCAGGCCAGCGAGTTTGAAGCTCAGCAGGTGCGCATCCAGGAACTCGAAACAGACCTGAACCGCTATCGCTCCACGGTGCAGACCCAGCTCGGCCTGCTGCCGGCCACCACAGTCAGCAGCAGCAGCCAGGGGGATGACAACAGCAGCGACGCCGCCTGATCCCAGGCTGCCACTGGCATCTGAGCTGAAGGACCGATACCTTCAGCTCAATCGGGATCGCACGTGCCCCAGGCGGCCAGCCATGAGAGTGCTGATGCAGGCGCCCGCCTGGCCATCCGCCTGCTGCAGGACGCAGCTGAACGGGGGGAGCTCGACCCCTGGGATGTGGATGTGATCGCCGTCGTGGACGGCTTTCTGGATCAGCTCCGCCAACGCATCGAGGTGCCACGGCAGGTGGCGGCAGTCCTCGATGGCCGAGGCGGCAGCTACGAACGTGACCTGGCGGACAGCAGTGAGGCCTTCCTGGCCGCCTCAGTGCTGGTGGGGTTGAAAGCCGAGGTGCTTGAAGCCAGCATCTTGCCGCCTCCTGTTGAGGTGGAGGAGTACATCGATGCCGAGTTCGACGCCCAGGGATGGCTGGACCAGAGCTTCGATCTGCCGCATCGACCAGAACGTCATCTTCAACGCCGGCCTGTGGCCCCGCCGCCGTTGCGGCGGCCGGTCACCCTCGGCGAGCTGATCGAACAACTGGAATCCATCGCCGAGCACCTTGAAGCCGACGAGCTCGAAGCCCGCCGCCGCCAACGCAAGCGGCGCTTCAGCAACCGCGAAGCGATCGCTCAGGTAGCGGGCCTGGCCCACCGAGAAAAACTGCCAGAAACCACAGCAGCCCTGGGGGTTTATCTCAACGGCTGGGAGGACGCCCTGGACTGGATCGACTTTGAACGCTTGGTTCAGCGCTGGACCAGCGTGGCTCCAGGCGATCTGGACACCGATCGGGTGGGAGTCTTCTGGGCTCTGCTGTTTCTGTCCTCCCAGGGGGCGGTGGAACTGGAGCAGGAGGGCTGGTTACATGCTCCCCTCCGGCTGAAACGGATCCCAGCCAGCGGCAGCTTCACCCAGCTCCCGATCACCCGGTTGGAGGTGCCAGATCCAGTGCCGACCCGAACGACGCAGGCGGCTTGAGGAGCGGTTTAGTCTTCACCATCCTGTGATGTCAGAAACGCCGATGAAGGCGATGATCCTGGCGGCCGGAAAGGGAACAAGGGTCCAGCCGATCACCCATGTGATCCCCAAACCGATGATCCCGATCCTGCAGAAACCCGTGATGGAGTTTCTGCTTGAACTGCTCAAGGAGCATGGCTTCAACGAGGTGATGGTGAACGTCTCCCACCTGGCTGAGGAGATCGAAAATTATTTCCGCGATGGGCAGCGCTTCGGCGTGGAGATCGCTTACAGCTTCGAAGGGCGGATTGAAGATGGCGAACTGATCGGCAGCGCCCTGGGTTCAGCTGGCGGACTGAAGAAAATTCAGGATTTCCAGAACTTCTTCGACGACACCTTCGTGGTGCTCTGCGGTGACGCTCTGATCGATCTCGACCTCACCGAAGCGGTTCGTCGCCACCGAGAGAAAGGTGCCCTTGCCAGCCTTGTCACCAAGCGCGTCCCCAAGGAACAGGTAAGCAGCTACGGCGTCGTGGTCACAGACGCTGAAGACCGGATCTCCCACTTCCAGGAAAAACCCAAGGTGGAAGAAGCCTTGAGTGACACGATCAACACCGGCATTTACATCTTCGAACCTGGGATTTTTGATCACATCCCGTCGGGCGTATCCTTTGACATCGGCTCCGACCTGTTCCCGAAACTGGCGGAGCTCGGGGCACCGTTTTATGCCATTCCGATGGATTTCGAGTGGGTGGATATCGGCAAGGTGCCTGATTACTGGCAGGCCATCCGCAGCGTTCTTCTCGGGGATGTGCGTCAGGTGGGCATTCCCGGCAAAGAAATTCAGCCGGGTGTTTACACCGGCCTCAACGTTGCCGCCAACTGGGACAAGATCAACGTGAGCGGTCCGGTCTACGTGGGAGGCATGACCAAGATCGAAGACGGTGCAACGATTGTTGGCCCAGCGATGATTGGCCCCAGCTGCCACATCTGTGAAGGAGCCGTGATCGACAATTCGATCATCTTTGACTATTCCCGGATTGGAGCCGGTGTGCAGTTGGTGGAGAAATTGGTGTTCGGCCGCTACTGCGTGGGCAAGGATGGCGACCACTTCGACCTTCAGGAAGCAGCGCTGGACTGGTTGATCACCGATGCGCGTAGACAGGACCTCGTGGAGCCTTCACCGCAGCAGAAAGCCATGGCCGAACTGCTGGGAACCGAGCTCACTCAGGCAGCCAGCTGATTAACTCCAGCTTGATCAAGCACCAAGGGGATCCGTTCCTCAGCTTTGATCGCCATCAGGTGAACCCCCTGGACAATTCCGAGGTAACGCTTCACCTGCTCCGCCGCGATTGCCACCCCCTCCATGGCGGGATTATCTGCTGATTCCAACCGCAGAATCAGGTCTTCAGGGATGCAGGCACCCGGCACCACACGGTTGATGAAGCGGGCATTCTTAGCCGACTTGAGCAGAAATACACCCGCCAAAACCGGCAGGTTCAGCGGTTCCGCCAACTCAACCTGAAACCGCTCCAGTGCTGAAGGGTCCATCACCATCTGGGTCTGCACAAAGCGAGCACCGGCTTCGTGTTTGCGATGCAAGCGCCGTTGCAGCCCACTCCAGCTGCGCGATTGGGGATCAGCGGCACAGCCGGCGAACAGTTGCGTCGCACCATCCGGCAAATCAGCCTTCACGGGATCCTTCCCTTGATTGAAGGCCGTCACCTGACGCAGCAGCTTCACCGATTCGAACTCATTCACCGGTCGGGCATCGGCCTGATCACCCGCCCGCACGGGATCACCCGTGAGACAGAGCAGGTTGTGGATGCCTAGGGCATGGGCTCCCAGCAGATCCGCCTGCAGCGCCAGACGGTTGCGATCCCGACACGCCAACTGCAACACAGGCTCCAGGCCTCGATCCAGCAGCAGACGGCAGACCGCCAGGCTGCTCATCCGCATCACCGCACGACTGCCGTCGGTGACATTGACGGCATGCACCCGTCCCTTGAGATGGTCCGCCATGGCCAGCGTGTGGGAGGGATCTCCTCCCCGGGGGGGCATCACCTCCGCCGTCATCGCCTGCTGACCGGACTCAATCGCGCGTTGGAGCGCCGTCGTCAAACCCTGAACTGCCGATGGAGCCCACTATGCAGGATCAGATCATCCGACGGGACTACCATTAGTTGAAAGGGTGGTTGAGGCCCATGTCCAGCAGCGATCCAAGCGATCCCCTCAACATTTCTCTCTCAGCACGGGAGATTGAGATCATTGAATTGGTGGCGGAGGGCCTCACCAATCAAGAAATCGCTGACCGGCTCACCATCAGCAAACGCACGGTGGATAACCACGTCAGCAACGTGTTCACCAAAACGGGCTCAAAAAACCGTGTGGCACTGCTGAACTGGGCGATGGACAACGGCAAGATCTGCCGGGATGGCTTCAACTGCTGTGCCCTTCCAGATGCCGATGGCCCCGAATGATCATCCCGGGCTGAGCGGGCTCGGGGAGCTCCTGTAGGGAACTGGACGACAGTTGGATCTTGAACAAGGCGGCGTACTCGACGCAGGCCTCCAAGCTTCTGCCAACAAAACGAAGCATTCCTTCCCGGTCGTAGAGGCCCACCATCGCCCGAAAGCGGCTGCTGTTCAAACCTAAAGGAAATCGAAAGAGTCTTCCAGGTCTGCTCAGGCGTAACCGAAGGCCTGCCGTTCTGTCAGAGGCCAATCCTGCAGCGGCCGCCTGGCCAATGCTGCATTGGACCAGCGCCCATCGCCGGTGATTTCCTGCCCGCACCACGACGGAATCTCCAGGGGTGTTTGCGCGGCTGGCAGCTCCACCTCCGCCAGCAGCAAGGGACCATTGCGTCCGGCGAAGTGGTCAACGACCCAGTCCCCGCCAGCCAAGGAGAGTTGGTAGCGGGTCTTCTCCAGACGATGGGGGGCCAGGGTCCACAGCGACTCGGCATCCGCAACCGGAATGGCGTATTCGAACTCATGGCGCACCAGCCCAATGGCATCGGCGGCTGCCTTGAGAGTGAGCCAGGCGGCTTCAGCCCCACGCAGACGAATCCGCACCGTGATGCCTTCGGCGCTGGCGGCCAGGTAGCCCTGGCGCAGTGGCTGGGGTTCTCCCGCCAGAGATCGCCAGTCCTCACCGTTCAACAAGAAGCGTCGTTCGATTTCGACGGCCATGGTTCGCTCAGTTGTGGGAGGGCTGGGCTGCCGTCAGGCTTCCGGCCCAGTGCAGCTTGGAGGCCACGGTGCGGTAATAGGAAGGGCTCTGGTTCAGTTGCACCATCTGGGCATGGTGGCGGGCTTGCTGCACCACGCAGCATTCGCCTGGTTCCAGCACCGTGCAGCCAACACCGTCCTTCCATAGTTTGATCCGATGGTCACCGGCCCCTAAGGGCCAGATCACCAGTCGGGCCCGCGGCGGGACCACCACCGTGCGGCTGGAGAGGCTCATCGGGCAGATCGGTGCCACCACAATGGCGTCGATGCCCGGATGCAAAATCGGACCCCCAGCTGCAAGGGCATAGCCCGTGGAACCGGTGGGAGTTGAAAGGATCAGTCCATCGCCGCGGATCTGGTCCACCACTTCCCCATCGATTTCCAATTCGAGGGTGCAGGTGGGTGAAATCTCATCGCGGTAAGCGCGCAGATAAAAGTCATTGAGCGCCCAGTGGTGCTCGTCATCGTCCTCGACATCAGGCTGCTGCAGCGGCGTCGGTGCGTCCGCCCGCTCCTCAGCGCTGCGGCGATCCACCATCGCCTGAAGCATCATCCGCCGCTCCATGGCGTACTGATCATTGAGAAGACGCTGCCAGATCTCATCCCCCCGCAGCACACGGCGGTCATGGGTGAGGAAGCCGAGATGCCCCCCCACATTGATGCTGAGAATGGGGATGTCGTGGACGGCCAGGTGGCGGGCAGCCCCCAGAACAGTGCCATCTCCCCCGAGCACCACCGCCAGATCAGGAAGTTGCTCCTGCGTCGCCAACAGGCCTGGGAATGGGTTGACCCGGGCCCCAGACATGGCAGTGGTCACCTCACTACCAAGAGCCTTGAGCTCCTTGGCGCACTGACGGGCTTCACGTTGAGCAGGCTGGCTGTCAGCCCGATAGATCACCCAGACCCGATCGAGACGCATGGCCCCTGTGGATGGTTACCAGCGGAGCAGGTTGAACTGTTCCATATCGACGGTAACCCTGTTGCGATAGAGCGACAGCAGGATGGCAAGACCCACGGCTGCTTCTGCAGCAGCCACTGTGATCACGAACACAGCGAATACCTGACCGCGAATCAGGTCACCATCGACATAGGACGAAAATGCCATCAGGTTGATGTTCACTGCATTGAGCATCAGCTCGATGCTCATCAGCACCCGCACAGCGTTGCGGCTGTTGATCAATCCCCAGACGCCGATGCAGAACAGCATCGCTGCCAGCAGCAGGTAGGCCTGAAGCGAAGGAAGTTGAGAAAGAAGCTCGGTCATCGTTCAGGGTCAGGAGGAAGGCCGCTCAACCAGCAGCGGGGTGCGGGATTTTTCGATCAGGCCCTGATCAGCGACCTCACCGGTCACAACATCCGTCGCCAGCACATCTCGGCGAGCCAGAACGATGGCTCCGATCATCGCCATCAGCAGCAATACGGACGCCACCTCAAAGGGCAACAGGTAGTCGGTGAACAGGTGCTCGCCGATGCGAGCGGTTGCCTCTTCACCCACAGCAGCAGGGCCAGGTAAGGACCAGGGAGTGGTGAGCACAACGCGGACCAGCAGCGCCAGCAGCCCCAGACAAACCCCGCCCGAAACAGCCCGTCGAACGTTCAATCCAGCGATGGCCTTGAGGTCCTCGCGCTTGTTCACGAGCATGATCGCGAACAGGATCAACACATTGATCGCCCCCACGTACACGAGGACCTGGGCCGCGGCGACAAAACTGGCATTCAGCAGCAGGTAGAGACCGGCCACGGCCATGAAGACACCTCCCAGAAGGAAGGCGGAATAGACGATGTTGCTGAGCAGTACGACCCCCAGGGCACCGGTCACCACGACCGCGGACAACACCAGGAAACAGATCAGTTCGGTGGTTGTGGCAATGCTCATGCCTCGCCCTCCTGGGTTGTACCGGTGGATTGTCCCTCATTCTTGGCACCAACCTTTGCAGGGGGTGCCAGGGTTTCAAGCACCTGTGAGGGAAGCTGTCCCGCACGGGGACGATCGTTCGGCACGCCATGGGGGTCCATCTCACCGGCGGGGAGATAGGCGAGCTCACGCAGTGGCTGCACCGAAGGGTCGGTGGTCACGCTCGTTGGCAAGCGACCCAAAGCAACGTTGTCGTAGTTGAGGCTGTGGCGATCAAAGGCTGCCAATTCGTACTCCTCCGTCATCGACAGGCAGTTGGTGGGGCAGTACTCCACGCAGTTACCGCAGAAGATGCAGACTCCGAAGTCGATGGAGTAATTGCGCAGCTCCTTCTTCTTCGTCGCCTTGTTCATCACCCAATCGACCACCGGCAGGTTGATCGGGCAGACCCGAACACACACCTCACAGGCGATGCACTTGTCGAATTCGTAGTGGATCCGGCCGCGGTACCGCTCGGAAGGAATCAGCTTTTCGTAGGGGTACTGCACCGTCACCGGACGGCGCTTCATGTGGTCGAAGGTGACCGAAAAGCCTTGCGCCAGGTTGCGGGCGGCATCCACGGCATCCCGCGTGTAGTCACCGACCTGTTTGAGAAATCCGAACATGGCGAGAAGCCTGGAAGAGAGCGAGAGTCAGATCACCGAATCCATGATGGCCGGTGCAGAACGATCCAGAGGGATCAACCGCCGAAAGCCACGGGGAACGCCAGTTTCAGAGCGGCGGTCACCAGGAGATTGACCAGAGACAAAGGAAGCAGGAATTTCCAGCCCAGATCCAACAGCTGGTCGATACGAACCCGGGGGGTGGTCCAGCGCAGCAGGATGGCCACAAACACCAGCAAGTAGGCCTTCAGCACTGTCATCACGATGCCAACGGATCCCGTGATCACCTGAATCACCGGTGCATCGATCGGCTGGTTCAACCAGCCCGCCAGCCATTCCACGGGGATCGGAAAACCCCAGCCCCCGAGATAGAGAACGGAAACCAGAACAGCCGAGAGCACCAGGTTGATGTAACCAGCCAGGTAGAAGAGGGCGAATTTCATGCCGGCGTACTCGGTCTGGTAGCCAGCCACTAGCTCCTCTTCAGCTTCAGGAAGATCGAAGGGAAGGCGTTCGCACTCGGCCAGGGCACAGATCCAGAAGATCAGGAAGCCCACGGGTTGGCGCCAGATGTTCCAACTCAGGATGCCGGCGCCAGTTTGCTGACCGACGATGTCAACCGTGCTGAGCGAATTGCTCATCATCACGATGGCCAGCACAGCAAGCGCCAGGGGGATTTCGTAGCTGATCGACTGAGCCGCAGCCCGAAGACCACCGAGCAACGAGTACTTGTTGTTGGAGGCATAACCACTCATCAACAGGCCAATCGGCTGAATGCTGCTGAACGCGATCCACAGAAAAATGCCGACCCCGACGTTGCTGATCAGCAGGTTCTGACCGAAGGGGATGATCAGCCAGGAGATGATCACAGGGATCACCACCAACACAGGGCCGAGGGTGAACAGGAGGCTGTCGGCTCGAGCCGGAATGATGTCCTCCTTCACCAGCAGTTTGAGGCCATCGGCGAGGGGCTGAAGCACACCAAGGGCACCGGCGTATTCGGGTCCGATCCGCTGTTGCACCGCCGCAGAAATCTTGCGCTCGAGCCAAACCGACACCAGCACGCCAACGACTGCAGCCACCAGCACCAGCAGCATCGGGAGAGGCAGCCAGAGCAGCCTTGCGGCCTGCTCCGACAGGCCAAATCCCTGAAGCGCCTGGCTGAAACTCAGTTCAAGGTCCAGTCCCGGACTCACCATGGTGTCGACTGAAGTCCTTGCAACTTAAGCGGCCGGAGCGGTGACACGCTCATCTATGGGCATCCACGCGCGTAGCTGGGAGCCCGAATAAATCTGAGAGGGCCGGAAAATGCGATTGGCCCCGAGCTGCTCCCGCCAATGGGCCAGCCAGCCAGCCACGCGTGCGATGGCGAACACCGGCGTGAACAAATCCCTCGGGATGCCGAGCTTCCGGTACACCAGGCCTGAATAGAAATCGACGTTGGGGTAGATGCCTTTGGGCCCGAGGCGGGACTCCGCCTCCCGCTCGATGGCCACCGCTACGTCGTAGAGCTCATCGTGGCCAAAGCGGGCGAACATCTCCTCCACCAAGGCCTGAAGAATCACCGCACGGGGATCCTTCACCTTGTATTCACGGTGGCCGAAACCCATGATCTTGCGCTTGGCGGCCATGGCTTCATCGAGATAGGCGCCGGCGTTCTCGGCTGTTCCCACCTCTTCCAGCATCGCCAGCACATCTTCATTAGCTCCCCCATGCAGAGGTCCGGCAAGGGTGCCCACCGCCGAGGCCACCACGGCGTAGGGATCGGTGAGTGTGCTGGCGGTGACGCGGGCGCTGAAGGTGCTGGCGTTGAGGCTGTGCTCGGCGTGAAGCATCAGGCAACGGTCGAAGATGCGTGCCGCCAGAGGATCCGGCTCACGCTCGGTGAGCATGTAGAGGAAATTGGCGGAGTAGGCCAGGTCGTCGCGGGGCTGAATCGGATCCTGGCCCTTCCGAATCAGCTGGAAGGCCGCAACCATCGTGGGGATCTTGGCGATCAGCCGCACCACCGCGTCATACACGTACTGCGGATCGTCGATGGCCCGACGGGAATAGAACAGCCCCAGGGATGCTGCGCTGGATTGCAGCGCATCCATCGGATGCCCACTTGCGGGGAAACACTTCATCATGTCTCGCACCCGGAAGCTCACCCGCCGGTGCATCTGTACGGCGTGCTCGAACTCCGCCAGCTGATCGCGGCTGGGTAGCTCCCCCCAGATCAGCAAAAAGGCTGTCTCCAGGAAGCTGCTGTTGGCCGCCAGGTCCTGCATTGGATAGCCGCGGTAGGTC